>JALHNV010000082.1 GCA_022843325.1 Pseudolabrys sp. | reverse complement strand
AGTTATACTCGAACGACGCCGCTGGATTGAGCTCGAGAAACGAACGATGGATGAATGCAAGCAGGTCCTGCCGATAGATCTCAGCCGCCATTTTTGCAGGAGATGGTGGCATTAATTGTCTGCCCGCTCGTTGTATGGCCGCAGGCGCTCATAGATTTCTCGGATTATCTTTATATCAACATCGCTAAAGGGGTATTCAGAAGGCCTGGCGGCCTCCGCTTTCGCTTCGATCTGTGCGATCAAATCGAGAAACTTGATTACAAACTTCGGATCGCCTTTAGCGGCTGCGTTAGCGAGTTGCATCGCGGCTGATTGCGTTTTTGAAATTTTTCGCTTCTTCCCGTCGATTGTTACGGTGACCGGATCACGCGCGGCCTCCATTAATGTCGTCGCGACATTCTTACTTCCCTTGGGCCGTCCCGGCCGCTTGCGACCATCGCCTTTTTTAAACTGTGTATCTTTCGGTGGGCTGCCGTGACCGACCGCATAGTCACCGCGGTTTGAGCCGGACTCTTTGTCGCGGGGCGAGCTTTCCTTGCCGGCCGCCTTTTTGTCGATCCGCTTTCTTTCTTCGGGCGTTAACCGTACGCGCTCGCGCGTCAGTCGTACCTTCTTGACCATTGTTGTTCTCCGTCCGCTCAATACGAACCCAGTCAAAACTCAAATCTGAATCGACCTGTATCGCTCTTAAGCCATAGACCTCTTCGAATCTCTTGATGGTGAGGTCAGCGTAATGCGGATCGAGCTCAATGCCGTAGCCGCGCCGGCCGGTTTTCTCGGCAGCGAGTAGGGTCGTCCCGCTGCCGGCAAACGCATCCAAAACAATGCCGCCTCGCTTCGAGCAGTCGAGGATGGCGTCGCTGACGAGAGCGAGTGGTTTCGGAGTTGGATGTCCCGCAAGGGATGCTTCCCGATCCTTTCCGAAACTGCTCATTCCGGCATATTCCCAGACATTGGTTCTGCTTCTTCCGAACCGACCGAGTTCGACATTGTTGATGTGCTTGGCGCGACCGTTCTTGTAAACAAATACGAACTCATGCGCTGACCGATATAGCGAGCCCATGCCGGCGTTGCTCTTTGACCAGACGCAGATATTTTTTAGCTCCGTGTAGGTGTCATCGGCGGCATCGGCCAGCTCTCGAATATGTCTCCAATCCATGCATACGAAATGGATCGAGCCGTCCACGCTGAACGCGGCGAGGTTCGTCAAGGCGCGCCTCAGGAAAGTTGTGAATTCACGCTGGGTCATTTCGCCCGACGCCATCGCGAACTCTCGGTGTTGCGCTTTTCCGAGCCCAGAAACATTACCCGCGATTTGCAGATTGTAGGGTGGATCGGTAAAAATCATCTGAGCTCGGTTGCCGTGAAGTAGGCGTTCATAGCTTCGAGCCTTGAGGGCGTCCCCGCACAGGAGAAGATGGTCACCGATCTGCCAGCAATCGCCAAGCTGTGACACCGCGGGGAGGGATCGATCAATCTCGGGGACGGCATCCGCCTCATCCGGCTCGCCGTGGGTGGCCTCACCGACGAGGAGATCAATTTCGGCCATCTCGAAGCCAATTACCGTAACATCGAAATTTGGCTGGACGGATAACTCTTGTAACTCTAGGGCGAGCAATTCTCGGTCCCAGCCGGCATTTTCGGCGAGCCGGTTGTCGGCAATAACATAAGCACGGATCTGGGCGGGGGTGAGGTGACCCACCCGGACCGTCGGCACGTCCGTCATTCCAAGAGAGATGGAGGCGGCGACCCTGGCGTGCCCAGCGACGATTTCGTCGGCGCTGTCGATCAGGACAGGATTGATAAAGCCGAATTCGGTGATGCTGGCCGCGATCTGCTTGATCTGCCGGGGCGTGTGCGTGCGGGGGTTTTTTAGGCGTGGTTTGAGCTTGCGCGGGTCTTTGTATTTGATCGCCAGCGTCTTCACAGCGCCCTCCCAGCCCGGCGTCTAAGAGACTGTGCAGCTCACGAATCGCGAATCAGAAATATTGGCTATCTTCCCATTTCTTTTGCCTGACTTCCCATTTCCGCGATTTGTTTTCCCATTATTTATTTGACCTCAAAAATGACAGAAGTGCCTGTGCCACAGCGATCTTTCGCTTTTTTCCGGCTCGCCCGCGGCAATTTGCGCGTTTTTCCCATTATTTTTCCCATTTCTGCGCAGTTTGGATTGGAGACGGGTTCGAACTGGACTGCGTCCGCCACCACCGTTCCTTATATTTTGCACATGCCGCCCGAGGGCGCTGCCGTCACAGCGTCGCCTCGACATCCGCGACCGCAAGCGCAAGACGGTGCGCCAGCGCCTCGATCTCGTCGGCAGAGATGATCAGCGGCGGGCATATGGCGATGATGTCGCCAATGGCGCGGATAAACAGACCGCGCTCCTCCGCCGCCGCCGCAATGCGCGGGCCCACCTTGAGCACAGGGTCGAAGAAACGCTTCGGCTCGCGACTCTCCACCAGTTGCACGCCCGCCAAGAGGCCCCGGCCGCGGATCTGACCGACAAGGCGCGAGCCAGCGAGGTGGTGCGCGAGTCTCTCATGGAGCACAGCCTCCATGGCGTGGCTGTGCGTAACAATACCGTCGCCCTCGTAGATACGGATCGCCTCGCGCGCGACCGCGGCGCCCACCGGGTGGCCCGAATAGGTCATGGTCAGGCCGAACAAAGCGAGACGGTCGCTCTGCTCCAGCATGGCCTGGTACACGCGTTCATTGATCAGGAGCGCGGAAAGCGGGAAGTAGGCGCTGGTGATGCCTTTGGCGCAGACGATCATGTCCGGCACCAGCCCGGCGGTCGTGCAGCCGAACATCGCGCCGGTGCGGCCGAAGCCGGTCACCACTTCGTCGGCGACGAGCAGAATGCCGTACTTGCGCAGCAGCGTCTGCAATCCCGCCATGTAGTGTTCCGGCGGCACGACGATGCCGGCAGACGACAGCACAGGCTCGGTGAAGAAGGCGGCGATGGTGTCGGGGCCTTCGGCCTCGATCAGCGTCTCCAGCGATTCGAGCAGGCGCCGGGTGAAGGCGTCCTCGCCTTCGCCGTCGCGTGCGCCCACGTAGAAGTCCGGGCATTCGACATGCAGGAAGCCGGGCAGCGGCAGGCCGAACTGCTCGTGCAGGTAGCCGGCGCCCGACAGGCTGGCAGTGGCGATGGTGTTGCCGTGATAAGAGCGCCGGTGGGCGATGAACTTGCGCCGCTGCGGTTCGCCTTTCGCGTGCCAGTAATACCAGGCGAGGCGGGCCGCGCAGTCGTTCGCCTCGGAGCCGGTGCTGGCGAACCAGACATGCGACATCGGCACCGGCGCCATCGCGATCAGCTTCTCGGCCAGCTCAATAACGGGTTCGTGCGAGCGGTGGTTCGTCAGATGGTAGTAGGCAAGCTTCTCCATCTGGCGGCTGGCCGCCTCAACGAGACGCGTCTCGCCGTAGCCGAGCGAGACGCACCACAGGCCCGACATGCCCTCAAGAAATTCGCGCCCCTGAGTGTCGCGCACCCAAACGCCGCGTCCGCTTTCGATGATCAGCGGGCCACGGTCGATGTGCTGGCGCAGGTTGGTCAGCCCGTGAACCAGGTAGGCCTTATCCCGCGCCTCGGGCGAGTTGGGTATTGCGGTGGGGCCGCTCGCCTGAATCATGTCTATGCCATTCGGAGGTTTCACAGCAGCATCGCGAAAGCGGGGGGAAGATGACGAGCAAGGCAGCACGACTAGCATGACCGCGACGGAGGGGAAAACCCCGACGAATACGTCGTATTGCAGTGCTGATGCCTCCGATAAGTTCTGCTGAATTGTGGTCCGCTTATGCGCATGGGATACACGGGCCCGAGTGTCTCGTTTCGCCCAATCAATTGAGGAAATCGTGGTTTTTCCGGCCGTCAGCGCGGAATACATCATCGACCTGTACCATCGCTATATCCGCGACCCGAACTCGGTAGATCCGAGTTGGCTACCCTATTTCGAGGAACTGTGGGGCGGCGGCCCGGTCATCGGAAAGGCCGCAGACGCCGCACTCGATGCCGGCGCAGCGGGCCTCGTCAATGCCTATCGGCAGCACGGCCATATGGCGGCTGCGCTGGACCCGCTCGGATTGTGGCAACGTGAGGCGCCGCCCGACCTCGATCCCGCCTTTCACGGCATAGAGGCGGATGCGATGGATCGCAATTTCCCGGGAGACGCCGCGGCCAGAGTCCGGGCGACGACACCGCGCACGTTACTGACCCGACTGAGAGACATCTATTCGGGCACGATCGGCTTCCAGTGCGGTCACATGGACGACGCCGCGGCGCGGGCGTGGTTTTATGCGGCGGCCGAGTCCGGACTCGGTGAGCCCAGCGCGGCAGAGCGCAAGGCGGCAGCGCACGATGTGATTGCGGCCACGCAATTCGAACAGTTCCTCGGCCGCCGCTTTCTGGCGAAGAAACGGTTCGGCGCGGATGGCGCCGAGGCGATGGTCGCCTGGCTGAACGCAGTGTTGGCGCGTTCGGCGGCGCATGGCGTGCGCGATGTCGTGATCGGCGGAACGGCGCGCGGCCGCCTGAACGTCATGGCCAACGTCGTCGCCAAACCCCTGACCGCCCTGCTGCATGAGTTCAAGGGGCGCAGTCCGTTCCCGCCCGACGTCAAGGCTTCGGGCGACGTCCCGTACCATTTCGGTCACGTTGGCGAGCGCCATTTCGGCGATGCTGCGGTCTCCATCACGTATTGCCATAACCCCTCGCATCTCGAGGCGATTAATGGCGTCGCTGCGGGCCGGGTCCGTGCGCGGCAGGACGCGGAGGTCGACCGGGAGGAAGCGGTGCGCCGTGTCCTCGGCCTCCAGGTGCACACGGACGCTGCGTTCGCGGGCCAAGGCGTCGTCGGCGAAGTTCTGCAGCTCAGCCAGCT
Source organism: Pseudolabrys sp. (assembly GCA_022843325.1). Lineage (GTDB taxonomy): Bacteria > Pseudomonadota > Alphaproteobacteria > Rhizobiales > Xanthobacteraceae > Pseudolabrys. The sequence continues at coordinate 12,704 of JALHNV010000082.1, read as the reverse complement.
TCCGGCCTACCATACCGGCGGCACGATCCATTTCGTCATCAATAATCAGGTCGGGTTCACCACCGACCCCAAGCACGGCCGAAGCTCGGTGTATTGCACCGATATTGCGCGCGTGATCGGCGCGCCGGTGCTTCACGTCAATGCCGACGATGTCGATGCCGTGATCCGTACGGCGCATCTGGCGGCCGACTATCGCGCCTGTTTTTCCGCCGACATCGTCATTGATTTCGTCTGCTACCGCCGCCACGGCCATAACGAGCTCGACGAGCCGAACTTCACCCAGCCGGTCATGTATCGCCGCATTGCCAGCCACAGCACGGTGCACGACCAGTACATTCCGCGCGTGATCGCCGATGGCGTGCTGTCGCAGGACGAGGCCGACGCCATCGCCCAGCGCTGTTTCGGCGATCTCGATGCCGCCTACAGCGCGCTCGAGGCCTACCGGCCGAACCATGCGGGAATCAGGAGCGTCCGGCTGGCGCCCGTCAGTGCGCAGATAGCGCGGGCTACCGTCAGCGATTCTGCGACCGGGCTCGACGTCGAAACGCTCAAGCGCCTCGGCGAGGTGCTGTCCACGGTGCCGCCGGGGATCAACGTGAATGACAAGATCGCCAGGCAGATGAGGGATCGTGGAGTGGCGGTTTCCGGCGGCCAGGGCATCAACTGGGCCATGGGCGAAGCGCTGGCATTGGCATCGATGGCCGCGGAAGGCATCGCGGTTCGCTTTAGCGGGCAGGACACGCCCCGTGGCGCGTTCTCTCAGCGTCATTTTCTGGTTTTCGATCAGGAGACGGGCGATGTCGCCAGCCCGTTCGATCACATCGGGGAGGGGCAAGGCCGGTGCCGGTTCATCGGCAGCCCGCTTTCGGAGTATTCGGTGCTGGGCTTCGAATACGGCTACTCGATGGATGCTCCGGGTGGCTTCACGATGTGGGAGGCGCAATTCGGTGACTTCGCCAACGTGGCCCAGGTCATCTTCGACCAGTTCATTTCGAGCGGCGAGGACAAGTGGCTCGACGTCTCTGATCTGACCGTCATGCTTCCGCACGGGTTGGAAGGGCAGGGCCCCGATCATTCGTCCGGGCGCATCGAACGCTTCCTTCAGATGTGCGCCGACGAGAACATGACGGTCGCGAACTGTTCGACGCCGGCAAATCTTTTTCATCTGCTGCGGCGGCAGAAGTACACCAACCTACGCAAGCCGCTGCTGTTGTTTACGACGAAGTCGCTGCTACGACACCGCGCCGCGGTCTCGGATCTCGCAGCCTTCGGGCCCGGGACGCGTTTCAGGCCGGTCCTGGCCCCGGCGACGACGGGCAACGTGCGCCGCGTCATCCTGTGCAGCGGCAAGGTTGCCTACGACATCGAGGCTGCGCTGGCGGATGCCGGGCGCGATGACGTGGCGGTTGTCCGTATCGAACAGCTCTATCCGTTTCCGGAAAAGGAACTGGAGAGCGAGCTGTCGCGGTATCCGCGCGCGACAGTGATATGGTGCCAGGAAGAGCCTGAAAACATGGGAGCGTGGCAATACCTCGATCGAAAGATCGAAAAGGTACTTCGTACGATCGGCAATGCCGCAGAATGGCCTTGCTGCATCAGCCGCCCGGCGAACGCGTCGACCGCCATCGGCACGAACGACGAACATGCCGCGGATCAGGCCCGGCTTGTCGCCAGGGCAATCGACTTCACACAGGTCCACGGCGAGAGGCTGCAGGCAGCCAGACGCTAGATGCACCCCAACCGTTGTCAGGGCGAAGGCGGCTCCAATTTTCCGGTTTCTGCGGCTAGAATACAGTCCCGTGTATGAGGTGCCGGTATGGATCTGCGGCAAATCGAATATTTCGTCGCATTGTACGACGAACGGAGCGTTACCAAGGCTGCGACCCGGCTCAATGTCGTCCAGCCCGCGCTGAGCATGCAGATCAGCAGGCTCGAGCGGACCTTCAAGACAAAACTCTTCGACCGAAATTCGCGCGGGGTGGTGCCGACCGATGTGGGACGAACGTTCTACGGAATTTGTCAGAAGATTCTGGGCGACGTCGATGAAGCCCGGCGCTATCTGCGCGACGCCAGCGGAAAGATCGCCGGAAGCTTGACGATCGGTTTGATGCCTTCCGTCGCGAACAGCGTGCTTCCGGGCGTTCTCGCTCTGTACAAGGCCGAATACCCGGACGTGACGCTGCGTATCGTCGAAGCCTACAGTGGCAGTCTGCTCGATCAGCTCAATTCCGGAAAATTCGATCTGGCGATCGTCAACAATTCCAGCAGTTTGGGGCGTATCGCCATCACACCACTGTTTCGCGACTATCTCGTCCTGGTAACGCGCTATCAGCCGGGCAAGAGGCCGCCGGCCGAGATTTCCTCGAGCCGGCTCCAGGATTTCCGGCTCGTTCTGCCCTCGCAACGTCAAGGCATGCGCGCGCTTGTCGATTCGATGCTGGCCTCCAAAGGGATCAAGCTTCAGCCGGAAATCGAACTGGATTCGCTTGGACCGACGATCGAGCTGGTGCGGGAAAGCGACTGGGCCACCATCCTGCCGATCGTCGCGGTCAAACAAGCGGCCGATCGAAAAATGTTGCGATGCCAGCGTATTGTCGATCCCGAGATACCGCGGGAGGTGATTGTTGCGACGCCGATCACGCGGGCGCCGACGCTGGCCGCCGAACTCTTTCTCAAGATCCTCAAGACAGCCGTGACGAAGCTGCTGGAAGGCAAACCGTAAGTCGATCCGGAGCACCAATCATGGCCGAACATGGCATTGTCGTATCGCCTCCGCCGCCGCCGGCGCGCGCTCCCGCAAAAAGAGCGCCGCCGAAAACCGCGGACACCCACTTCCATATCTTCGAGTCGCGCGAACGGTATCCGCTGAGCCCGCAGCGCATGTACGATCCGGCGCTCTCGACCGTCGAGGACTATCGCCAGATGGCGGACGCCATCGGAATCGAGCGCATGGTCGTCGTCCAGGCGAGCATCTACGGCACGGACAACCGCTGTCTGCTCGACTCGATACAGCGATTGGGCCCGAAAAATACCCGGGGAATCGCGGTCGTCGACCAATCCGTGACCATGGAGCAGCTTAGGGAAATGGATGCCCGCGGCGTGCGCGGAATCCGCTTCAATGCGATCACGGGGCGCACGCCGATCGAGTGGTTGCCCTCCCTCGCGAAAATGATCGATCCGCTCGGGTGGCACATCCAGCTATGGACCAACAGCGAGCGACTCCTTCAGATAGACTCGATTCTCGACGACGTGCCGCTGCCGATCGTGCTCGACCACATGGGTCAGTTTCCAGCCGCTGAGGGCGTCGACGGCAATCAGTTCCAGAACATCCTGCGGCTGATGAAGGACGACCGGTTCTGGATCAAACTTGTCGGTTATCGCGTTTCCCAGTCGCCACCCGCCTTCGAGGATATCCGCGAGGCGACGGCGGCATTGGTTTCGGCGGCGCCGCATCGCTGTCTGTGGGGCACCGATTGGCCGCACATCTATCTTGAAGGCCGTCCGATGCCGAACACCACCGACCTCTTCGAATGCGTGACTGCGTGGCTGCCGGCCGCCGATCTGGAGAGAATCCTCGTGGAAAATCCCGCGCGGCTTTACCGTTTCGGGTAGAGGCTATTGCTATCAGAAATGGTGATATGACCATTCATCACCGGTGAATATCGCGGCCGCTGTCTCTGCACTACAAACGGTGAAAATCGTCGCGACGCAAGGACAAGAGTGCGAATTTTCGGTCGGGGAGGCTTTCCCGTTCGCATCCAGAATATAAGAAGCGGAGGACACGCATATGGCCAATTTGAAGGTTCTGGTCGCAGGCGGCGGCATCGGCGGAATCACGAGCGTGCTCGCGCTGCGCCAGCGCGGCATCGACGTGCAGCTGTTCGAGCAGGCTCCTGCCTTCGGAATGGTCGGCGCCGGAATTCAGGTGTCGTCCAATGCCGCCAAGATTTTGCTCAGGCTTGGCCTCGGTGAGGCGCTCAAGAAGGTTGCCACCTACCCCGACGGCCGCGACTATCGCGGTTGGGATACCGCCGAACGTCTCTATTACACGCCGCTCGGTCAAAAAGCCGAAGCGCATTTCGGCTCGCCCTATTACGCGGCGCACCGCGCCGAGCTGCTCGACGTTCTGCTCAGCGGCCTCGGCCAGCACGGCTTCAAACTCGGCTCACGCGTCGAGCGCGTCGACCAGGACGACAACGGCGTTTCGCTAACGCTGGCAGACGGCACCACGCATCACGGCGACATTCTGATCGGCGGAGACGGTATCCATTCGACCGTGCGCGCTCAGCTCTTTGGAAAAGAACTGCCGCGCTATACCGGCAACGTTGCCTGGCGCGGCCTCATTCCGGCCGAACGCGTGGCGCATCTCAATCTCGGCAATCTTGTCAGCGTCTGGATGGGACCGAACCGCTCGATCGTTTCGTATTATGTTTCTGCCGGCAAGACCTACAACTGGATCGGTATCAGCCGCACCAAGACCGAGCCGGCGCGGGAGTCATGGCTCGCCGAGGGCAAGATCGAAGACGCGCTCGCGGAATACCAGGGCTGGAATCCGATCATCCAAACCATCATTTCGGCGACACCGAAAGTGCTCAAGCAAGCGCTCTACGACCGCGAACCTCTGCCCGAGTGGCAGGATAGGCGGATCGTCCTGCTTGGCGACGCGGCGCATCCAATGCTGCCGTTCTACGCGCAAGGCGGCGCACAAAGCATCGAAGATGCTTACGTGCTGGCGGGCTGTATCGCCGAAGGCCAGGACAAGCCAATTGAGGCGCTGGCTCGCTTTGTGAAAATGCGACTGCCGCGCACGGCCTGGATGCAGGGCCTCGCACGCCGCGAAGAAGAGCTTTACCAGATGAACGACGAATCGACGATCAAGGCTCGGAACGAGCGGATGCGGTCCAATCGTATCCCGGAACATGCAACGTTCCCGCCCGAACAGGAGCGCCTGTACGGTTACGATGCGGAGGTCGAACTCAAGAAAAGCGCATAGCCACTGCGCATAGCAATAGTCCCGCGCGACAAGACGGGAAAAAACGGAGGAAGGAAATGCTGTTGAACAAACGAGTCGTGCTTGCGGGCTTACTGGCTGCTGCGAGCCTTGCGGCTGCGAGTAACGTGCATGCCCAGAACTATCCGAGCCGGCCGATCACCGTGATCGTGCCTTATGCCGGTGGCAGCGCCAGTGACGTGGTCAGCCGCGTATTGTTCGAAAAGATGTCGAGCATTCTCGGCCAGACGATCGTCGTTGAAAACAAGCCGGGCGCGGGCGGCAATGTCGGTACCGCGCAAGCCGCGAAGGCCACGCCGGACGGCTACACGCTGCTCGGCGTCGCCGCCGGTCCCGTGACGACGGGCTTGATGCTGTACAAGGATATCGGCTTCGAGGCCAAGGACCTCGTGCTGATCTCGCCGTTTGCGAGCTTCACCGTCGTCATCACCGCCAGCAACAAGCTCGGCGTCAACTCGGTCAAGGAGTTGATCGAGCGTGCCAAGAAAGAACCTGGTGCGCTGAACTACGGGTCGGTCGGCATCGGTTCGTCGCAACATCTCGCCGGCGAGTACTTTGCGCAGGTCACCGGTACGAAACTCACCCATGTTCCCTACCGGAACATCGCGCAGTTTGGTCCCGACCTGATGGAGGGCCGGGTGCAGCTTGGCTTCTCCTGGTACCCGAACGTCGCAGGGCCCATTAGCGCGAAGGGTGCGACCGCACTTGCAGTCGCGGGCGACAAGCGTTTGTCCGCAGTTTTGCCGGAAACGCCGACGACAGCGGAAGCAGGCTTGCCGGAGTACAAGGTCGATGGGTGGTTTGGGCTTGGCGCGCCGTCCGGGGTCTCAAAGGAGATTCAGCAGAAGCTTAATGCCGCGCTGCTCGAAGCGCTCAAGGATCCAAAGCTGCTCGCCAGCTTCGAAAAGATCGGTGCCGTACCGATTGGCCGTGATCTTGATCAGTCGAAGAAGTTCTGGGACGACGAAATGGTCAAATACCGTGGCATTGTCACCAATGCCGGCATCAAGAGGATTGATTAGCGACGCATGGCGGGTGGCGGCGTTGGCCGGGTGGCGTGGCGCCTTTCACCATCAACACCCAGAATCCCCGGCTGCGGGGCAAGGTGTCGGCCGGCATCGATAGGCGCTTCAGCGGGAGACTTCGATGCGTCCGGATCCGGAGATCGGGACGCATCGATTCATATCCGGGATGCCAGGCTGGGCCTCAGCCTTTGGATGACCGCGTCGCGGTCCAGGCGTCGCCGCCTTCGATCTGGCCGGAGATCTTGTCCTCGGCGACGTCGCCGGAGTATTTGCGGCCGCCGGCGGTGAAGGTGATCTTGGCGCCGTCCATCTTGGCGTCGCTGATCGGCTGCGCCTTGCCGCCCACGGTCAGGTCGCCCGTCAGCATCTGATATTTCTGCGTCAACTTCAGCTCGCCTTCGCCGACACGCCAGGTGCCGCCGACCTTGGCTGGGATGACCCACTTCATGGCGCGGCAATAGGCCTTGCAGTCGCCGCCGGCGTCGATCCGGTCATCCGGCTCCCAGTCGCCCATGTCGAAGGTGTTCGACACCACGCGGGTGCCGGGCTTCATGTCCAGCAGCGTCGGGCGCAGTTGCACGTTCAGCGTCGGCAGCAGAAACAGGGTGATCACCGTCGCCTTCGAGAAGTCCGACTTGAAAATGTCGCCCTGGACGAAGGTGGCCATCTCGGTGACGCCTTCTTTCTGGGCATTGCGCTTGGACAGCGCGACCATGTCGGGATTGTACTCGATACCGTGGGCGCGCGTGCCGCGCTTGGCCGCGGTGATGACAGTGCGGCCGTCGCCGGAACCGAGATCGATCACGAAGTCATCTTTGGTGATCTTGGCCATGTCCAGCATCCGCTCCACGAGTTCCTCGGGAGTCGGCACCCAGACCACATCCTTGCCTTCCTGGCCCGAGTACGGCTTGAATTCCTTCGTCTCCGCCGGCGCCTTGGTCGCGGCCGGCGCGCTCTGGGCGTAAGCCCCGTTCAGGGTCAGCGCGGAAATTGCGCAGGCTAGAGCGACAGTACGGAACTTGGTCATCGGGTACTCCTGAAGGGAAATGGGCAGGTGGGTACCGGCATGACAACGGCGCGGCCTCGCTTCGTCAAGCGGGGGTGGCATCATATTTACGTCAGAACGGCCCGCTGGCGGCCTAATTCAGCTTCGCCAGCACATCCGCGACCGGGTTGGCGGTCCAGGCCCGGGTGACGAAATCCTGGTGGTTGACCTCGTCGTCGGTCGCCAGCAGCGCGACCCGTCCCCGCCAGAGATGGGTGCCCAGTTCCGTCGTGTAGCGGACATTCTCGGCTTCAAGCCGCTGCGCCAGCTCGCGGTGCTGGCGGCGGGTCGAGCCGGTATAGGCGCTGATGAAAACCGCGGATTGCGTCTTCTTGATCCACTGCGCGAAGCTGCCCAGTTCGCCGTACAGGGCATCGAGCAGCACCACGCCGCGCAGCCGTTTGCCGGCGCCGCCCTGGCGCAGGCTCCAGGATGCCGGCAGATAGCCGCCGCTATAAGCAACCAGAATGACGGGCATGGCGGCGAAGTGTTTCGCCGCGGCCGGCTTGCCGTGCAGGGCGGCAAGCTTGCGGCCGGCCTCGTCGAGGAAGCGGGCGAAGCCGCCGGGTTCGCCGAAGCGGCCGGGGCTGGAATTGGCGGCGTCGACCGCGAACTGCGGCGCGACCAGCACCGCGTTCATGCCGGACAGCGAGACCTGCTCGGGCAGCTTTTGCCGCTGCAGCACGTCGCGGCTGAGGTTGGCACGGTGGCCGTGGAAATAGACGACCATGACCGCCGGCTTGTCGATGCTGAAGCCGCCGGGAATGTGCAGCAGCACGCGGTTGTCGCTGAAGGTCTGGTCCTGCCACAGCACCGAGCCGCGCGCGGTGCGGTGGCCTTTCTGGCGGCCGTTGACGACATCGAGAAACGGCCGGTCGGTGCCCGGCCGCACGCCGTCATAGGGGAACGGCGCGGTGGCGAAGGCGATGAGCTCGGTCTTCGCAGGCGTCGTGGCCACGTCCGGTTTGGGCGGCGGCGCTGGCGTACGGGTCTCGGCAGGGCGGGCGGCGACCTGGAAGCGCGCGCCGGCATTACGCGGCGCCAGCGCATAGGCGTTGAAGTCGGGTCCGGCGCCGATGATGCCGGCTGACAAAGGTGTGGGCACGGCGTTCGACGGGATCGGCGCGATCGCGGCGGAGGCGTTGCGATCGGTGGCGAAGCTGCGCAGCAGGCCGTCAGCGGCCGGCCAGCGGGCAGCAAATGCGTCGGCGGGCGGTGGCGGAGACTGGCGGCTGGACAAAAGGCTGAGCAACAGGGCGGCAGGCAATATCAGCAGCAAGGCGATGCCGGCGAGGCGCCATGAGCGGCGGGGTGCTGCGCGGCCGATGGCGGGAGCGGCTGACATGTTCGTCGCGACCGGTGCAAGGCGTGGACAACCCGTTCAGACGTGCGGGCCGCCGTTGCCAAATGGACCGATTCCCATTGATGCTCGCAAGCGTGAGAATCCGGCTCGTTTTGCCAATCGGCAGTCGTCGCACCGTTTGGTCAATTTTATCTTAAGGCGGGGCGGAACGGTACGGCGTGAGCGGGCGAGGCGGGGCGGGGGCCCTGGTCCCGGCGGGAACGGCAGGGCCGCACCCGAAGCAGCATGACAAGTCGCCATGAAAAAGCTGAGCTGGGTTTTCGTCTGTGCCGCAAGCCTGATTGGCTTTGCGCTCGGCTTGAGTGGCGCCGCCGCCGCGGCCAGCGCCAGTGCCAATGACACCGCACGCTTTCTCGCCGGCCTTGCGCCATCGGCTGAGTCGCCGCTGGCGCCGCTGACGCAGGACAAGACCTGGCAACGCTACGCCGCTGCCATGGACAGGGCCTTCGCCGACAATGACAGCCGGCAGTTGTCGCGCATTCGTGTCTGGTCGGCTGCCAACCTGAGCGCGCCGCGCGACACGCTCTACTACATGTTCAGCGGGCCGGACTTTCTCTACGCCAATGCCTTCTTCCCGCACGCCACCACCTATGTGATGGCGGGGCTCGAACCGCCCGGCGCTGTGCCCGACCTGATGGCACTGAAGCGCGGCGCGTTGCCGGCGGTGCTCTCCAGCGTGCAGAACGCGATGCGCACGTTGCTGGCGGCGAGCTTCTTCGTCACCGCCGAGATGAACACCGACCTTCAGGCCAGTCCGCTGCGCGGCACGCTGCCGGTGCTCTATGTGTTTCTGGCGCGCTCCGGCAAGACCATCCGCGACGTCAGTCTTCTCAATATCGATGCGAACGGCGAGCCGATCGCCGGCACCGGCCCGCAGGCAAAAGCGGCGTCGCGCGGTGCGCGCATCGTTTTCGCCGCCGCCGATGGCCGCGAGCAGGTGCTGTATTATTTCAGCACCGACCTCACCAATACCGGCATCAAGCGCAGCGGCTTTCTGACGTTCGCGGCGCAGCTTGGCGAAGGCGACAGCTTCGTCAAGAGCGCGTCCTATCTGATGCACGGCGGCGAATTCTCGCAGGTGCGGGACTTCCTGCTGCGCCACAGCGCGACGTTGCTGCAGGACGACACCGGCGTGCCGCTGCGGCTGCTCGATACCGCCAAGTGGGAGCTGTCGCCGTTCGGCAAATATCTGACGCCGATCCCGGTGTTCGAGGGCGTCTACCAGGCCAAGATGCAGGACCTGTTTCGCAAGAATGCCGCCAAGGCCATCGATTTCGGCGTCGGCTATCGCTGGCGGCCGGGAGAGTCGAACCTGCTGCTGGCGACGCGGCGCCGCGTGGATACGGCGTCGCGGAATTGAGGGCAGGGTCAGTCGGTGCGTTCGATGCGGTGCGACACCGCCTCGGCCGCCTGACGCACCAGCCCGGATGTCGCCAACACCGAATCGAGATCGCGGCCGAGCAGGCCGATCGACGCGACGGGCTTGCCGCCGGCGCTGACCATGGCGGCGACCGCGTAGAGGCCGGGCACGTGCTCGGCATTGCTCAAGGCGAAGCCCTTGGCACGGACTTCGGCGAGGTCTTGCTTCAACGCCTTGTAGGTGGTGATGGTGTTGGGCGTCAGCGCCTTCAGACCCTCGGCGGCGATCATCGCCTTGACCTGGTCCTCCGGCAGATGCGCGATCAGCGCTTTGCCCATGGCCGAGCAATGCAGCGGCACGATCTTGCCGAAGCGGGCATAGAGCACCGGCAGCGACGGCTTCTCGGCGCCGGCAATGTGCAGGATGCGGTTGCGGTAGAGGATGCCGAGATTGGCGCGGCGGCCGGTGTCCTTGGACAACTCCTGAAGGATCGGCATCGCCTCGGCGCGCAGCCGCGTGGTGTCGAGCACCTTGGCGGCCAGCGGCAGCGTAGCGAAGCCGACATGCAGGCGGCCGAACTCGTCCTGCATCAGCATGCTTTCGGCGGTGAGCGCCTGCACGATGCGATAGCCGGTAGGGCGGGAGATGCCGGCGGCGATCGAGGCCTCGGCGATGGTCAGCGGCCGCTCGGCGCGGGCGACGGCGTCGAGCAGCGACAGCGCCTTGCGCAAGGTTGTGATCGACGAACTGCCGTTTTCGGCGGAAGGAGCTTGGGGGCGGGATTTGGCCGTCGGTTTGCGCATCGCATCCGCTGATTACGATATTTGTCTCAGCCCGTCCACGACCCACCGTTCATGTCGATCACCGCGCCGTTCACGTAGCCGGCACCCGGCGTACAAAGGAAGAAAATGCCGTGGGCGATTTCTTCCGGCTTGCCGAGCCGGCCGACCGGAATGCGGGCAATGACCTGCTCCATGCGGCGCTCGGTCATGCGGCTGAGCCGCGGCGTCATGGTGGTGCCGGGCGCAACCGCGTTCACGGTGATGCCGAGCGGCCCCAGTTCCACGGCGACGCGCCGCGTCAGGCCTTCGACGCCGGCCTTGGCGGCCGAGTAATCCAGCGGCGCCCCGACGATGCCGCCGCGGCCGGCCACCGAAGTCACATTGACGATGCGGCCGTAGCCGGCGCGCTTCATCACTGGCGCGACCAGCCTGATCGCCAGGAATTTGCTGGTCAGATTCCATTCGATGCCCTTGCGCCAGCCGTCCTCGTCGATCTCGTCAAGGCGCGGCGAGGCGGTAAAGCCGCCGGCGCAGTTGACCAGGATGTCGATGCGGCCCCACTGCCGGTCGACCTCGGCGAAGGCGGCTGCCATGTCCGGGCCGGACGTGCAGTCGCCCTGCAGATAGATGACGTGCTCGCCGTGGCGCTTGATCGCCGCCACCGCGGCTTCGCCATTGGCGGCGTTGCGGCCGATGACCGCGACCTTGGCGCCGCCGGCGGCGAAGCGTTCGGCACAGGCAAGCCCGATGCCCTGGGTGCCGCCGGTGACGACCGCGACCTGGCCGGTGACGTCGTTAAGCGCGTTCAGGTCGGTCACGCGGACTCCGTATACAGGTCGGCATTGGACAGAAACAGCTTGGCGCGCTTGAACATGGCGTAGTCGATCATGTTGCCTTGGTACACCGTCGCTGCCTTGCCCTCCGCGACCGCCTTCTCGAATTCCACCACCATCTGCTTGTATTTGGCGACTTCCTTCAGATCGGGCTCGTAGATTTCGCGGGCCGGGCCGATATGGCCGGGATAGATCAGCGTGCGGCCGTTGAAGCCGAGGCGCTTCGACACCGTACAGTCGCGGCGCAGGCCGTCCTCGTCCTTGACGCCGCTATAGGCGCCGTCGAGCACGTACGGCAGCTTGGCGGCGCGCGCGTCGAGCAGGCTCTTCTGGCGCGGATACATCAGCTCGTAGCCTTCGATGGAGAACGAGCTCTTCATCTCGGCCTGTAGGTCGCCGTCCTCGGCGCTGCCGTAGACGATGCTCTCGACACGCTGGGCGGCGGTGCAGGTGTCGAAGCAGTTGCGCACGCCGAGCGGCGTCTCGATCAGCAGGAACAGCTTCACGGTGCCGGCCGCGATCCCGGCGGCCTTCTCGGCCTCGCCGATGATGACGTCGGCGCGCTTGACCTGGTCGGCGTGCTCCACCATCGGCAGGATGATGCCGTAAAGGCCTTTGCAGACCACGGTGCGCAGGTCGCCTTCGAGGAACCGGTCTTCGCTGTTGACGCGCACCAGCGAGGTCAGCGGATAATCGGGGATGACCTTGACCAGATCGTGCCGCACCGATTCCTTCAGGTTGACCGGCACCGCGTCTTCGAGATCGAACACCACGCCATCCGGCGCGAAGCGCGGGCCCTTGTCGATCAGATCCTTGCGGTTGCCGGGCACGTAAAGAGTGATCAGCGGCTTCTTTTTGCTCATAACATTACTCCCTAGGGGACGCGACCGACGGTCTTTCGCCGTCAGATGATTCCGTTCTTCGATAATTCCGCGATCTGCTCCGGCGTCAGGCCGAGTTTGCCGAACACGTCGGCATTGTCGACGCCGAGGGCGGCGCCGACGCGATTAACGCGACCGGGCGTGGCGCTCATTTTCGGGAACACGCCCTCCATACGCAGCGTGCGGCCGTCGACATCGACGTGCTCGATGATCATTTCGCGCGCCTTGGCGTGCGGGTCGGCCATGATGTCGGCGACGTTGTTGATCGGGCCGAACGGCACCTCTGCGGCGTGCAGCACCTTGGACAGCTCGTCGCGCGTATGCTTGGTGGTCCAGGCCGTCACCAGTCTGTCGAGCTCGTCGACATTCTTGACGCGGTTGCTGTTGCTGTTGAAGCGCGGATC
>JALHNV010000081.1 GCA_022843325.1 Pseudolabrys sp. | reverse complement strand
CTGGATAAACCGTTTGCGGTCCCGTGCGCCGATCAACGCATCGAGATTGCGCTCGTGACGGCGGGCGCAGCGCGTCAATTGCGTCAGCGTCTTCTTGCCGGCAGCGGTCACCGTCAGACGGTAGGTCCGCCGGTCGCTGTTGGTGCGCTCGCGCACGACGAGGCCGCGGCGCACCAGGTCTTCGACCACCGGCGTCAGGCTGGATTTGTCGCGGCCGGCGGCCTGGCTCAACTCGGTCTGGCTGATGCCGGGGTTGCGGGCGATCAGCGTCAGGGTGGCGAAGCGGCCGGGGCTTTCGCCGATCTCCTGCGAACGGCGGGAGAAAGCCTCGAACGCGGCTTCCTGCGCCATCCGCAGATTGAACCCGACCCAATAGTCGAGTGGGCCGAAATTAATCGATTCGGCAATGGCTTCGCCGTTCTTGCCTCGCCGGGTCCGGCTTGCCCCATTAGTCCCACGCACCGGCGCTTCCTTCTGTTGCAGCGCGAAACCCGCGCCGCGAGTTGGTTGGAGTTCAAACTATAATCTTTACATTCTGAACAGGAAGCGGCTGAATAGCTGCAATAAGTTGGCGCTTCAACCAACACCCAAAACCGAGGGAGGACGTCCATGAAATCGCGTTTCGCCGGCTCTGTCTACGCTGCCGCGCTCGCCGCTTTGATCTCCGCCACAACCGGGGCGCTGGCGCAGGACAAGACTTTCGAACTCAAACTGGCACATTGGGTGCCGCCGTCCCACCCACTCCAGAAGGCACTGGAGGAATGGGGCGCCTCGGTGGAGAAAGCCTCCGGCGGCACGCTTAAATACAAGGTGTTTCCCGCCCAGCAGCTGGGCAAGGCTTTCGACCATTACGACATGGCGCGCGACGGCATCGCCGACCTCACCTACATCAACCCGGGCTACCAGCCGGGACGCTTCCCGATCATCGGCGCCGGCGAACTGCCGTTCCTGATGTCGAACGCCAAAGGCGGTTCGCAGGCGATCGACGCCTGGTACCGCAAATATGCCGACAAGGAGATGAAGGACGTCAAGTTCTGCCTCGCCTTCGTGCACGATCCTGGGACTTTTCATTCAAAGTCCAAGAAGATCATGGTGCCCGCCGACGTCAAAGGCATGAAGATCCGCCCCGCGCATGCCACCATGGCCACCTTCGTCACGTTGCTCGGGGGCACCAACGTGCAGTCCAGTGCACCGGAAGTCCGTGACATTCTCGAGAAAGGCGTGGCCGACTCGGTGACCTTCCCGTGGGGCTCGATCCCATTATTCGGCATCGACAAGGTGACAAAATTCCACATGGAGGTACCGCTCTACGCCACGACGTTCGCCTTCGTCTTTAACCGCGACAAATACAACCAGATGTCGGCAGCGCAGAAGAAGGTTATCGACGAACACTGCACCAACGAATGGGCGCTGAAGGTCGCCGGCCCCTGGTCGGATTTCGAAGCCAACGGCGTCATCAAACTCAAGGCCGATCCGGCGCGCGAGGTCTACACCATCTCGCCGGCGCAACTGGCCGAGTGGCGCAAGGCCGCCGAGCCGCTGGAAAAGACCTGGGCCGATAACGTCAAAAAAGCGGGCGGCGACGGCGCGGCCATCATGAAAGAGTTCAAGGCTGAACTGGCCAAGTTCAAAGCGGCCTATTGATGATGGACGCTCCGGCGGGACGCGGTCCCATCGATCGATTCATCGACCTGATCGAGGTGATGGCGGCAGGCTTTCTCGCCGTCGTCACCTTGCTGACCTTCGTGTCGGTGATCCTGCGCTACTTCTTCGCCTGGGCGATCCCCGACAGCCACGACTTCGCACGGCTGCTGCTCGGTATTCTGATTTTCTGGGGCATGGCGGTGGCCAGCTATCGCGGCGACCACATTACCGTCGACCTGCTATGGGGCGCCATGCCGCCGGCGGTGCAGCGGGCGCTCGATGTGTTCGCGGCACTGGTCACGCTGCTGGCGATGGCCACCTTCACCTGGATGTTTACCGACAAGGTCCTTAGCACCCGCGCCGACCAGGTCGGCACATTCGATCTGCGCCAGCCGGTGTGGATCTATTATTTCGTCGCCTGGATCGGTCTGGCCTCGGCGGTAGCGCTGCTGGTGGTGCGCACCATTCGGCTGGTGTTCTGGCCGGAGCGGCTAGCCCGGCCCACCGACGCGCAGACGATCGAGTGAGTCAGCCGATGGCAGTGCAACCATGAGCACCGACGCGGTCGCGGTCATCGGGTTCGTTTCGCTGTTCGTGCTGATGCTGCTGCGCGTGCCGGTCGGCATCGCCATGGGCATGGTCGGCGTGCTCGGCTTCGGCTACCTGATCGGGGACATCGGTCCGGCGCTGAAGATCCTGGCGCAGTCGCCGATCCGCACCGCCACTGACGCCGAGTTCGCGGTCATCCCGCTGTTCCTGCTGATGGGCGCGTTCGCCTCGGCCTCCGGCATGAGCCGCGAGCTGTTTCGCGCCGCCAACACCTTTCTCGGCCATTTTCGCGGCGGGCTCGGCATTGCCACCATCGCCGCTTGCGGCGGCTTTGCCGCCATCTGCGGCTCGTCGGTGGCGACCGCCGCCACCTTTTCCAAAGTCGCCTATCCAGAGATGCGGGCGCATGGCTATCCCCAAAGTTTCGCCACCGGCGTGATCGCCGCCGGCGGCTCGCTCGGCATCATGATCCCGCCATCGACGGTGCTGGCCATCTACGGCCTGATCACGGAACAGGACATCGGCAAGCTCTTCATCGCCGGCATCGTGCCCGGCATCCTGGCGGTGGGCATGTACATCGCCACCATCAACATCATCGCCGCGGTTCGCCCGGGCTTTCTGCCGTCGGCGCCGCGTCATTCCTGGGCCGAGCGGCTCGATGCACTGCGTGGCATCTGGGCGGTGGCGTTGTTGTTCGTCTTCATTATCGGCGGGCTGTATGGCGGCCTGTTCACCGCGACGGAAGCCGCCGGGATGGGCGCGGCCGGCGCCTTCGTCATCTCGGTGCTGCGGCGCAAGCTTTCGCGCGAGGACTTCTGGCGCGCCCTGATCGAATCTCTGCGCACCACCGCGGCGGTCTTCACCATCCTGATCGGCGCGCTGATCTTCGGCTACTTCCTCACCATCACCCAGACGCCGCAGAAGATTACTGAATTCCTCACCGGCCTCGGTCTCGGTCCCTACGGGGTGCTGTCGCTGATCATGCTGATGTACCTGGTGCTGGGATGCGTCATGGATGCCATGGCCATGATCATCCTCACCATCCCGATTGTGTTCCCGGTGATCAAGGCGCTCGGATTCGATCCGATCTGGTTCGGCATCATCATCGTCATGACCGTGGAACTGGGCCTGATCCATCCGCCGGTCGGGATGAACGTCTTCGTCATCAAGAGCGTGATCAAGGACGTCAACCTGTCGACCATTTTCTATGGCGTCGCGCCGTTCGTGGTAACCGACATCCTGCGGCTCATCGTCCTGATCGCCTTTCCGGCGTTGGCGTTGTGGCTGCCGTCACATATGGGACACTGAGACTGGGTGCTCCATCTTTGAAAGGAAGACGCGTGTACACGGCAGGGACCGCATTTCTCGAAGCGCTGAAGGAAGCCGGCGTCTCCTATATTTTTGCCAATCTTGGCAGCGATCATCCGGCGATCGTCGAGTCGATCGCCGAGGGAAAGGCCAATGGCCGCGGCTTTCCCGCCATGCTGACCTGTCCGAACGAGATGGTGGCGCTCAGTGCGGCACAAGGCTACGCCCAGGTCAGCGGCCAGGCCCAGGCTGTGATCGTGCATGTCGAATGCGGCACCCAGGCGCTTGGCGGCGCGCTGCATAATGCGCTGCGCGGCCGCGTGCCGGTGCTGATTTTCGCCGGTGCCACGCCCTACACCCAGGAAGACGAACTCAAGGGGTCGCGCAACGAATGGATCCAGTGGATCCAGGATATCTCGGACCAGCGCGGCATCGTCCGCAATTACGTCAAGTTCGACTACGAATTCCGCACCGGCCGCAACATCAAGCAGGTCACGCACCGCGCCTTGCAGCTGGCCAAGAGCGATCCGATGGGCCCGGTCTATGTCGTCGGCGCCCGCGAGGTGATGGAGGAGGAGGTCGCGCCCGTCGCCATCGACAGCGCGCAATGGCCGGCGATCGCGCCGCTGCCGCTGCGGGCCACGGATGCTGCCGACATCGCGCGGGCGCTGGCGAACGCGAAACGGCCGCTGATCGTCACCAGTTATGTCGGACGCAACCCGGCCGCCGTCACGGAGCTGACACGTCTGTGCCGGCGTACCGGCACCGCGGTGCTGGAGCAATCGCCTACCACCATGAATTTTCCGCCCGACGATCCGCTCTATATGGGCAACCGCTGGAGCGAGCCCTCGCAGGAGCCGGTGCTGGCCGAGGCCGACGTCGTGCTGGTGCTCGACAGCGACGCGCCCTGGGTGCCGTCGGTCAGCAAGCCTACGGCTGGCGCCGCCGTCTTCCATATCGACGTCGATCCGCTCAAGGACGACATCCCGCTCTGGTACATCAAGGCGCAGCGCGTGTTCCGCGCCGATTGCGCCACCGCGCTGGCGCAGATCAACGAAGCGGTGGATTCACTTGCGCCGGGCGCTGCGGCGGTGAAAGAGCGTATTGCCCACTACACGTCCTTGCATGACGCCCGCGCCGCCGCGTTGGGCAAGCGCGAGCAGCCGAACGACGCCGTCATCACGCCGGAATTTTTCACCGCCTGTTTGCGCCAGCACATCGACGCCAACACGCTGATTCTCAGCGAGACCATCACCAATTATCCGACCATCGCCAACCACTTGCGGCCGTCAAACCCGGGCCATTTCTTCCTCAGCGGCGGCAGTTCGCTGGGCTGGAACGGTGGCGCCGCCATCGGCGCCAAGCTGGCCCATCCGGACAAGACCGTGATCGCGCTGTGCGGCGACGGCTCCTACATGTTCTCGGTGCCGTCTTCGGTGCACTGGATGGCGCGGAAATATCAGACGCCGTTTTTGCAGATCATCTACAATAACGGCGGCTGGCGGTCGCCGAAGATGTCGACGCTGGCCGTGCATCCGCAAGGCCATGCCAGCCGCGCCAATGCCATCGGCGTCGAATTCGACCCGGCGCCGGACCATGCCGCGATTGCCGCGGCGGCGGGCGGCGCCTGGGCGCGCAGGATCGAGCGGCCCGACGAAGTCGAAGCGGCGATTGCCGAAGCGCTGGCGGTGGTGCGCGACGAGAAGCGGTGCGCGGTGCTGGACGTGCGCCTGCCGCATTTGTGAGACACACGTAAACATCAACGAGGGAGGACGACGTGAACATTTCGCTTCTGATCGACGGCGCCGATGTGAAGGCGCGCAGCAAGAGGACATTCGAGCGCAAGGATCCGGTCACCGGCGAGGTTGCGACCGTCGCCGAGGCCGCGTCCGTCGACGACGTCAACGCGGCCTGCGACTCCGCGGCTGCGGCATTCCCGGCCTGGTCCGCGACCGGACCGAACGAACGCCGCAAGATTTTGCTCAAGGCGGCCGATCTGCTGGAGGCCAAAACCCCCGACTTCGCCAAGCTGATGACCGAGGAAACCGGCTCGACCGGACCATGGGGCGGCTTCAACGTGATGTTCGCCGCCAAAATCCTGCGCGAAGCGGCCAGCATGACCACCATGATCCATGGCGAGGTGATCCCCTCCGACAAGCCGGGCTGCCTGTCGATGGCGATCCGCCAGGCCGCCGGCGTCTGCGTCGGCATGGCGCCGTGGAACGCGCCGGTCATTCTCGGCGTCCGCGCGGTCGCGATGCCGCTGGCCTGCGGCAACACCGTGGTGATGAAGGCCTCGGAAACCTGCCCCGGCACCCACATGCTGATCGGCAAGATCCTCAACGAAGCCGGCCTGCCGAAGGGTGTACTCAATGTCGTCACGCATTCCGCGGAAGACGCGCCGCAGGTGGTCGAGGCGCTGATCGCGCACAAGGCGGTGCGCCGCATCAACTTCACCGGGTCGACCCATGTCGGCCGCATCATCGCGCAGACCGCCGCGAAATATCTCAAGCCGGTCCTGCTCGAACTTGGCGGCAAGGCGCCGCTGCTGGTGCTGGACGATGCCAATCTGGACGATGCGGTGAACGCCGCCGCCTTCGGCGCCTTCATGCATCAGGGCCAGATCTGCATGTCGACAGAACGCATCATCGTCGACAACAAGATCGCCGACGCCTTTGTCGACAAGCTGTCGACCAAGGCCAACGGCCTGCCTTACGGCGATCCGCGCGGCAAGGTCGTGCTCGGTTCGCTGGTCAGCGCCAAGTCGGCCGACCGCATGCAGGTCCTGCTCGACGACGCGCTCAAGCAGGGCGCCAAGCTGGTCGCCGGCGGCAAGCGCTCCGGCACGATCTGGTCGGCCACGCTGCTCGACCATGTCAACCCGCAGATGAAGATCTACCGCGAGGAATCGTTCGGACCGGTGAAGAGCATCATCCGCGTCGATGGCGACGACGAGGCGGTCGGCATCGCCAACGACACCGAATACGGCCTGTCGTCGGCGGTTTTCAGCGAGAACATTCCCCGCGCCATGGCGGTCGCCAAGCGTATCCAGGCCGGCATCTGCCACATTAACGGCCCGACCGTGAGCGACGAGCCGCAGATGCCGTTCGGCGGCACCAAGGATTCCGGCTACGGCCGCTTCGGCGGCGTGGCGGCGATTGCCGAGTTCACCGAGCTGCGCTGGGTCACCATCGAGAGCCACCAGCACTATCCGTTCTAGAGTCCGGCCGCGACACCGCGCTCCCTCCCCGCAAGGGGAGGGAGCCTCCGTTGTCAGCCCCTCCCCCCTCACGTAAAACCCACGCCGGATAGCGTTACTCACCGTTCGTCACGGAGACTTCCATGCGCATCGATGCCTATACCCATTTCATGCCGAGCCGGATGTTCAAGCTGCTGGTCGACAGCGGCTATCCGGACATCGGCAAGCGCATGCGCGACGTGCCGTGCATCCACGACCTCGACGCGCGCAAGAAGGTGGTCGACACCTTTCCGGACTATGCGCAGATCCTGTCCTATCCGATGCCGCCGCTGGAAGCCTTCACCAAGGGCGACGGCGTCAAGGCCAATGAATATGCCAGGCTGATCAACGACGAATTCGCCGAGATCTGCGCCAGGCACAAAGACCACTTTCCCGGCTGGGTGGCGCAGATCGCGCTGAACGCGCCGGACGCCGGCGTCGCCGAGGCGAAACGCGCGATTGCCAATGGCGCGCTCGGCACGCAGATCTACACCAACATTGCCGGCAAGCCGCTCGACGATCCGGCGTTCGAGCCGTTCTTCGCGGCGATGGAGAAGCTCGACAAGCCGATCTGGCTGCACCCGGCGCGCAATGCCGGTTTCGCCGACTATGCCAGCGAGACCAAGTCGAAATACGAAATCTGGTGGACCTTCGGCTGGTCCTATGAGACCGGCGCGGCGATGGCGCGGCTGGTGTTCTCGCGGATCATGGACAAGTACCCGAAGCTGAAGATCATCACCCACCACTTCGGCGGCATCGTGCCGATGCTGGAAGGCCGCATCGGCCCCGGCTGGGACCAGCTTGGCGCGCGCACCTCGGACGAGGACCTGACGCTGGTGCTGAAGAGCCTGAACAAGCGGCCGCTCGATTACTTCAAGCATTCGTTCTACGCCGACACGGCGACCTTCTCGTCGGAAGCGGGCGTGACCATGGGCCTGTCGTTCTACGACCACGACAAGATCGTGTTCGCCTCCGACTGCCCGTTCGATCCGGAGAAGGGCACCATGTACACGCGCGACGCGCTGCGCTTTCTTGAGGCGGCCGACGTGTCGAAGGCCACGCGAGAGGCAATCGCGCATGGCAACCTGGAGCGCATTACCGGGGTGAAGCTGACCTGAGGCCACCCACCCGCTCATTCCCGCGCAAGCGGGAATCCAGCTCTTTGTTCGGCGAATGAAATTGACGTCCAATTCTGGACCCCCGCTTCCGCGGGGGTGAGCGGCTCAATACCGGAATGTCCCATGACCGAACGAAAACCCGTCGTCATCGCCGGCGCCGGGCCCACCGGCCTGATGTGCGCGCTGGCGCTGCGCCGGCAGGACATTCCCGTCATCCTGGTCGAGGCCGAGCCGGCGCTGACGCATGACCTGCGCGCCGGCTCATTTCATCCGCCGACGCTGGAGATGATGGCACCCTACGGTATCACCGGCCGCATGATGGCGGTCGGCATCACGGTGCGGCACTGGCAGATCCGCAACAAGCCGGGCGACCTGATCGCCGAATTCGACCTCAATCTGCTGGCCGACCTGACACCCTATCCGCATCGGCTGCATCTCGAGCAGCACCGGCTGACCCCGATCCAGCTCGATCTGCTGCAAGCCGAAGGCGGCGCCGAGATTGAGTTCGGGACGAAAATCACCGGCTTCACGCAGACGTCGGACGGCGTGTCGGTGACGGTCGAGACCCATGGCGAAGAGCGCACCGTCGCGGCGGCCTGGCTGATCGGTGCCGATGGCGGCCGCAGCACGGTGCGCCGCGTGCTCGGCGTCGACTTCGAAGGCTTCACCTGGCCGGAGCTGTTCGTGGTGGCGAGCACGCCCTATGACTTCGGCGCCCGCGGCTTTGCCTTCAACTGCTATATCGCCGATCCGGACGAATGGGGCGCGCTGTTCAAGCTGCCCGACGCCGGCCCGCCCGGACTGTGGCGGCTGGCCTATCCGGTCAATCCGGACGAGACCGACGAGGCGCTGCTGGAGCCGGCGCGGGTCGAGGCGGCGCTGCAACGTCTGGTGCAGAAATCCGACCCCTACGACGTGCGCTACAAGAGCACCTACCGCGTGCACCAGCGCGTCGCCGCCAGTTTCCGCGTCGGCCGGGTGTTGCTGGCGGGCGATGCCGCGCATCTGAACAATCCGCTCGGCGGCTTCGGTCTCAACAGCGGCATCCACGACGCCGTCAATCTCTGCGACAAGCTCGGCCGGTTCTGGCGCGGCGAGGGCGGCGAGGAGCTGCTGGATCTTTATTCGCGCCAGCGCCGCACCGCCACCGTCGAGCAGGTGCAGGCGATGTCGATCCGCAACAAGCGGCTCATGGAAGAGCGCGACCCGGCGGTGCAGCGCACGCATCTCAAGGAGATGATCGCCACCGCCGCCGATCCGGTGCGGGCCCGGGCGCATCTCATGAACACGTCGATGATCTCGGGGCTGAAACGGGCGAACGAGGTGGTGTAACCGTCTTCGACCGCCCGCGTACTCCGCTCATTCCCGCGCAAGCGGGAATCCAGCACTTTCCTCAGTATTCTTGGGCCCTGGGTCCCCGCTTTCGCGGGGACGAGCGGGGGTAACCGTCCTCCAAGGGGTTAATCGCGCAGCGTAAGTACGCTAGCTTCGGACAATGTCCCTGCCCCTCCCCAACGGCCTGTCCGAACCTGACGAAGCGCCTGCAGCCCCGCCGCCGGCCGCCGATTCCGGCAAGCTCAGCCCGATGCTGGAGCAATACATCGAGATCAAGGCCGCCAACCCGGACAGTCTTTTGTTCTACCGGATGGGCGACTTCTACGAGCTGTTCTTCGACGACGCCGAAGTCGCGTCGCGCGCGCTCGGCATCGTGCTGACCAAGCGCGGCAAGCATCAGGGCCAGGACATCCCGATGTGCGGCGTGCCGGTGGTGCGCTCGGATGAATATCTGCACAGACTGATTGCACTCGGCCACCGCGTTGCGGTGTGCGAGCAGCTCGAGGACCCGGCCGAGGCGCGCAAGCGCGGCTCCAAGAGCGTGGTGAAGCGCGACGTGGTGCGGCTGGTCACGCCCGGCACGCTGACCGAGGACACACTGCTCGACGCGCGGCGCAACAATTACCTGCTGGCTGTCGCCCGCGCCCGGCTGTCGTCGGCCGGCGAGGATTTGCGCTTCGCGCTGGCCTGGATCGATATCTCCACAGGCGAGTTCCGCATTGCCGAATGCGAGCGCAACGCGCTGTCGGCCGAGATCGCGCGACTGGAGCCGAGCGAGATCGTCGTCTCCGACGCACTCTATGCCGACCCCGAACTGATGCCGACCTGGCGGTCGCTGCCCGCCGTCACGCCGCTGCCGCGCGACGTGTTCGATGGCGCCACCGCCGAGCGCCGTCTGACCTCGTTCTTCGCGGTCGCCACCAGCGAGGCCTTCGGCGCGCTGACGCGGCTGGAGCTGACGGCCGCCGCCGCCTGCGTCACCTATGTCGAGCGCACGCAGCTCGGCCAGCGCCCGCCGCTGTCGCCGCCGCTGCGCGAAAGCGCCGGCGCAACCATGGCGATCGACCAGGCCACCCGCGCCAATCTCGAACTGATGCGAACGCTGTCGGGCGACCAGCGCGGCTCGCTGCTGGAAGCGATCGACCGCACCGTGACCTCAGGTGGCTCGCGGCTGCTGGCGCAGCGGCTGTCGGCGCCATTGACCGATCCGACGGCGATCAATGCCCGGCTTGATGCCGTCGCAGCCTTTGTCGAAGACATCGCGGCGCGCGCCGATACCCGGTCGCGGCTGAAGGCGGCGCCCGATCTGGAGCGTGCGCTGGCGCGGCTCGCGGTGGCGCGCGGCGGCCCGCGCGATCTCGCCGCCATCCGCGACGGCCTGATCGCCGCTGCCGATCTGGCGCAGGCACTGGCCGCACTGAAGGACATGCCGGCGGAAATCGCCGACGCGCTGCGCCACTGCCGCAAGCCGGATCCGGCGCTCGCCGCCGAACTCGGCCGCGCCTTGGGCGACGAACTGCCGCTGTTCAAGCGCGATGGCGGCTTTGTGCGCGAAGGCTACGATGCCAGCCTTGACGAGACCCGCGCGCTACGCGACGAGTCGCGCCGCGTCGTCGCCGCCTTGCAGGCGCGCTATGCCGACGAGACCGGCGTACGCGGCCTGAAAATTCGGCACAACAACGTGCTCGGCTATTTCGTCGAGGTGACCGCGCAGCACGGCGACAAGCTGACGGTGCCGCCGCTGAACGCCACCTTCATCCATCGCCAGACGCTGGCCGGCCAGGTGCGCTTCACGTCGACCGAACTCGGTGAGCTGGAAGCCAGGATCGCCAGCGCCGGCGAACGCTCGCTCGGGCTGGAGCTGGAGATTTACGACCGCCTCAGTGCGCGCGTGCTGGCGGAAGTGGCGGCCATCAAGCACTGCGCCGAGGCGCTGGCGCGGCTCGATGTCGCCAGTGCGCTCGCCGCGCTCGCCACCGAGCGCGATTACGCCCGGCCGCAGGTCGACGACAGCGTCGCTTTTGTCATCGACGGCGGACGCCATCCGGTGGTCGAGCAGGCGCTGGCGCGCGACGGCACGCCCTTTGTCGCCAATGACAGCGATCTGTCGCCCTCGCCGAAGGCGGAGGCGGGCCGTATCTGGCTGATCACCGGTCCCAACATGGCCGGCAAGTCGACCTTCCTGCGGCAGAACGCGCTGATCGCCATCATGGCGCAGACCGGCAGTTTCGTACCCGCTAAGGCCGCGCATATCGGCGCGGTCGACCGGCTGTTCTCGCGCGTCGGCGCCGCCGACGATCTGGCGCGCGGGCGCTCGACCTTCATGGTCGAGATGGTCGAGACGGCCGCCATTCTCAACCAGGCCGGCCCCCGCGCGCTGGTGATCCTCGACGAGATCGGCCGCGGCACCGCCACCTTCGACGGCCTGTCGATCGCCTGGGCGACGGTCGAGCATCTGCACGACGTCAACAAATGCCGCGCTTTGTTCGCGACGCATTTCCATGAGCTGACCGCGCTGTCGGCGCGGCTCGGCCGGCTGCACAATGCCACCGTCAAGGTGAAGGAATGGAAGGGCGACGTCGTGTTCCTGCACGAGGTCATTCCCGGCTCGGCCGATCATTCCTACGGCATCCAGGTGGCCAAGCTTGCCGGGCTGCCGGCGCCGGTGATCGAACGCGCCAAGGTCGTTCTGGCCAAGCTCGAACAGGAAGACCGCGCCGCGCCGAAGGGTTTTGAGGATTTGCCGCTGTTCGCCGCGCCGGTGCACGCGCCGCCGGCAGCGCGGGACAACGCACATGAACCGGTCATGGCTGCCATCGCAGCGCTCAATCCCGACGACATGTCGCCGCGCGAGGCGATGGAAGCGCTCTATGCGCTGAAGGCGAAGCTGCAGGATGGCGAAAAGAAGTAGCTAGCGCCGCCGCCATTGCCGTGCGCCCCATAGCAGCGCGTTCCAGCCGAGGCCGATCGACAGCCCGATCGCATAAGACCACCACACACCCGTCGTTTCCGCGAGCAGGTGCACCGACATGAGGCCGAGAGCGAGCCCGATCAGCGGCGCCTGCACATGCGCGGCGACGCTGGCGGTCGCCTTGCCGCCGATGCGCGGATGCAGAATGACGAAATAGGACGCCATCGCCACCGGGAAGAACGTCAGCAGCCCGGAGACGAACGAGCCGATAAAATGACTGGCGGCCGTGACCGCGAGCACGCACAGCGTCACCACGCCGGCGCGCCAGGCCAGGTCCGACCGCGTCAGCGCCACGCGCGCCTTGGGCGGTCCTTCGGCGCGCAGCGGGCGTCCGGCCAGGATGGTCAGCGGGAAGATGACCAGCGCCAAAAGCACGGCGGCGGTGATGGTCCAGTCGACCAGTTGCGTCAGCGCCGCACAGATGAACCACACCACGAAGGCGCCGCCGAGGCTGACCGCCAGCCCGCGCCGCTGCGCGAGGAAAGCATAGGACAGCGCGAACACGGTGCAGATGACGTTCGAGACCAGGCTGCCAATCGCCGTGGCCGCGACGAAGGCCGGCGGATGCTCCATGGCGATGATGATCAGCGCCGCGCCGCCGGCCGTCGGCAGCGACGCCATCAGCGAGCCGACAAACGGGCCGCTGCGTTCGACGACAATGGACGCCGCCACCACGATGCCGACGGTCATGACGATCTTCAGCAGCAAGCCCAGCGCGAACATCATAGCGTGATGCCGCGGCGACGCAGGCCGAACACCAGCAGGCCCCAGCCGATCGAGGTGGCGAGCGCCAGCGCCAGCCCGATGGGCGCGCCGAGCGGCACGGCGGTGACGTGCAACATCATGCAGGCCAGCGCAAAGCCGACCAAACCGACCACCGCGTTGGCCAGCACCGCGGCGGCTGGCCGCCCGCCGACCCGCCGGTGCAGGATGAACATCACGCTGATGAGGATGATCGGAAACACCGCCATGATGCCGCTGCCGCCGGGGCCGATGCGGAAACTCAGCGTCACCGTCAGCCCGACCAGCAGCGCCACCAAAGCGGCGCGCAGCACCAGATCGCTCCAGTGCGCCTTGACGCGCGGGATCGGCACATGGCGCAGCGGCCGCGCCACCGCGATGCAGACGCCCATCACCACGACGTTGAGCAGGATCGCGCCGGTGAAGCTCCACGGAATTTCATGAATAATCCAGGCCATGACGATCCAGGTCACGACCGCCACCGACAGGCTGACCGCCAGCGAGCGCTTCTGCGCCAGCACGGCGTAGGTCAGCGCGAACATCACATTGACGGTGTTGATGGCGAGCGACGAGATCGCGCTTTGGGCGATGAACGGCGCGCCGTGGTCCAGCGCCAGGAAAACATAGACCGGCCCGGCGCCGAGCGGCAGCGTCGCCACCAGTCCGCCAACCAGCGGCCCGGCGCGCTCTGCGATCACCGTCGCCGCCAGCACAAAGCCGGCGGTGATGGCCATTTTGACGACAAGCGTGAGGGCGAAATAGAGGTCGGGAGGCATGTGCTGTTCGCATAGCCAACCACCCGGTGAAAGAAAAGCCCCCTCACCCGGTCGCCGTCGCTTCGCTCCGCCGACCGACCTCTCCCCGCAAGCGGGGAGAGGTAAAGTCAGTTCGCCGGCATCAGCACCGTGCGGCCGATCACCTTGCCCGCCTTGATGTCGTCGATCACCTGCTGTGCGGCGTCGAGCTTGACCATGGTGGTCGGCACCAGCGGCAGCGGCTTCTTGCCGACCAGCGCCACCAGTTCGGTGAGTTCCTTCAGGCTGCCGGTGTAGGAGCCCTGGATGGTCGTCGCGCGCATCGGGATCAGCGGCAGTGACAGGGTGATGTCGCCGCCGAACAGGCCGACGATGATGTATTTGCCGCCCTTCACCAGACTGTCGATGCCGAGCCGCGCGGTCTGCGCATTGCCGACGAAATCGACGGCCGCCCAAACCGGTCCCTTGGCTGCCGCCTGGATCTGCGCGAGCGCGTCGTCCGCTTTCGGGTCGATGGTGGCGATGGCCCCCTGACGCCTGGCGGCCTCGCGTTTCACGGGATCGATGTCGACCGCGATCACGCCTTTGCCCTTCATCGCCTTGATGATGGAGATGCAGATCAGGCCGAGGCCGCCGGCGCCGTAAATCACCACCGGCTCGGTCTTCACGAGGTTGCCGAGTTTCTTCAGCGCGCCATAGGCGGTCAGGCCCGAGCACGCCAGCGGCGCCGCCTGCTCCGGCTTCAGTTTGCCGTAGGGCACCAGATAGCGCGCATGCGGCACCATCATGTGCGTTGAATAGCCGCCGTCGCGATAGACGCCGAGAAAGCGCGGCGCCGTGCAGAGCTGGTCGTCGCCGCGCTTGCACACCGCGCAGGTGCCGCATCCGATCCACGGATAGACCAGACGCTTGTCGCCGACCTTGACGCCGCGCGCCTTGGGACCGACCGCGACCACCTCGCCGACATTCTCGTGGCCCATGGTCAGCGGCAGCTTGACGCCGCGGTCCAGCACATTGAGCGTCTTGCCGGCGCCGAGATCGTAGAAGCCTTCCCAGATGTGCAGATCGCTGTGGCAGACGCCGGCGGCCAGCACCTTCAGCAGCACTTCGGTGCCGGCCGGCTTGGGATTGGCGGTTTCGGCGAGCTGCATCGGCTCGCCGCAACGGCAGACCTGAAAACTGCGCATGTCTCTCCCCGGGATTTTTTCGTTGGCCGGATCATAGTCCGGCCGCCGCGCCGCCACCACCCGGGGTTGCTTGGGAATTGGGTCGAGGCGTGACGCGCTTCACCTCTCCCATAGAGAGAGGTCGGCGCACCATGAGCGCGTTTACGCGCGTCTTCGACGCGCTATGGCGCGCCGGGTGAGGGGTTTCAAACTATCGAGAGTCCTGGACCCCCTCACCCCCACCCTCTCCCCAATGGGGAGAGGGAGCGCGCCCGACATGCCTATCTGCTTCGAACTAAAACTGTTGCCTTAAGAGCGGGCCATGGTCACCGCCACGGGCGGGCCGCTCCTGATGGTCTGATAGACCACGCAGTAGCGCTCGGTCAGTTTCAGCAACTGGTCGAGCTTGTCCTGCGGCGCGTCGGTGGCGACGTCGAAGCGCAGGCGGATCTCGGCAAAGCCGACCGGCGCGTCCTTGGCCACGCCGAGCGTGCCGCGGAAATCGAGGTCGCCTTCGGCCGACACGGTGGCCGCCGTCAGCGGAATATCCAGCGCGGTCGACACCGCCTTCAGCGTCACACCGGCGCAGGCGACCAGCGCTTCGAGCAGCATATCGCCGGAGCAAAGTTCCATGCCGCTGCCGCCGGTGGCCGGGTGCAAGCCGGCAACCGCGAGGGCGCGGCCGGTCTCCACCTTGCAGGCAATGCTGGTGTCGTCCAGCGAGCCCTTGGCCTTGAGGGTAATAAAGGCGGCCTTCGGGTCGTTCTTGTAGCGGTCCTTGATCGGCGCCTGCATGGCGCGCAATTCACCGGCATCCATTTGCGTTCTCCTTCGGAATTTGGCGAACGCTATAGGCTTTCGCCCCGCCGGCACAAGCGGTGACTTACCACCACATCGCGGCGCCGGAATCGGCATCGCTGGCGGCCGGCTTGCCGTCCGGGCGGCCATCGGCAAGCGAGCGGTCGAGCGCCGTCAGCACCCGCCGCTTGACGAAGTCGAAGGCCGCCGACTGCCGGTCGCGCGGCCGCGGCAGATCGTCGGCGATCTCGTCGAACAGCCGGCCAGGCATTGGCTGCATCACCATGATCCGGTCGGCCAGCACGATGGCCTCATCGACGTCATGGGTGACGAGGATCAGCGTCGGCTTCAGGTCGGCCCACAGATCGAGCAGATGATCCTGCAGGTCGGTGCGCGTGAAAGCATCGAGCGCCGAGAACGGCTCGTCGAGCAGCAGCACCTCCGGCCGCGGCACCAGAGCGCGGGCGATGGCGACGCGCTGCGCCTGCCCGCCCGAGAGTTCGCGCGGCCAGACATTGGCCTTCTCCGACAGCCCGACGCGGGCCAGCGCATCGGCGACGCGCGCGTTGCGCTCGGCCTTGGGCCGGTCTTCCAGGCCGAAGCCGACATTGCCGGCAACCGTCAGCCACGGCAGCAACCGCGGCTCCTGAAAGATGATGCCGATCTTCGCGTGCGGCTGTTTCACGACTTCGCCGTCGAGCAAGATGCGGCCCTGGCTCGGCGTGTCGAGGCCGCTGACGGCGCGCAGCAAGGTCGACTTGCCGCAGCCGGAGCCGCCGACAATGGCGAGAATTTCGCCGGGGCCGACCGAGGCGGTGAAATTCTCCAGCGCCCGCACGCCGTTCGGATAGGTCTTGCCGACATGATCGAGGGTCAACATGGTCAGTTGCCCCCCATGCGCGCGCGATCTTCCCAGCGCAGGAACGGCGCGGTCAGACCCACCACGATCCAGTCGGTGGTCTTGCCGATGACGGCAAAGGCGACGATGGCGGCGACGATCTGCGCCGGTTTGCCGAGCTGCTGGCCGTCAACCAGCAGGAAACCGAGGCCTTCCGACGCGCCCATGAATTCGGCGGCGACGACAAACATCCAGCCGAGCCCGAGGCCTGAGCGCAACGCGATGACATAGGCCGGCAGCACCGCCGGCAGCAGAATGCGGCGGACCATCTGGATGCCGGACAGACGAAACACGCGGCCGACTTCGACGATCTTGCGATCGACCGACATCACCGCGCCCATGACGCCGAGATAGACCGGAAAGAACACGCCGACGGCGATCAGCGTCACCTTCGACGCCTCGAAGATGCCAAGCCAGAGAATGAACAGCGGGACCCAGGCGATCGACGGGATGGCGCGCAGCGCCTGCAGGCTGGGATCGAGCAACTGGCGAAGGATCGCAGAATAGCCGGTGACGGCGCCGAACACGGTGCCGGTGACGACGCCGATCCCGAATCCGGCCAGCACGCGCGCCAGCGTCGCCAGCGCGTGGCGTTGCAATTCACCCGTTTCGGCCAGCTCGGCGAAGGTCGCGTAGATGACGGAGGGCGGCGGCACGAGGCGGCCGTCCGACCAGCCCGCGCGCACCGCCAGTTCCCATCCCACCGCGAGCGTCAGCGGCAGAAGCAGGCCCAGCGCAGGCCCGGCCCAGCGCGGCAGGCCGCCGGTGCGCGGCTTCTGTTCGGCAGCCGCCGGTTCGATTGCTACGGTCATGGGCGCTAGAGACATCAAACCTGCTCGCAAAAGGCAACCCCGGTCCATCGTCCTGCGTCGGTCGAGCGCAGCGAAGCTTGCAGGGCGCGCAGCACGCAAAACGGCGCCGCCATCCGGCGAGGGTCACCGCCAAGGCGGCTGTCCTGCGGATGACGACGCCGTCAGCGTTTTCAGTTCGTCGATGCGGCGACGTATTTGTCGTCGATCAGATCGTCGAGCACCTTCTTCACATCGACATCGGCCTTGATGACGCCGGCCTGCTGCAAGGCGACGCCGGCGGCGAGGATCGACTCGCGCTGCGGCGCGCCGATCTTGCTGTGCGTCAGCTCGGTCCGCTCCTTGAGTTGCTTGTCGACCACCGCGTCCGGCAGCTTGGTGACGGCGATGAAACCCTTCTTCACTTCGTCATAGTTCGCGAGCGAATGCTTGCGCGCCTGCTCGTAGACGGCGAGCACACGGCGGACCAGATCGGGATGCTGCTTGGCGAAGGCCTCGCGCACATTGAGAATGCCCCAGGTGTTGGCCGCCGCATCGCGGAAGAACAGCTTCGCGCCGTCCTCTACCTCGGCTGCCGCCATCATTGGATCGAGGCCGGCCCAGGCATCGACATCGCCGCGGATCAGCGCGGTCTTGCCGTCGGCGTGTTGCAGCAACACCGGCGTGATGTCCTTGTCGGTCAGTCCGGCGCCGAGCAGCGCCCGCACCAGGAAGATGTGCGGATCGGTGCCGCGGGTCACTGCGACGCGCTTGCCCTTGAGATCGGCGACCGACTTGATGGTGCTGTCCTTGCGGGTCACCAGCGCGGTCCATTCGGGGCGCGAATAGACATAAATCGACTTGATCGGGTTGCCGTTGATCTTGGCCACCAAAGCGGCCGAGCCGGCAGTCGAGCCGAAGTCGATCGAACCGGCATTGAGGAATTCCAGCGCCTTGTTGGAGCCGGCCGACTGCACCCAGCGGATCTTGATGCCGTCCTTCTCGAATTCCTTTTCCAGCCAGCCCTTGTCCTTGAGCAGGATGGACACCGGATTGTAGGTGGCCCAGTCGATATTGATGGTACCGGGCTTGTCTTGGGCTAGCAGCGCGGTCGTCGGCAGCATGCCGACCAGAACGGCAGAGGCGAGAATTGAACGGCGGGACATCAGACGCATGGCAGTCTCCTTGCATTGACCGGCGCCGCGGTTGCCGACGCGGCGCCTCGTTTGTGCGGGCGAACCGGTGCCGGTCCGCCGATGGATCGCCAGGGGATTTGCGTGCGCCCGGCGCTTTAGCTGCATTTGTTAAGCGCCCGCAAAGCGGCGTGCTAAATCAGCGCTATGATTATTCTATATTGGGCGAAATTCCCTTGGTCAAACAAATGTTTATGCTGAAATGGGAGAAATTTTGGATCGTTCATTCTACGGTAGTGGGCTTCCAACGCCGCCAAATTATCTTTACCCGCCAACGGTGACTTCGCACGCCCGCTCCGCTATCCCGGACGGACCATGGCCTCGCTCGCCGTCGACCCAGAATCCCGCCCCCGTTCCGACAGCGCGCCCCGCGTGACGGGCGAGCTG
>JALHNV010000080.1 GCA_022843325.1 Pseudolabrys sp. | reverse complement strand
TTCCGATCTCGGCGCTGGTCGGCGACACGTGCCCGGAGCGGTTGGCCGACGGCGCCACCACCGGGCCGCCGAAGGCGGCGATCAGCGCCAGCGCCACCGGATGGGCCGGCACCCGCACGGCGACGCTGTCGAGCCCGGCCAGCGCCAGGTCGGCGACACCGCAATCCGGCTGTTTCGGCAGCACCAGGGTCAGCGGGCCGGGCCAGAAGGCCTGCGCCAGCGCCGCGGCGCTGGCGTCGAACACGGCGATGCGCCGCGCCGCGGCGATGTCGGCGACATGCGCGATCAGCGGGTTGAAGGCCGGGCGGCCCTTGGCGGCATAGAGTCTGGCGATGGCGGCGCCGCTGGCGGCGCTGGCGCCGAGGCCGTACACCGTCTCGGTCGGGAAGGCGACCAGGCCGCCTTGCGCCAGGCAGCCGGCCGCGGCCGCGATCGCCTCGCGGTCGGCCTGCAAAACCCGGGTCCCCGGCTCCACCGTCATTTTCTCTCTCACGCTTGCAGCTTTCGCAGTGCCGGGGTTATAAGGCCGCCGACAGTCGGAGTGTAGCGCAGTCTGGTAGCGCACCTCGTTCGGGACGAGGGGGTCGCAGGTTCAAATCCTGCCACTCCGACCAATTTCCCGCTGAATTACGATTTCCCAAAACTCGC
Source organism: Pseudolabrys sp. (assembly GCA_022843325.1). Classification (GTDB taxonomy): domain Bacteria; phylum Pseudomonadota; class Alphaproteobacteria; order Rhizobiales; family Xanthobacteraceae; genus Pseudolabrys. Next base: position 18,463 of record JALHNV010000080.1, on the reverse strand, counting down.
CAAAAGTACCCGAAAACGGTCCGAATGCGCGCCGCGGACCCCACCGTGTGTGGTATGTCAGTGTTGCGATGACGAACGGGGAACGCCGTGGAAGACAGCGCACTCGCAAAGCAGATCAGGGCCTGGCAATCCGGAATCGCCTCCGAGCGCACATTTTGGGACAACTGGTTCGCCGCAAAAGGCGGCCGGTGGCCCCAGGATTTCGCAAAGCGCCTGCAAGCGGACGCCGAGATCGAAGAATGGCTGCTCGGCCCCGACCCGCGACCGGACATCCGTATTCTCGACGTCGGCGCCGGGCCGATGACCATCCTCGGGCGCTATTACAAGGGCCGCCCGCTCGACATCACCGCGTGTGACCCCCTGGCGCCGATCTATGCCCAGCTCGCGATCAAACATGGTGTGACTCCGCCCGTCGTCACTCACGCGGCGTTCGCAGAAGATCTTTCCAGCTTCTACGCCGTTGACAGCTTCGATCTCGTTCACTGCCGGAATGCGCTGGACCACTCCTTCGATCCGGTGAGGGGAGTTTCCGAGATGCTCAAGGTCGCGAAGCTCGGAGGCCGGGTTCTCTTGCGTCACTTCACGGACGAAGCCGAACACGGGAAATACGGTGGATTCCATCAATGGAACTTTACCGCTTCGTCCGGGGATTTCATCGTCTGGAACCCTGAGGCGCGGATTGATGTGACCGAACAGCTCCGCAGTGTGGCCGACACGGACGTCCGCGTGTCTGGCCGGGACATCGTCGTCACGCTCATCAAACGAGCCCCGCTGCCGAGCGAAAGCGCCGACGCCCTGAAGTTGAGGATTCGCAACTTGCTCAACGCTCTGGTGGCGGCGGCGGTATAACGCGCGAGCGCCGCTCAGTTCGCCGGCCGGCCGAAGGCCTTGCTGATGGCGCGCATCCGGTCGGCGCCGGTGATGCTGGCGCCGGCGTCGGGAATGACCGGCGTCATGGCGTCGGCGCAATTGACGACACCGATGTCCCACATCTTGCCGGTGCGGTTGTCGAGCACGCGCTGCCAGCATTCCTCGCCGCGCTTATGCACGATGATCGATCCGGAATACTGCTCGTCAGCGTCGACCGGCGGGGTGGGGTTGGCGGCTTCCTGGCGCGGCGCGCGTTGCGGCCAGTCGGCGAACAGGATGAGCACGCTGAAAGCAAAGGCCAGCCACGCGACCAGCGCCACGGTTCGCGGCACGTCACGCAGCAGCCAGTTCCTGTTCGATACGCGCGGGGTCATGTCTGCCGGGCAGTATGCCGAAGCCATGCCTACAGGAAATTAACGCGTCGACCGAAGGCAGGATCCACCGCTTGCCGCGCGCCGGTCAGAACCGCGGCGGTGCCGCGCAAACGGCGGTTCGGCACGCGGAAATACGAAGGAATTCAACGGCTAGCGGTGCGCGACCGCCGCCGTCCTGTGTCGGTGCCGCGAGCTTTCCGCTGCGACAATTGGACCTTGTGCAACGGCGGGGACGGCGCGTACCCTGACGGCAACCGCCACCTCAGGTGGCAACAAGAGCCGGCGCGCCTAAAGCGCCGGCGACAGGGAGAAGAACGATGACCGTTTTCATCAAGACGTTCGGCATGCGCGCGGTTCTGGGCCTGGGTCTCGCCGTGGCGGTGGCCGCTCCGGCCGCCGCCGTCGATATCCGGCTGATGACCGGCCCGCAGGGTGGCGTCTGGATTCCGCTCGGCGGCCAGCTCAAGGACATGTGGGAGAAGGCGGTTCCCGGCCTCAATGTGCAGTCGCTGCCCGGCGCCGGCATCGCCAATGTGCGCGGCGTCGACGAGGGCAAGGCCGATGTCGGCTTCGGCAACTCGATCTCGACCGTCGACGGCCTCAAGGGCACGGCGCCGTTCCCGAAGGCGGTGACCAATGTCTGCAACGTGGCCACGCTCTATCCGCAATATTATCAGGTTGTGGTGCGCGCCGACGCCGGCGTGAATTCGGTCAAGGACCTCAAGGGCAAGGGCGTCACCACGCAGCAGCGCGGCAACACCGGCGAACTGATCACCTCGCAACTGCTGAAGGTGAACGGGCTGGGCTACAACGACGTCAAGATGAGCTTCGTGTCGTACACCGACTCGGTGACGCAGATGCAGGACGGCAACGCCGTGGCCTTCACGCTCGGCACCACCATTCCGTCCGGCGCGGTGATGGACCTAGCGGCGGCGCGCGACATCAAGTTGCTGGATCTCGCCGACCAGATCGGCGAGATGAAAAAGATCAACCCGGGCTACACGCTGGTGACGGTGCCGAAGGGCACCTATCCGAAGCAGGACAAGGACGTTCAGGTGATCGGTTATGCGACGCACATCGTGGCGTCGTGCAAGCTGCCGGCCGACACCGTCTACGCCATGACCAAGGCGATGGCCTCCAACATCGCGTCGATGGCGGCAGTCAACAAGTCGATCGCCGGGCTGACCCCGAAGGGCATGGCGGAAGACATCGGCGTGCCGTTCCATCCGGGCGCGGCGAAGTACTACCAGGAAGCCGGCGTCACGGTGAAGACCAACTAAAGCCAATGCCGCCGGTCGCGCCCGCGGCCGGCGGCATTCCTTTCAGTCGGAAACCGTGACCATGCAGATTGCGCTCAGTCACCGCAGCGCCTTGCGGCTGGCGATCATCCTGATTTCGTTCGCGATGGCCCTTTATCATATGTGGGCGATCGCGTTCGGCACGTCGGAAGCGGTGCTGTTCCGCGCCACGCATCTGCTGTTCGCGGTGGTGCTGGTGTTTCTGCTGTTCCGTATCAGCTCGAAATCCGAAGATGTGGAGCTGGCCGCGGCCGGCGGCCAGCCGATCCCGCAGAAGATGTCGCTACCGACGCTGGCCGACTACGCCATGCTGGTCCTGGCGGTGGCGCCGATCGCGTACCTGTTCGTCAACTACGACTACATGGTCAACCGCACCTTCTACATCGACGAGCTGTCGACCATGGACATGGCGATGGGCGTCCTGATGACCGTGATGGTACTGGAAGCGACCCGCCGCGTCATCGGCTGGGCACTGCCGATCACCGCGATCGTGTTCCTGATTTACGGTATCTTCATCGCGCGGCTCGAGCCGATGCGCATGCTCGATCAGCTCTACATGACGACCGAAGGCATCTTCGGCATTCCGCTGTCGGTGTCGGCCTCCTACGTGCTGATCTTCGTGCTGTTCGGCTCCTTCATGGAGCGCACCGGCACCGGACAGCTGTTCATGGATTTCGCCATGAGCCTGACCGGACACACGGCCGGCGGGCCGGGCAAGGTCGCCATCGTGTCCTCAAGCCTGTTCGGCACGATCTCCGGCAGCGCCGTCGCCAACGTCATGGTCGACGGGCCGATTTCGATTCCGCTGATGAAGCGCACGGGCTTTCCGCCGCATTTCGCCGCCGGCGTCGAGGCCACCGCCTCGACCGGCGGGCAGATCATGCCGCCGATCATGGGCGCGGCTGCCTTCGTGATGGCGGAGTTCCTCGCCGTCTCTTACGGGCAGGTGGTGATCTGGGCGCTGATCCCCGCCATTCTCTATTACGTGTCGTGCTTTGCCGCGGTGCATTTCGAAGCCAAGCGGCGCGGCCTGGTCGGCCTGTCGCGCGCCGAACTGCCCCGGCTCGGCCATGTGATGCGTACCAACGGCCATCTGTTCATCCCGGTTCTGCTGATCCTGGTGTTCCTCTATTCCGGCTACAGCGCGCCGCTGGCGGCGCTGATCGGCACGCTGGCGTGCTTTCCGGTGGCGGCGATGCGCCGCTCCACCCGCGGCTACGTCAACTGGCGCAACATCATGGAGGCCTTCGTCGACGGCGCGCGCAACGCGCTCGGTGTCGCCACCGCCTGCGCCTGCGCCGGCATCGTCATCGGCGTGGTGACGCTGTCGGGTCTGGGCATCGTGTTCACCCAGTTCGTCGTGCACCTGTCGCAGGAGACGCTGCTGCTGGCGCTGGTGCTGACCATGTGCGCCGGGATCGTGCTCGGCATGGGCATGCCGACCACGCCGGCCTATATCATCATGACGTCGCTGCTGGTCCCGGCCATTATCAAGCTCGGCGTCATCCCGCCGGCCGCGCATATGTTCGCGTTCTACTTCGCGGTGCTGTCGGCGATCACGCCGCCGGTGGCGCTGGCCGTGTTCGCCGCCGCCGGCATCGCCAAGGCCGACCTGTGGGCGAGCGGCTGGGCGGCGGTGAAGATCGGGGCCGCCGGGTTCATCGTGCCCTTCATGATCGTCTACGAGCCGGCGCTGCTGATGATCGGTACCTGGCCGCAGGTGATCGGCGCTTTCGTCACGGCCTCCTGCGGTATCCTGATGTTCGCCGCCGGTCTGCACGGCTTCTTTCTGACCAAGACCCGTTACTGGCAGCAGGCGTCGCTGATCGTCGGCGGGCTGCTGCTGATCAAGCCGGGTCTCTATACCGATTTGGCCGGCGCTACTTTGGCTTTGTCCGTGATCATCACGCAACTGTCGGCACGGCGGGCGGCGGCGGAAAGCACGCCTTGAGTACAGCCGCTGTGGGCTGATAAGCAGTCGCCATGAACGAACATGCACGCGTGCAAGACCCGGCGGCCGGACCTGCCGGCCACAGCGACCAGCTCATGGCATGCCCGGCCTGCGCGCGCGCGACCGGTCACCGGTTCCTCTATGCCAAGAACGGCTGCGCGATCTTTCAGTGCACCGTGTGCGGCCTGGGCCGCACCGAGACCAGCGCGTTCGACCCGGAAAGCTATTACACCACCGACTATTTCGACGGCGGCCATGCCGACGGCTACGCCGATTATCTCGGCGCCGAGCCGGTGCTGCGCCGCGAATTCGCCGGCACCGTCGATTTCATCCGCAGGCTGAAGCCAGGCGGGCGGCTGCTGGAACTCGGCTGCGCCTATGGTTTCTTCCTGGCGGCCGCCAACCCCCATTACGATGTCACCGGCGTCGAGATTGCGGTCGACGCTGCCGCGCATGCGCGCGGGCAGGGCCTCAACGTCATCACCGGCGCCGCCGACGAGGCCATGCTGGCGGGGCTGGCGCCGTTCGACGTCATCGTCCTGCTCGATGTCATCGAGCATCTGCCCGATCCGGCTGGCACGCTGGCGCTGTGCGAGCGTCACCTCAACCCCGGCGGCATCATCGTCATCGCCACCGGCGATTTCGGCGCCCTGCCGGCGCGCATGGCCGGCGCGCGCTGGCGCCTGATGACGCCGCCGCAGCATCTGTGGTTCTTCACGCGCGACAGCATGCGCGGCCTGGCGGCCTCGGTCGGGCTGACGCTGGAGCGGTTCGATCACCCGTGGAAGATCGTGCCGCTGTCGCTGATCGTGTTCCAGCTCAAGCGCATGCTGGGTCTCAAGCCCAGCAAGATGGCGTCGGCCAGCGCCATCGGATTGCCGGCCAACCTTTTCGACGCCATGCGCGTCGTGCTGCGGAAACCAAACCCATGAGCGAGCGGCTGTCCCTCACGCAAATCCTGCTGCTGCTTGGTTACGCCGTGTCGATGGCCGGCGGGCAACTCATCTTCAAGCTCGCCGCCGACCGCGCGCCGGCGGTGGGTTCGCTGACCGATCGCGTGTTCGGGCTGGTCAATGCGTATTTCGTGGTGGCGGTGGTGCTCTACGGGCTGCTGTCGGTGCTGTGGGTCTGGATCCTGACCTTCACGCCGCTGTCGCGCGCCTATCCGTTCGTGGCGCTGGCCTTCGCGATCACGCCGGCGCTCGGCATTCTCGTGTTCGCCGAGCCGCTGTCGACGCGGCTGATGATCGGCATCGCGCTGATCCTCGGCGGCCTGTTCTTTGTGGCCGGTTGAACCATGACGGCGGGATCGCTCTGGGTCGTCATCGCGGCCTATAATGAAGAGACCGTGATCGGCGGCGTCATCGCCGGCGTGCGCGCCGCCGGTTATCCGGTGGTGGTGGTGGATGACGGTTCGGCCGACGGCACCGCGGCGGCCGCCGAAGCCGCCGGCGCCATTGTGGTGCGGCATCCGATCAATCTCGGGCAGGGCGCCGGGCTGCAGACCGGCATCGAGTATGCGCTCTCAGCCGGCGCCGCGACCATCGTCACCTTCGACGCCGACGGCCAGCACCGCGCGTCCGATATCGCCGTACTGGCGGCGGCGCTCGACAAGAACAACGCCGACTTCGCGCTCGGCAGCCGCTTTCTCGGCGACACGCTGAACCAGCCGCTGTCGCGCCGCCTGACGCTCAAGCTCGCGACCCTGTTCACGCGGCTGAGCGTCGGCATCACCATCACGGACACCCATAACGGCCTGCGCGGCATGACCCGGCGCGGCGCGCAACGCATCAAGCTGCGCCAGAATCGGATGGCGCATGCCTCGGAAATCCTGCACCAGGTCGCGCTGAGCGGCCTGAAATATGTCGAGGTGCCGGTCACCATCGAGTACAGCGAATACTCGCTGGCCAAGGGCCAGAAGCTTTCCGACGCCCTGACCATCCTGCTCGATCTGTTCGCCCGGAGGCTGCACCGATGATCGCCCAGCTCTCGCTGACCGCGCTGCTGTTTGCCGTCATGCTCTATGCGTGGAGCCAGTACCGGCGCTCGCCGGCGGTCGGGCTGCTGTCGCTGCTGGCGGCGCTCGGCGGCCTGTATTTCGTCTGGCTGCCCACGCACGCCACGCAATTGGCAGCCTTCGCCGGCGTCGGCCGCGGCGTCGATCTCGTGCTCTATATCTGGGTGGTGATCAGCATGCTGGTGCTGCTCAACCTGCATCTCAAGCTGCGCATGCAGATGGAGTTGATCACGACGCTGGCGCGCGCGCTCGCCATCGCCAACGCGCGCGAGAAAACCAGCCGCTCCGCGCGATGAGCCAGGCCGTGCCGGCGGCGAACGGCCCGATCAGGATCAGATTGTAGCGCGTGTAGTGATTGGCGAGGCCGGCGTGCAGCGCCAGCATGGTCAGCGCCGGCACGGCGTACATCAGGAACAGCGGCTTGCGTTGCCGGATCGCCGATAGGCCGGCCCAGACAAAGGCCGGCGCCAGAAACAGGCCGAACACGCCGCCGACCCAGAGCCCGCACCAGGCCAGCGGAATGCTGACCAGGATATGCCGCCACCAGTTGGTGCCGAGTTCGGCGCGCATGACATCGCCGATGATCGGATCGAGCTTCTCGTGGACTTTCAGCAGGGCGCCGCGCGCGCCGCGGCCGAGTTCGAAGAAGCTGCCCGGGCTGTCCCACTTGAAGCGTGCGGTTTTCTCTTCGCCAACGGTGGCGGCAACGATGCAGGGGCCGATCACCGGCAGGCAATGCGGGAAAGCCAGCGCGTATTCCTGCGGCGTCATCTGGTTGAAGGCGAAGCGCTCGACGATGGCCGCCGAGCCATATTCCTCGGTCATGGCGAACTTGCCGACCGAGATCGAATTGCGGATGGCCCAGGGCACGACCATCAAGCCGAAACAGATGGCGAAAGCGACGATGCCTTGCCACGCCGGGGTTCGGATGCCGGGGGTGCGGCGGTTGAGGCGGGCGTTGAGCAGGATCAGCACCACAAGCACCGGCGCCAGGATGAGAAATGATGTGCGCGTCAGACACAGCAGGCCGAGCAGCAGGCCCGCGAGTGCAAAATGCTGCCAGCGCGACGTGATCCAGCTTTTGACCAGCGCCAGCATGGTGACCGAGAACATGAAGAAGGTCAGACTCTCGGTCATCACGAAGGAGAACAGCTCGGCATCCGGAACCAGCGCGAGGGTGGCGAAGCTGGCGGCCAGCCAGAACGTGGCGCGGCCGCCAAAGATGAGTTCCGCGGTGCGCCCGACCGCCAGCGCGCCGAGGGCGAGCAGCAGCGCGTGGATGAGGTGCATCGGCAGGGCGTACTGGTCGCATTCGGCGCGGTCGCGGCGGTTGTGATTGGCCTCGACGCTGCATTTTGCTGCACGTGCGAAGCGAGGATCGATCTTCTGCACCGCCAAAACCAGCCAGGGATACAGCGGCGCGATGAACATGCCCGGCGGCGGCGCCGTATCGACGCTGTTGACCTGATCGAACATGCCGTTGCTGAACACGCCGTAGCGGTCGATGTCATAGGCGATGGTGAGATAGAACGACTGGTCGAAATCGCCCATCCATTTCGGCACGCGCGTCAGCAGCGCCGTCGCCAGAACCGCAAAAATGCACAATGTGAAAACGACTCGGGAGAACGCCAGACGGTGCCGCATGATTCGACTGTGGCATAGGCCCATAGCCCGCGCTACCTTCGCAGCCCGCGCACGGAGAATGTCATGACCCGCAAGGCCCCCGAAGACCTACGCAGCCACCGCTGGCTCGGCGTCAGCGACCTGCGGTCGTTCGGCCATCGCGCGCGCATGCGGCAAGGCGGCTTCGATGCGCCCGACTGGCAGGGCAAGCCGGTGATCGGGATCATCAATACCTGGAGCGATCTCAATTTCTGCCACACGCATCTGCGGGCGCGCGCCGACGATGTGAAGCGCGGCGTACTGCTCGGCGGCGGTTTGCCGGTCGAACTGCCGGCGATGTCGCTGTCCGAGCCGTTCATGAAGCCGACCACCATGCTGTACCGCAACATGCTGGCGATGGAGACCGAGGAACTGCTGCGCAGCCATCCGATCGACGGCGCGATTCTGCTCGGAGGCTGCGACAAGACCACGCCCGGCCTGATCATGGGCGCGATCAGCATGGGCCTGCCGACCATCTTCGTGCCGGCCGGGCCGCAGTTGCGCGGCAACTGGCACGGCCAGGTGCTGGGCTCCGGTTCCGACGCCTGGAAATACTGGGACGAGAAACGCGCCGGCCGCATCACCGAAGACGACTGGGCCGACATCGAAGGCGGCATCGCGCGCTCGTTTGGCACCTGCATGGTGATGGGCACGGCGGCGACCATGATGGCGATCGCCGAGGCGCTCGGCCTGTCGCTGCCCGGCGCGTCGTCGATTCCGGCGGCCGACTCGGCGCATCCGCGCATGTGCGGCCAGGCCGGACGGCGCATCGTCGACATGGTGTGGGAGGACGTGACGCCGCAAAAGATCTTGTCGGTGGCGGCGTTCGACAATGCCATCCGCGTCCACATGGCGATGGGCGGCTCGACCAACGCCATCATTCATGCGGTGGCGATGGCGCGCCGCGCCGGCATTCCGCTCGACATGAACCGCTTCGACCAGTTGTCGCGCGAGGTGCCGGTGCTGGCCAATGTGCGGCCGTCCGGCAAATACCTGATGGAGGATTTCTTCTACGCCGGCGGCCTGCGCGCGCTGATGGCGGAGCTGAAGGACGTGCTCGATCTGTCCTGCATGACGGTGAACGGCAAGACCATCGGCGAGAACATCAAGGGCGCCGAGGTCTATCTGCCCGACGTCATCCATCCGCTGAGCGATCCTATCTCCAGCGAAGGCGCCACCGCGGTGCTGACCGGCAACCTGGCGCCGCGCGGCTGCGTCATGAAGCCGTCGGCGGCGGAGAAGCGGCTGCTGCGCCACCGCGGCAAGGTGATCGCCTTCGAGGACTACAACCACATGGCGCGCGAGGTCGAGCGCGACGATCTCGACGTCACCGCCGATCATATTCTGGTCTTGAAGAATGCCGGCCCCAAAGGCGGCCCCGGCATGCCGGAATGGGGCATGCTGCCGATCCCGAAGAAGCTGGTGCGCGAGGGCGTGCGCGACATGGTGCGCATCTCCGACGCGCGCATGAGCGGCACCAGCTACGGCGCCTGCATTCTGCATGTGGCGCCGGAGAGTTTCGTCGGCGGGCCGCTGGCGCTGGTCGAGACCGGCGACGAGATCGAGATCGACGTGCCGGCGCGGCGCATTCATCTGCATGTCAGCGACGAGGAGCTGGCGCGCCGCCGCGCCGCCTGGCAACAGCCGGCGCCGCGTTATCCGCGCGGTTACGGCGCGCTTTACGCGGAGCACACCGGGCAGGCCGACGACGGCTGCGACTTCGACTTCCTGGCGCCGCTCGGCCCGGTGCCGGAGCCGGAGATTCACTGATGAGGCGCGCCCTGAGGCGCGCGTTCGGTGGGCAGCGGATCGACATAACCGTTGCACCGCCGCCGCCGAGCCCCTAAGGCGTTAGCGCTGGCCAGGTCCCAACCCCATGAGCGACGACATCCCCTTCAACAAGACTCTCGATCTCGCCGCCGACACGGTGGACGAACCGGTGCCGGGCGTGCGCCGCGTGATGGCCAACAATCCAGGGCCGTTCACCTTCAAGGGCACGATCAGCTACATCGTCGGTCACGGCAAGGTCGCCATCGTCGATCCCGGCCCGGCCGATCCGGTCCATATCGCCGCGCTGCTCGATGCGGTGCGCCACGAGACGGTGACGCATATCTTCGTCACGCACACCCACCGCGATCACTCGCCGGCGGTGCCGGCGATCGTGGCGGCCACCGGCGCGACCGTCTATGCCGAAGGTCCGCACCGCGCCGCGCGGCCGCTGCATATCGGCGAGAACAACCCGCTCGATTCCAGCGGCGACCGCGATTTCAAGCCCGACGTGATGCTCAAGGATGGCGAGGTCGTCGAAGGCGATGGCTGGGCCATCGAGGCGGTGACGACGCCCGGTCACACCGCCAATCACATGGCCTTCGCGCTGAAGGACAGGAAGATATTGTTCGCCGGCGATCATGTGATGGCGTGGGCGACCACCATCGTCGCGCCGCCGGACGGCGCGATGAGCGATTACATGGCGTCGCTGCGCAAACTCGCCAAGCGGCCGGAGCAGACTTATTTCCCCGGCCACGGCCCGGCGATCGAGGACGCCAACCGCTTCGTCAATTATTACATTCTGCACCGCCGCGCGCGCGAGGACTCGATCCTGCACCGGCTGCGCAAGGGGGCGACCGACATTCCGTCGATCGTGCGCGCCATCTATATCGGGCTCGATCCGCGGCTCACGGGCGCGGCCGGCATGTCGGTGCTGGCGCATCTGGAAGATCTCGTGACGCGCGGTGTGGTCGTCACCGACGGGCCGCCGTCGATCGACGGCGAATACCGCATGGCGGTGTGATCAGCGGTTGGCCGGCGGCTGTTTGGCGGGCGGTTTCTTGGGCGCCGGCTTTTTCGGCGCCGCCTTCTTGTCGATCTTCTCCGGTTCCGGACGCGGCTCGGGGGCGGCTTCGGCGGCCGCTTCGATTTCCTCGAGCAGGCCGCGCAACCGCGCGGCGTTGGCGCCGAAGTCATGGTTGCCGAAGCGCGACGCCGAGCGCAGGTCAATGCGCGAGCCCTGGCTGAGCGGCGTGATGCGCACGATGATGTCGTCGCGGAAACCCATGATCAGCGTGCGTGCGGTCGCCTCGATGACGGCGTCGCGGCGGCTGGCTGTGGCCGGGCGGGCGCTGGCCACCGGCCAGCGGTGCTTGTTGATGACGGCCAGCGACACGTCATAGGCCACGCGCGGCATGACGCTGAGCTGCAGCGGGGCGATTTCGGGATAGGCCTCGCGCTGCAACTCGGCGGCGCCGGGCGCAGGGGTGCTGGCCGGCGGTCGAACCGCCGCCAGCGCTTCGAAACGCGGCGGGTTGGCCGGGTCGGTGCTGATGTCGGCCAGCGCCGGCAGCGCCATCGCGCTGTAGGCGAGATAAGCCGGATAGGCGAGCAGTAACAGGCCAAGCAGCAGCCCGCCGAGCGCCCGGCCGAAACCGGCCAGCCCCTGCCGCCAGATCACGATGAAAGCGCCGCAGGCCGACAGAACCGCCAGCCCGGCGAATACCAAGGCCGCGGCAAAGGTGGTCAGCGCCGGTACGATCTCCAGCGCGCCCGAACGGATCACAATGACGGCGAGTGCCGCCACGACCAAGGCAAACAGAGCCAGCCGGTAGGACCATGCCGCCAGCCGCGAGACCGCGTCGTCGTGGAAGGTTCGGCGCGCCATGACTATGGACCTGCGCAGATTCGTTTCAGGGCGGCAAACTCGCCCGGGTTCAGAAAGGGCACGATGGTCCGCGTCTGTGGCATGCGATTCAGCGCTTCGACACGCGCTTTGGTTTCGGGATGGTCGAGCAGGATTCGGATACCCGGCTCGTGGGCGCCGCCGATCCGGGTGAGCAGCGTGCCGAGCGCGCGGACATCGCCTTGCGCCCGGTTCATCAGCATGGCCGCATAGGCGTCGGCTGCGGTTTCGGCTTCGCGCGTATAGGACGATTGCAACACTTTTCTGGCGGTGAACACCACGGCGCCGCCGCCGACGAAGTCGCCGAGCAACATGCCGAACAAAAATGACAGGCCGCTGGCTTGCAACACCGCCTTGGTGCCGTCGCGGTGCGCGACATGGCCGATCTCGTGGGCGATGACGCCGGCGATTTCGTCGGGGTTGACGGCCTTGGCGATCAAACCCTGGAACACGTAGATCTGCCCGCCCGGCAGCGCGATGGCGTTCGGCTCGTCGCGGCGCACCACGGTCACCCGCAGTGTCATCGGCGGAACGGCGGCACGGGCGAGCCGGCCCACCATCTTTTCCAGCGCGGCGCGGCCCTGCTTCTCGCCGTCGGCGGCGCCGCATTCGAAGCCTTCGCCGAGATTGCGGGTGTCGAGGCTGCTGCGCACCTGCATGTCGACAGCATCGCCCATGCGCCGGTCGAGGCCGGCCGGCACCAGCGGTGCCGCTTTCTCGGCCAGCGCCGGCACGCCGTAATAGCCGGCCATGACCAGCGCCAGTGTGGCGGCGACGCTCCAGCCGATGACGCTGCCGCGCTGCCGGCGCTGCACCGTGCCGGTGCGGTCGACGTGATGCGCTTTGACGTCGATGGCGGCGGCCAGCGCCGGGTCGGAAATTTCCAGCCGCTCGAGGCCGGGCCCGCGCAGGCCGAGCCGCAAAACGTGACCCGGCCAGGCCAGTTCCTCGATGGCGTCATAGGGCCACACGGCAAGCACCGCGCCGTCCGGCCCGGCGATCGACAGGCCGGATGCGTCCAGGTGGACCGTCACCGTCTGGCGGGCGCTGGTCTGGCCGTCGAAGAAAATGCCCGGGCCGCCGGCCGGCTGGTTCGTCGTGTTCTGCATCAAATGCCGCCCACATTGAGCGCGTCGGCGAGGCCTTCGCCCAGCGCCGAACTCGGGCGGCCCACCGCCCTGACGCGATCGAGCGCCGACAGACCGGACAATTGCAGCGATTCCATGCCCAGCCGCCATAGCGCCAGCAGGGCGGTGGCGCGGTAGATGATCGACAGGCCCAGCGCGGCGATGACGTAGCCGACCAGAAGAAACACGGTGGCGGCGATCTCGCCGGTCTGGTCGTCGGTGATCAGGGCGCCGAGCGCGAGCAGAACGGCAAAGCCGAGCACCGCCAGCGCGATGGCGAAGGCGGCCGCATAGCCGAGGAAGCGCAGATAGGCGCGGTAGACCTGTGCGGTCCGCAACCGCGAGCGGAATTCTATCGGGCCGAGACGCAGACCCGACGACCACCAGCGCAGGGTCAGCGCCCGGAACGCCGGAAAGAGCACGGCCGCCATCACGGCCGCCGCCGCGAGCATGATCATGGCGAACAGCAGCACGCCGGTCAGGCCCGGATTGCCGACCTCGATATTGGCCTGCACGTCCTCGCTGGCCAGCGCCGCGGCGAGTGCCCTCCAATCGAGGGTTTCGAGCGCGGCGCCCACCGTCACCGCCAGCGGCGCCACCACCACCAGCCACATCGGCAGACCGCGCAGAAACAGGCTGAGACCTGAGCCGTCGAACCGGCCGCCGAGATCGCCATAGAAGGTGTGCCGCATCTTGTAGCGTTCCAGGCTGGCGAGCTGGAACGGATAGGCGAGGCCGAGGGTCATCAGGGTCAGCGACCACCACAGCACCGCACGGAGCGCGTAACCCCAGGCCGAGCCGTTCTGGTGGAAGCGCAGGCCGCGGTAGACGGTACGGGTCAGGCGATAGCGGCGGGCGCGGTAGATGGCGTACTGGCCGAGCACGAACAGCAGCGCGAAGCCGATGACGCCTGACATCTGGCCGATGAAGCCGAGATCCAGCGCGGCGAAGAAGAACAACGTGTAGAGCGGCACCAGAATGGCGATCGCGGTCAGAAATCCGATCAGCAGCTCAAGCGGCGTGCCGCTGTACTCCAGCCCGTCGCCGGCCACCTCGGTATTGGACCACAGGAAGCGGCGCACGTCGGTGGTCAGCCAGAACCGGTAGATGCCCAGCGTCACCATGACCAAGACGCCGCCGCGCATCAGCAGCCGCCAATAGGCTTTGCTGTCGCCGAAGAACCGGATCGCGGGTTCGCCTGTCGGGGAGGTCATGGGTGATGGGATAGAGGGAAGCGGTAAAAGTCGCAATCGTCCCGCTGGGCGTTGTCCCGTCGGCCGTGTCACGCAAGACAATGTGCACGCGCCGGGAACAGGTTGGACGCCACGCGTACCGATGCGTTGCTGCCGCAGTTAGAAACCGGCAAAATCAACTGCGTCCGTCATCCCCGTTGCGGCCGGTTGACACCCGGCACGTGCGGCCGGTTAACGCGCGCGACCGGGTTTTGGTTGCCCGTCACCGGCCCGCCAAATCGTTCCGCAGCGCCGGAACTGTTACCGGAACGGTGCGTTGGGCGTGCTTCAGGACTGCCACAGGGGAGCACCATGGCCAAACAACCCAAGACCCTCGACGAACTGTTTCACGACACGCTCAAGGACATCTATTTCGCGGAGAAGAAGATCCTGGCGACGCTGCCGAAAATGGCAAAGGCGGCGCAGTCGCCTGACTTGAAGAAGGCGTTCGAAAAGCATCACACCGAGACCGAAGGCCAGATCGCGCGCCTGGAGAAGGTGTTCGCCGCCATCGACAAGAAGCCGCAGGGCAAGAGCTGCGCGGCGATCCTCGGCATCACCGAGGAAGGCGCCGAGATCATCAAGGAGTACAAGGGCTCGCCGGCACTGGACGCCGGTCTTCTGGCCGCGGCGCAGGCGGTCGAGCACTACGAGATCTCGCGCTACGGCACGCTCAAGACCTGGGCCGGCGAACTCGGCCTCAACGACGCGGTGCGTCTGCTGGACCAGACCCTGCAGGAAGAGAAAAAGACCGACGTGGCGCTCAGCGAACTCGCGGAAGTCTCGGTCAACCAGGAAGCCGCCTGATCCCAAATCCGCGCCGGTGCGGTACAAAGATACGATCGGCCCGCAAGGGCCGGTCGTATTGCTTTCAATACAACGTCAGATGACCGGCCACCGGCCGGTCCGGTGGATTGCGACGATGAAACTCTACAAGTGCCAGTCCTGTGGCAATGTCCTGTACTTCGAGAACCGCGTTTGCGGTCAGTGCGGCCACCAGCTCGCTTATCTTCCCGAGCGATTGACGTTGTCGGCGGTCGAGCCGATCGGCGACATGACGTGGAAGCCGCTGGCGATGCCGGGGGAAGCCCGCATGCTCTGCATCAATTCGCAGTACGACGCCTGCAACTGGTTCGTACCGCCGGGCACCATGGACGCGTTCTGCGTGGCCTGCCGGCATAACCGCATGGTGCCCGATCTGAGCCAGCCGGAGAATGTGAACGCCTGGCGCGTGCTGGAAATGGCCAAGCACCGGCTGTTCTATTCGCTGCTGCGCTGGAAGCTGCCGCTGAAGACCGTGCTGGAAGACCCTGCGCACGGCCTGTCGTTCGAATTCCTGTCCGACGCGCCGCCGACCGTGCCGGGGCCGAAGGTGCTGACCGGCCATGACGAGGGCAAGATCACCATCGCGGTGATCGAGGCCGACGATGTCGAGCGCGAGAAGCGCCGCCGCGCCATGGGCGAGCCGTACCGCACCGTGCTCGGCCACTTCCGCCACGAGGTCGGTCATCATTACTGGGACATTCTGGTGCGCGACGCCGGCAAGCTGGACGAGTGCCGCGCCGTATTCGGCGACGACAGCCAGGATTACGGCGCCGCTTTGCAGCGGCACTACCAAGAGGGCGCGCCGCCGGACTGGCAGGACAGCTTCGTCACCCAATACGCCACCGCGCATCCGTGGGAGGACTTCGCCGAGACCTGGGCGCATTACCTGCACATCGTCGATACGCTGGAAATGGTGGCCGCGTCCGGCATGACGGTGCGGCCCAAGATCGACAAGACCGGGACCTACTCCGCCGAGGTGGACTTCGAGCCCTACGAAGCGGAGACCGTGCAGCAGATCATCGACGTCTGGTTGCCGTATGTGTTCTCCATTAACAACGTCAACCGCGCCATGGGGGCCAACGATCTTTATCCGTTCGTGCTGGCGCCGCCGGTGATGACCAAGCTCGGCTTCATCCACGATCTGGTGCACGGCAAGGTGTAAGACTTTCCGTCCTTCCGGGGCGCGAGCCGTTTGGCGAGCGAACCCGGAATCCAAAATCGTAATCCGAGTTATGGATTCCGGGTCCGGCGCGAAGGCGCGCCGTCCCGGAATGACGGAGAGATGGACTTGTCAGTGCACCACCGTGCCGGCGACCGGCAGGTGATCTTCGGTGATGAAGCTGACCGCGCAACGGGTGCACTTGAACACATGGATCGCCGGATCGACGTCGGGCTCCGTTACCGTGCGGGCCATCTTCATCAGCCGCATGCAGCTCGGGCACAAAGGTCCACTATGGGTCTCGGGCATTACGTGCCTCACGCGTGTTGTCGCAGTGAGGAGCCAACGCTGCTGCCCTCAAAAAGTTGCCCCGCCGCCACGCGCACGTGACGGCGGGGCCACACCTCAGTCCTTAACGGCCAGCAGTTCGACGTCGAACATCAGGACGGCGTTCGGCGGGATGACGCCGCCGGCGCCGCGGTCGCCGTAGCCGAGCGCGGGCGGGATGATCAGCGTGCGCTTGCCGCCCACCTTCATGCTGGCGACGCCTTCGTCCCAGCCCTTGATGACCCGGCCGCGGCCGATCGGAAATTCGAACGGCTCGCCGCGGTCGACGGACGAATCGAATTTCTTGCCCTTGATGCCGTTGGTGTAGAGCCAGCCCGTGTAATGCATGACGCAGGTCTGGCCGGTTTTCGGCGACGCGCCGGTGCCGACAGTGGTGTCCGTGATTTGCAGTCCCGAAGATGTGGTCATGGTTTTTCCGGCGGTTTGGGCGGTGGCTTGCGTGAATGAACCGGCAGCGACGACGACGCTCAGTCCGGCGATCAGTGACATTGCAACAGTGACGCCTGCGCGGGCGGTCCTTCGCATTCAGCTCTCCTTGTGGGTTTCTCGTCGCCGGGACCCTAGCGAAGTCCGGGGCCGGGGCATAGGCGGCCGGGTTAACTGCATGGGAACAAAACGAATTCCGGGGTGCAGAGAGGGGCCGGCGGGGATTTTCCTCGGCCACCGGCTGGGCTATGCTGGCGCCGGTACCTGAAGCCGCAGACGTGCAGAGCGGACCTATGGTGGATGTGAGAATGGCAGGTGAGGGAGGTCAGGTGCGCGCCGCGTCCGCGCGGCCGTCGTCCTTTGCGCGCCTCGCCTTTGTCGCCGCATGGATCGGCCTCGGCGTCGCCGGCGTCAGCGCGGTGGCGGCGGCGGCGATCTATCTGCCGCTGCAGCCCGGCCGGTCGGTGATACCGCGCGAGGCGAGGCTCGCGACATCCATGCCGCTGCCCGCGCCCGATTTCGATGTCGCGCAAACATGGCGCGACGGCACACGGCAACTGGCCGCGCTCACCCTGCGGCCGCAGGACAATGCGTGGATGCCCGACGGCGGTCTGTCGACCTTGCTGGCGACGCGCTTCCCGAATGCCGGCCGGGTGCGCCTCCCCGAGCAGGAGATCGCCGCACCCTTGCCGCTGCCGCGGCCGGACGGCATCGAACGTCAGGACGCGTCGCGCGTCGGCGTCGCGCGCGTCACGCCCGATGCGAACGAGCCGCGCGTCGCCTCGCTGCCGCCGCAGCCGACGCCGGGCGAGCCCGGGATTTTCGACAAACTGTTCGCCGACCCGGATCGCTCCGCCAAGGCAATCATCGCCGCCAATCCGAATACCGTGCTGTACGACATCACCAAGAAAGTCGTTTACATGCCGGACGGCGAAAAGCTCGAGGCGCATTCCGGCTTCGGCCAGTACATGGACGACCCGGACTCGATGCACCGCAAGGATGTCGGCGTCACGCCGCCGAACATCTACACCGTCAGCTTCCGCGAGAAGCCGTTTCACGGCGTGCGCGCGCTGCGCATGAAGCCGGTCGGCGGCGGCAACATGCACGGCCGCGACGGCTTCCTGGCGCATTCCTTCCTGCTCGGCGCCAACGGCCAGTCGAACGGCTGCATCTCGGTGCGCGATTACGACAAGTTCCTGCAGGCGTTCGAGGACGGCAAGTTCGAGCGCATCATCGTTGTGCGCAGCGCCGACGAGCCGCTGCCAGCGGTGGTCGCCAGCCGCACCCCGGGCGAGGGGACGTAGGGTTTACTTGCTTGTAGCCCGGATGAGCGAAGCGACATTGCGGGCGCGGCGGTTGCGGTTCGCGTTGTCCCCGCATTGCGCTTCGCTCCATGCGGGCTTCTGTAACGGGCCTTGGTTCGTCAATCCCTTTTTGCGTCAATCCACTCGCCGGGCACTTGCTTCTGTTCGGGATCGGCGCTGTCGGCCGTCGCCTGATG
>JALHNV010000079.1:4910-19260 GCA_022843325.1 Pseudolabrys sp. | reverse complement strand
TCGCCTCCGACCGCACCAACGACCTCAAGTGGATGATGGTGCTGCTGCTCGGTGTCATGACACTGATCGCCATCGGCGTCGTGCATCTGCAACGCCGGAACGCGCAACTGGCGGCGCTGGTCATCTTCGCCACGTCGACCGTTATCACCCTCGGTCTGATCGGCCTGCAGGAGCGCCCGTTTGCCGGTCCGCTTAGCATCAGCCCCGCGCCGCTCCAGACACTGCTCAAGCTGAATGGCTAGGCGGCGCCGATCCGCTTGATCTCCCAGTCGAGGTCGACGCCGGACTGCGCCTTCACCCGCGCGCGCACGGTCTCGCCCAGCGTCTCGATATCGGCGGCGGTGGCGTTGCCGAGGTTGATCAGGAAATTGCAGTGCAGTTCCGACACCTGTGCACCGCCGACGATCAAGCCGCGGCAGCCGGCGGCGTCGATCAGCTTCCAGGCGTTATGGCCCGGCGGGTTCTTGAAGGTCGAACCGCCGGTACGATTGCGCGGCTGCGAGGCCTCGCGCTTCTGCTTGATCTCCGCCATTTCCGCCGCGATCGCGTCCGGATCGCCGGGCCGGCCCTGGAACGTGGCGCGCGTGAAGATGACATCTTCCGGCGCCTTGGAGTGACGATAGGTGAACCCCATGTCGGTGTTGCTGAAGGTGACGACGTTGCCCTGCCGGTCGATGCCGCGCGCTTCGAGCAGGACGTCCTTGGTTTCGCCGCCATAGGCGCCGCCATTCATGCGCAGCGCGCCGCCAATACCGCCGGGTATGCCGCTGAGAAACGACAGGCCGCCGATGCTGGCCTTCTGCGCCGCGCGCGCGACATGCGCATCGAGCGCCGCGGTGCCGGCGCTGACGCGGTGATTTTCGTCAGTGGTTATCTCGGCAAAGGCGCGGCCGAGCCGGATCACCATTCCCGGCACGCCGCCATCGCGCACAATAAGATTGGAGCCGGCACCGATCACCGTGACCGGTACGTCGGCCGGCAGATTGCGCAGGACATAAGCGAGGTCATCCTCGTCCTCCGGCATGAACAGCGTCTGCGCCGGCCCGCCGACGCGAAACCAGGTGAAGCTGTCGAGCGGCTGGTTGGCGATCAGCTTGCCGCGCAGTTGAGGGACTGCGGCTTTCAGGGCCGGTACGATGTCGGGGAAGGTCATGGGCGCTCCGCGCCGAAAAAGCAGACCGGAGATGGTCGGGACAAGCCTTGCCATGGACTGCGAGCACCTGGTCCAACTCCGCGAACACCCAGCACTACCGCCCGGGCGAAAGACTCTCGATCGTCATGGCCGGGCTTGTCCCGGCCATCCACGGCGGCAATCATCGGCCTATGGGTGGATACGTCTACATTCTGACGAACCGGCCGAACGGCATTCTCTACGTGGGGGTGACCAGTGATCTGGTTCGTCGCGTTGCTCAGCATCGGGAAGGCACGGTCCAAGGTTTCACCAAACGCTACGATTTAAAGAGGCTCGTTTATTTTGAGACCTACGACGACATCCCGACCGCGATCCAACGCGAACATAATATGAAGCATTGGTCGCGTACCTGGAAGGTGCGGTTGATCCTGGCTGCGAACGAAAGGTGGGACGACCTGTACGAAACGTTGTTGTAAGAACGTGGATGGCCGGGACGAGCCCGGCCATGACGGCGAATGTGGCAACCGTCACGACCCACAATGTCCCTAACCCAGCGCCTTCAGTTCACCCGGCAGCGCATAGGCCCACTGCGTGATCGATCCGGCCCCCAGCAGCACAACGTAGTCGCCGGGCTTGGCCAGCCCCTTGACGAGCCCGGCGAGCTTTTCCGGGCCGTCGAGCGCCATCACCTGACGGTGCCCCCGCGCGCGCAAGGCCTGCACCAGATGATCGCGGTCGGCGCCTGCGATCGGCGCCTCGCCGGCGGTATAGACATTGGCGACGATCACCGCATCGGCGTCGTTGAAACAGGTCGAGAACGGCTCGAACAGCGACTTCAGACGCGTGTAGCGATGCGGCTGCACCACCGCGATCACCTGCCCTTTGGTGGACTCGCGCGCGGCTTTGAGCACCGCGGCGATTTCCACCGGGTGATGACCGTAGTCGTCGATGATGGTGGCGCCGTTCCATTCGCCAACGCGCGTGAAGCGGCGCTTTACGCCACCGAATTTACCAAGTGCGGCGCGGATCTTGTCGTCGGCAATGCCCAGCTCATGCGCCACGGCAATCGCCGAGGTGGCGTTGAGCGCATTGTGACGGCCCGGCATCGGCAATTCGAGATCGCGGATGGCGTGGACTTCCTTGCCGTCGCGGTCGCGGAACAGCACGGTGAAACTCTGCTTGCCGCCGGCATTGCTGAGCTCGACCAGGCGCACGTCGGCCTGCGGGTTCTCGCCATAGGTGACGATGCGGCGATCGACGATGCGGCCGACCAGACGCTGCACGATCGGATGATCGGTGCACATCACGGCGAAGCCGTAGAACGGCACGTTCTCGACGAAGTCGATGAAGGCGTCCTGCACCGCGGCGAAGGTGCCAAAGTGATCGAGATGCTCGGCGTCGACATTGGTGACGATGGCAACATCGGCCGGCAGCTTGAGGAAGGTGCCGTCGGACTCGTCGGCCTCGACCACCATCCAGTCGCCGGCGCCCAGGCGCGCATTGGTGCCGTAGGCGTTGATGATGCCGCCGTTGATGACGGTCGGGTCGAAGCCACCGCTATCGAGCAGCGTCGCCACCATCGACGTGGTCGTGGTCTTGCCATGGGTGCCGGCGATGGCGACGCAGCTTTTGAGCCGCATCAGCTCGGCCAGCATCTCGGCGCGGCGCACAACCGGCAACCGGCGCTCGCGCGCGGCAACCAGTTCGGGATTGTCCGGCTTGATCGCCGACGACACCACCAGCACATGGGCGCCATCGACGTTCGACGCCTTGTGACCGATGAACACGGCGATGCCGAGATCGCGCAGCCGCTTGACGTTGGCGCTGTCGGCAACATCGGAGCCGGTCACGGTGTAGCCGAGATTGGCCAGCACCTCGGCGATGCCGCTCATGCCGATACCGCCGATGCCGACGAAGTGCACCGGTCCTATGTCGCGCGGCAGTTTCATGGGAGTTCCTCTGCTGTCACCGTCCGCGAGGGCGGACGATCCAGATCTATGCGCACCGTTTATGGCACGGCGTCAGAAAATGAAAGCGGGCGCCCGCCGGGTGCGATTTCGCGGCTAGTCCGCCTCAGACCCCGACCTCCTGCATCACCAGATCCGCCAGCCGTTCGGCGGCGTCGATGGTGCCCACGGCCTTGGCCGCCGCCGCCATCCGGCCGAGTCGGGCTGGATCGGCGGCGAGCGATGCGACCTCGTCGGCGACGTGCTGCGGCGTGAAGGCGCGCTGCTCAATGCGAATGGCACCGCCCGCCTCCTCCAGCATGCCGGCATTGTGGAACTGGTCCTGGTCCAGCGCATGCGGCAACGGCACCAGAATCGAAGGCCGGCCGATCGCGGTCAGTTCGGCGATCGTCGATGCACCGGAGCGGGCAATGACCAGATGCGCCGCCGCCATGCGCGCGGGCAGATCGGCGAAGAACGGCGCGCACTCGGCTTCGACACCGAGCCGGTCATAGAGGCTGCGGACCGCGTCGATGTCTTCATCGCGGGCCTGCTGCACGACGGCGAGGCGCGACCGCATTTCCGCCGTCATCTGTTCGATCGCCGCCGGCACGATGTCGGCCATCACGCGGGCGCCCTGGCTGCCGCCGAACACCAGCAGGTTCAGCCGGCCGCCGGCGGATGGCATCGCATACGGGACCGCCGCGGCGGCGATCACCGGCGGACGGATTGGATTGCCCGTGAAGGCAACCTTGTCCCGCCAGCGCGGATCGACATTGCGCAGCGCGCGAAAGCCGGTGGCGATGCGGGTGACACGCGGCGCGAGAAAGCGGTTGGCGCGCCCCATGACGCTGTTCTGTTCGTGCAGCACGGTCGGCACGCCGCGCAAGGTGGCCGCCAGCAGCGGCGGCACCGTCGGGTAGCCGCCGAAGCCGACCACCGCCGCCGGCCGGATGCGCCCGATCGCCGACCAGGCCTTGGCGGTGCCCAGCCCCAAAGATGACAGCGTGCGCGCCAGCGCCAGCGGGTTGCGGCCGCGCACGGTGGCGCTCGGGATCATGTGAACGGCACGCGCCGGAAACTTGAAATGCGCGGCGCGTGTGTCGGTGGCGAGATCGACGATCACGCCGCGCCGCTCCAGCACCACGGCAAGCGCCTCCGCCGGAAACAGATGGCCACCGGTGCCGCCTGCGCAAAGGAGAACCAATTTGTTTGAGTCGCGTGCTGGCATGACCTCTCCACCGTCATGCCCGGCCTTGTGCCGGGCATCCACGCCTTTTTCCTAGCGCAACGCAGCAAGCAAGTCGTGGATGGCCGGGACAAGCCCGGCCATGACAAAAGAACACGCGGAAAGCGTCACGCCGCACTGGCCGCCGGGGCCAGCTCCGGCGCCAGCATGGCCGCGCGGGGCTGCTCACGGGTCAGCGCCAGCAACATGCCCATCGCATAGGCCAACGACAGCATGGACGAGCCGCCATAGGAGATGAACGGCAGGGTCATGCCCTTGGCCGGGATCAGGTGCAGATTGACCGCCATGTTGATGGCGGACTGGGTGGCAAACAGAATGGTCAGCCCGGCCGCGGCGAAGCGCGTGAACGGATCGTCGTTGCCCATGGCGCGCAGCAGCGAGCGGATGACGATAAAGGCAAACAGCAGCGCCAGGACGAGGCACAGCGCGATGCCGAACTCCTCCGCCGCGACCGCGAACACGAAATCGGTGTGGCTCTCCGGCAGCATGCGCTTGACCGTGCCCTCACCAGGACCGCGGCCGAACCAGCCGCCGCGCAGAAACGACTCGTTGGCAAGGTCGATATTAAACGTGTCGCCCGAGGCCGGGTCGAGGAAGCGCTGAATGCGGCGCGTCACGTGCGGCAAGGTGAAATAGGCACCGAGCAGGCCGATACCGGCGACGCCGGCGATGCCGAACACCCAGACCAGCCGCATGCCGGCCATGAAGAACAAGGCGCTCCAGACCAGCACCACCAGCATGGTCTGGCCGAAATCCGGCTGCACGACCAACAACGCCACCACCGCCAGCAGCAGCGCCAGCGACAACGTGTTGGCGGGCATGTCCGGATTGCGCGCCGACTCGGCGAACAGCCAGGCGGTGAGAATGACGAAAGCCGGCTTCAAGAATTCCGACGGCTGGATGTTGACCCCGAACAGCACCAGCCAGCGCCGCGCGCCCTTGATCTCGGCGCCGAAATACGGCGTCGACGCCACCATGATCAGGCTGATGGCGAACACCAGCAGCGACAGGCGCCGGATCTGCCGCGGGTTCAGAAAAGACACGCCGAGCAGAACGGCGATGGTCGGAAACAGAAAGAGAATGTGGCGGTTGACGAAATAGAACGGGTCGAGGCCGAGGCGCCCGGCGACGGGCGGGCTGGCCGCAAGCGACAACACCACACCGGCCAGCATCAGCGCGCCGATGGCCGCGAGCGTCAGCCGGTCAACGGTCCACCACCATTCGCCAAACGGCGTGCGATGCGCGCGCGAGATCATTCAGGACGGTCCCCATGCCGCACAGGCGGCCAGTTAATTCCTGACCTGACACGGTTGACGAAGCATTAATGATTTCGGCGGGAAGCGAAACTTCCCCTGCGAGGGCGGCTACGGCTGACGATTGATGCCCGGGACCGCCCGCACCAGATCCGTGAAGGCTTTGCCGCGCACCTCGAAGTTCCGGTACTGGTCAAACGACGCGCAGGCCGGCGACAACAGCACCACCGGTTCCGCGGCGTCCGCAGCCGCGGCATCGCGGGCGGCAGCATCGACGGCGGCGGACATGACATCGACGATTTCGTAGGGCACCTTGCCTTCAAGCGTGCGGGCGAAGTCCGGCGCCGCCTCGCCGATCAGATAGGCCTTGCGGATGCGGGGGAAATACGCGGTCAGGCTCTCGATACCGCCGGTCTTCGGCTTGCCGCCGGCGATCCAGAAAATGTCGGGGAAGCTCGCCAGCGCCTTGGCCGCGGAATCGGCGTTGGTCGCCTTGGAGTCGTTGACGAAAAGGACTTTGCCCTTGCGCCCGATCTGCTGCATGCGGTGCGCAAGACCGGGAAAGCTGACGAGACCTTTCTGGATATCCGCCAGATCCATCCCAAGCGCGACGCAGGCGGCAACCGCCGCGGCCGCATTCTGCGCATTGTGCTGCCCGCGCAGCGCGCCGATACCGGACAGCTGCGCTACCGGATAGGCCTTGCCGGCGACCGCGCGCATGATGCGCGTGCCTTCGGCGTAATAGCCGTCGCGCACCGGCGCCAACACTGACACGCGCACCACCGGCTTGCCGGCGCGTTCGATGCGGTCGGCGGCGGCGCGGGTATAGCGGTCGTCGACACCGATCACCGCCGCTCCGCCCGGTTCAACGCCGGCCGCCAGCAGCGTCTTGATGGCGGCGTAATTTTCCATCGTGCCGTGGCGGTCGAGATGATCTTCGGTGACGTTGAGCAGGATACCGACAGTGGCATGGAGCGACGGCGCGAGATCGATCTGATAGGACGACACCTCGACCACATAAGGCCTTCCGGTCGCGAACGGCTCCAGATCGAGTACCGGCACGCCAATATTGCCGCCCATCTGCACATCGTGTCCGGCGCTTTTGAGAAGATGCGTGGTCAGCGCCGTGGTGGTCGACTTGCCGTTGGTGCCGGTGATGGCGACCAGCGGACAGTCGAGCCCCGACGCCGCGCGTTCACGGCAGAACAGTTCGATGTCGCCGATGATCTCGACGCCTTCACGGCGGGCGCGGGCCGCGGTCCAGTGCGGCGTCGGATGGGTCAGCGGCACGCCGGGCGCCAGCACCAGCGCCGCCACCTGCGACCAGTCGAGGTCGGCGAGGTTCTGCGTCGTCACCCCCGCCGCCTGCGCATCGGCGAGTTTCGCCTCGCTGTCATCGAAGGCGATCACATGGGCGCCGCCGGCGGCCAGCGCGCGGGCCGACAGCAGGCCGGAGGCGCCGAGCCCGAACACAGCGACGGTCTTGCCGGCAAAGACGGTGATCGGAATCATTGAACGGTCGTCCCGCCGAGCGTCCCCGCCATCGCGGGAACCACACTACTTCTATCGCAACTTCAAGCTCGCCAGACCGGCCAGCGCCAGCACCACGGCGACGATCCAGAACCGGATCACGATCTGCGGCTCGGTCCAGCCCATCTGTTCATAGTGGTGGTGAATCGGCGCCATTTTGAACACGCGCTTGCCAGTCAGTTTGAACGACACCACCTGCACGATGACCGAGACGGCTTCGAGCACGAACAGACCGCCGACGATCGCCAGCACGATCTCGTGCTTGATGGCGACGGCGATGGCGCCGAGCATGCCGCCCAGCGACAGCGAACCGGTGTCGCCCATAAAGATCGAAGCCGGCGGCGCATTGAACCAGAGAAAGCCGAGCCCCGCGCCAATCACCGCGCCACACAGCACCGCCAATTCGCCGGTGCCGGCGACGTAACGGATCTGCAGATAGTCGGAGAACAGCGCGTTGCCGACCAGATAGGAGATCAGACCGAAGGTCGCCGCCGCGATCATCACCGGCACGATGGCGAGACCGTCGAGGCCGTCGGTCAGGTTGACCGCATTGCCGGCGCCGACGATGACGAAGGCGCCGAACAGCACAAAGGCATAACCGAGGTTGATCGCCAGGTCCTTGAAGAACGGAAACACCAGCGAGGTGGAGACCGGCGGCCGGCCGAGATTCGCCAGCGCCATACAGGCGACCACCGCGACCAGCACTTCGGCCATCAGCCGGGTGCGGCCGGCAAAGCCGGCATGGGTCTGCTTGGTGACCTTGAGATAGTCGTCATAAAAGCCGATCACGCCGAAGGCGAGCGTGACGCCGAGCACGATCCACACATACGGATTGGCTGGGTTCGCCCAAAGCAGTGTCGAGACCAGCATGCCGGACAGGATCATCAGGCCGCCCATCGTGGGCGTGCCCTTTTTGGTCAAATGCGATTGCGGGCCATCCGTGCGGATCGGCTGGCCCTTGCCCTGCTTCAGACGCAGCATGTCGATGATCGGGCCGCCGAACAGGAACACGAAGACCAGCGCGGTGACGATGGCGCCGCCGGTGCGGAAGGTGATGTAACGGAAGACGTTTAAAAACGAGACCGTGTCGGAAAATTGGGTCAGCCAGTACAGCATTGATCAATTCCTGCGGATCTCATTCGCGGCGAGCATCACGCACCCGTGGCCGCCTGCTCAGGCACGGCCGAGCGGGGAAACTGCCGTTCCAGCGCCTTGACGATCGGACCCATTTTCGAGCCCAGCGAACCCTTCACCATCACCGCATCGCCGGCACGGATGGCGTCGAGTACGGACGGTTCCAATTCCGCCGCCGTCACGGCATAGCCCCCCCGGCGACCCGAGGGAAGAGCCTCCCACAGCGCCTTCATCTGCGGACCGGCGCAATACACAAGATCGATGCCGGCGGCATTTACAGGCTGCGCCAGCGCGCGGTGCAGGTCTGCCGCCTGATCGCCCAGTTCCAGCATGTCGCCGAGCACGGCAATACGGCGGCCGCGGTCGCCGATTGTGGCATGACCGAGCAAAGCCAGCGCCGCCGCCATCGAGGCCGGATTGGCGTTGTAGCTCTCGTCGATCAGCAGCGCGCTGCCGCCAGGCACCGCCAAATTGGCGCGCGCGCCGCGCCCGGTGGCCGGCTTGAGGTTGTTCAACGCCAGCGCCGCTAGCGCCAGGTCGCCGCCCGCTAACGACACCGCCGCCAGCACGCCGAGCGAATTCAGTACCAGATGCTTGCCCGGTGCGCCGAGCTTGTAGGTGACGTCCTGGCCGAGAATGGACGCATGCACGCAGGAGCATTCCGGGTGCAGACACATTTTGGTCAGCCGCGCGTCCGCGTCGGCATGCTCGCCAAAGGTAACAATGCGGCCAACGCCAGCCGCTTCGGCGGCGGCCGCGAGCCGCTGATACTGGCTGTTGTCACGGTTGAGGACGGCAACGCCGCCCGGCTCCAGGCCGGCAAAGATTTCGGCCTTGGCGTCGGCGATTTTCTCCAGCGAGCCGAAATATTCCAGGTGTACCGGCGCAACGGTGGTGATGATCGCCACATGCGGGCGCACCAGTTGCGTCAGCGGCGTGATCTCGCCGGCATGGTTCATCCCGATCTCAAACACCGCGTAAGCCACGGCGGCCGGGCAGCGCGCCAGCGACAGCGGCACGCCCCAGTGATTGTTGTAGGAAGCCGCAGAGGCGTGGGTTTCGCCCTCGGCCGACAGCGCCAGCCGCAGCGCTTCCTTGGTGCCGGTCTTGCCGACCGAACCGGTGACGGCGATCACCTTGCCCCGCAATCGCGCGCGCGCGGCGCGGGCCAGATCGCGCAGGCCCTCGAGCACGTCGTCCACCGCCAGAAGCGGCGCATCGGCGGCAAAACGGCTGCGTTGCGCGCGCGCGATGACGGCAACGCCACCGCCGCTCGTCAACGCCGCCTCGACAAAGTCATGGCCGTCGCGGTTATCGCCCTGGATGGCGAAGAAGGCTTCGCCGGGGGCGATGCTGCGGGTGTCGATGGAGATGCCCGAGACGCCGTCCGGCAGCGCGCCGGAGGCGTCGGCCTTCATGGCGGCGGCCATGTCGGAAATGGTCCAGAGCGCGGTCATGCCACGGCTCCCTTAAGTGCCGCAGCGACCGCATCGTGGTCCGAAAATGGGATGACCTTGTCACCGACAATCTGCCCGGTTTCGTGTCCCTTGCCGGCGATCAACAGCACGTCGCCGTCGTTCAGCGAGGCGATGCTCGCGCGGATCGCTTCGTTGCGGTCGCCGATCTCGGTGGCGCCGGGGGCTGCCGCGAGGATAGCGGCGCGGATGGCAGCCGCATTCTCGCTGCGCGGATTGTCGTCGGTGACGATGACGCGGTCAGCATTTTCCTGAGCGATGCGGCCCATGATCGGCCGCTTGCCCTGGTCGCGGTCGCCGCCGCAGCCGAACACGACGACAAGCTTGCCTTTGGCATAAGGCCGCAGCGCCGCCAGCGCTTTCGCCAATGCATCGGGCTTGTGGGCATAGTCAATGAAGACGGGCGCGCCTTTATGCGTGCCGGCCAGTTCGAGCCGCCCCTTGGCGCCGGTGAGTTTTTCCAGCGCCGGAAAGACCTTGGCCGGATCGGAGCCGGTCGCAATCGCCAGCCCGGCCGCGACCGCGGCGTTCTGCACCTGGAAGCCGCCGACCAGCGGAAGTTTGATGCTGTAGCGGCGGCCGGCATGGGCCATGTCGACGACTTGCGCGAACCCGTCGATGGTACCGCCGACCAGCCGGATGCCGTCGCCTTTTTCGCCGACCGTGATGATCTTGAGCCTGCGCTTTTCCGCCGCCGCCACCACCTGTTCAGCGTAGCAATCGTCGACATCGATGACCGCGGTGCCATCCGCAGCGATTAGCTCGTCGAACAGGCGCATCTTGGCGGCCAGATAGGCTTCGATGGTCGGATGATAATCCAGATGATCGCGCGACAAATTGGTGAAGCCGCCGGCGGCGATCCGGACGCCATCAAGCCGGTGCTGATCGAGACCGTGCGATGATGCCTCCAGCGCCAGATGCGTGACGCCCTCGCCCGCCAGACCATCGAGCGTGCGGTGCAGGTCGACAGGATCGGGTGTGGTCAGCGAACCGTAGGTCTCGCCCTTGGGTGACACCACGCCGACGGTGCCGATACTGGCCGCCGGCAGCCCGAGCGTTTCCCATATCTGGCGGGTGAAAGCCGCAACCGATGTCTTGCCGCTGGTGCCGGTCACCGCGGCGATGACTTGGGGCTGGCGCGAATAGAAGCCGGCTGCGGCCAGCGCCAGCGCACGGCGCGCGTTCTTCACGGCAACGAAAACGACGGCGTCGGGCAGTCCATCCGGCTTGAGTTCGGCGGCGACCGCGACCGCGCCGGCCTTGACCGCCTGCGCCGCAAACGCCGCGCCATCGGCCTTGGCACCGGCGATGGCGACGAACAGAAAGCCCGGCCTGACCTTGCGGCTGTCCGCAGCGACGCCGGTAATTTCCAGCGAACCGAGGCTGGCGCCGGCTTCCGGCAGGAGTGCGGCGAGCTTCACGGCGTCCCCTTTACGCCTGCCAGAATCAGTTGTTCGGCCTTCGGCAGATCGAGGCGCGGCTTGATGTCGAGCAGCGGCGCGACGCGCTCGATCACCCTGGCGCTCACCGGCGCCGCGTTCCAGCCGGAGGTGGCGTAGCCATGGGATTCCGGCGTGGGCTGAGGTTCGTCGATCATGATCAGCAGGAGGTAGCGCGGCTTGTCGGACGGAAAGATGGCAGTGAAGCTGTTCAGAAGCTTGTTCTTGGCATAGCGGCCGTTGACCACTTTTTCCGAAGTTCCCGTTTTGCCACCAACGTAATAGCCGGGCACATTCGCGCGCGAGCCGCTGCCTTTTTCGACATTCAGCCGCATCAGATAGCGCATCTTGTCCGAGGTCTCGGGCTTGATGACGCGGCGGGCCAGTTTGTCGGCCTCAGCTTGGTCGCGCTTGAGGAAGGTCGGCGGCACCAGCTTGCCGCCGTTGACCAGCGCGGAAATGCCCATCACCGCTTGCAGCGGCGCCACTGAAAGGCCGTGGCCGAAGGCGATGGTCACCGTATTCAACTCGCCCCAGCGCTTCGGCAGCAGCGGCTCGGCGCTCTCGGGCAGTTCGGTGCGCAGCCGGTCGAGCTGGCCAAGCTTCTTCAGGAAGGCTTTGTGATAGTCGACGCCGAGCGCCAGCGCCATGCGGGCGGTGCCGATGTTCGACGAATAGGTGAAGACCTCCGGCACCGTCAGCACGCGCTTTTGGCCTTTGTAGTCGCTGATGGAGAAGCGGCCGTAGCGCAGCGGCATGCGCGCGTCGAAAGTCGAGTTCAGCCCGATGCGCCCGCTGTCCAGCGCCATCGCCAGCGTTAGCGCCTTGAAGGTCGAGCCCATCTCGAACACGCCGGTTGTCAGCCGGTTGATACGGGTCGGATCGTTGGCCTCGCGCGGGTTGTTCGGATCGTAATCCGGCACCGAAACCAGCGAGACGATTTCACCCGTGTTGACGTCGGCGATCAGGCCGGCCGCTGCCTTGGCCTTGTACTTTTCGCGCGCTGCCAGCAGTTCATCGCGCATTGCGAACTGCACGCGGAGATCGAGCGCCAGTTCGACCGGCTTCTGCAGCCGGTCGATGGCAAAGCCTGCCATATGCAGCGCCGCGAGTCCCTGCCCGTCCAGCCATTTCTCAATACCGGCAATACCCTGGTTGTCGATATTCACGTGCCCGATCTCGTGCGAGACGGTCGGACCGTGGGGGTAAACGCGCTTGTTCTCCGGCAGGAAGCCGAGGCCGGGAATGCCGAGCCGGTGTATCTCGTGGCGCTGCTTGGGCGTTATATCGCGCCGCAGCCAGGCAAAGCCGCGCTTTGACGACAGCCGGTCGCGCACTTCGTTGGCGTCAAGATCGGGCAGCACCGCGGTTAACAGTTCGACCGCCTCGTCGACATCGATGATCTTGCGCGGCTCGCCGAACAACGACGGCATCTTCACGTCTGTGGCGAGCAGCAGCCCGTTGCGGTCGAAGATATCCGGACGCGCCGTACCGGTGGCGTCCTGGCCGGCGCTGCGGCGTCCTTCATTGCCGTCGCCGGCGGTGGCAAACATCACCAGCCGCAGAGCGATGACACAATAGACAGCGGAAAAGGCAACGATGGCGAGGCCAAGCCGCGCCTTGGCCTTCACATTGCGATCGACGTCGCGGCCGTAGAGCGCCGAGGAAATCCAGCGCTGCAAGCGCGAGCCGTTCGAGGCCGATGCCGGGGCTTTCATATCGGTCATCGTGGCGCCTTTGGCACGCCAATGCTGCCGGTTGTGTCGAGCATCAGCGGTGCAATCATGGCGCCGATCGGATCGTTGCCGGGGGGCACCGCGAATTCCGGCGGCCTCTCGGGCAGCCGGTCGAAACTGTCAAACTGGGTCGGATGCACTTGCCGCAGATGCGGCAGGTGGCGAGAGGCCAGGCCTTTAATGCGATCCGGCGAGTCGAGCCGCGCCCATTCGGCGCGGAGACTGGCTACAGCCTCGCGCTCCTTGCGCAGTTCGCCGCGCAGTTTGGCGACACGCTCGAGCTGCAGCGTCGAATCGAACTTGATCTTGTAGACGAAGGACGCCGCCACGATCAGCAAGGCGATCACCAGAATATTGAGGAGACGCATGATTCAGCGCCCCTTCATCACGTCGGCCAGCGACGGCAGGCGCGGCAGCAAATCGTCCAGCGCGCCGGCGCGCGGCGCGGCTTCGGTGCGTTCGCCAGCCCGCAGCTTGGCCGAACGCGCGCGCGGATTGCGCGACAGTTCGGCCTCGCCGGCGGTCACCGGCTTTTTGGTGAGCACGCCGAAGGTCGGCTCCGGGCGGACGAGCTCAGGGGCGTGACGCGAACCGCCGCGAGTTTCGCTGCGCTCGATCAGGAATGACTTGACGATGCGGTCTTCGAGCGAATGGAACGACACCACCACCAGCCGGCCACCCGGCTTGAGAATGCGTTCGGCAGCCGTCAGCGCGGCAACCAGCTCGCCCAGCTCGTCGTTGACGAAGATGCGCAACGCCTGAAATGTTCGCGTCGCCGGATGTATGTCGTTTGGCTTGGACCGCACCACGCGCCCGACGATGGATGCAAGAGCGGCGGTGGTCCGGATCGGCGCCTCGGCGCGGGCGCGCACGATGGCGCGGGCGACGCCGCGCGAATGGCGCTCTTCGCCAAGCAGAAAAATGATGTTGGCGAGATCGCGCTCGTCGGCGTGGGCCACGACATCGGCCGCGCTCGGGCCGTCGCTGCCCATGCGCATGTCGAGTGGTCCGTCGAGGCGGAACGAGAAGCCGCGCTCCGGCGTATCGAGCTGCATCGACGAGACGCCGAGATCGAGCACGACGCCGTCGACGGCATCGGCGCCGGTCTCGTGCGCGACAGCAGCCAGATTGGAGAATTGATCTTCAATCAGGGTCAGGCGGCCTTGCGCCGCGCTGACCATGCTCGCGCCGCGCGCGATGGCGGCCTGGTCGCGGTCGATGCCGATTACCCGGCAATCCGCGGCGGCGAGGATCGCGCGTGTGTACCCGCCGGCACCGAAGGTACCGTCAACATAGATGCCGCCGTCCACGACCCTGAGGAAGTCGAGCACCTCATCGCCCAGCACGGGAATATGAAGGGCTGCTTCGCCCGCGACAGCCCTCGGGCCGTCGCTGCCCGCCGTCATGAGTGCGCTCCGGATGTCACCGATCGCGAGCGGCACCGCTCCCTGGAAGA
>JALHNV010000079.1:0-4810 GCA_022843325.1 Pseudolabrys sp. | reverse complement strand
GTGATCAGCGTCGGCGGCTTCCTCGGCGTCGGCTCGAAGAGCGTGGCGCTGGCGCCGGCCTCATTCAACGTGGTACCCGGCAAGGATGGCGGCTCGGATCAGCTCAAGCTCTCCATGACCAAGGAACAGCTGACCCAAGCGCAGGCCTTTGAACCGTACCAGCCGCCCCGCGCAACCACCGGCGCCAATCCGGGTGGTAACCCGCGGCCGATGAACAACGCGCCGGCCACCGGCCGTTAAGCCGCCGGTTCGGCAAGCCTTCACAAGCACGCGGCCCGGATGGGGAAACCGTCCGGGCCGCAACCATATCGGGGCTCGTCTTGCTTTTTTAATCTTGCGCGGTGAAAGATACCGGCTACCGCGCCCCCGCGCTTTTGTTCAAGTGGCTCCGGCACCATGCCTGTTTTTCAGCCGGATTCGTTCATCGTTGCCGAAGTTCGGCCTTCCGCCAACCACAACGAACGCAAGAACGTCCCGCGCCCTGACATGATTCTGCTGCACTACACCGGCATGCAGTCCGGCGATGCGGCGTTGGCCCGCCTGTGCTCGCCGGAGAGCAAGGTATCTTCGCATTACGTCGTGTTCGAGGACGGCCGCATCGTGCAATGCGTACCGGAAACACTGCGCGCCTGGCATGCCGGCGTCTCGTCGTGGGCCGGAGAGACGGATATCAATTCACGCTCGATCGGAATCGAGATCGTGAACCCCGGTCATGAATTCGGCTACACGGATTTCCCCCTGCGGCAGATTGCGGCGGTGATTTCGCTGTGCAAGTCGATCCTGACGCGGCGCGGCCCGATTGCTGCCGACCGTATCCTCGCCCATTCCGACGTGGCGCCGGCGCGCAAGCAGGATCCGGGCGAGAAGTTTCCCTGGGAGTTGCTGAGCGAATCCGGCATCGGCCATTGGGTGCGCGCCGCGCCGCTCGATCTCACCGGCACCACGATCAAGCCGGGCGATCGTGGCGACACGGTCACCCGGCTGCAGCGCGCGTTCCGCGCCTACGGCTATGGAATTGAGGAGACGGGCGTCTTTGACGAGGCTACCGGCCTGGTGGTGACCGCGTTCCAGCGCCATTTCCGCCCCGCCCGCGTCGATGGCATTGCCGATCCCTCGACGCTTTTGACTTTGCGGGCCTTGATCGAGACCCGCCCGGGCGCTCTGGCTTAACCGCGACGGCGGTCGCGCCTTGACGCCGCCCGTCCCCGCCCCCATTCCTACCCGGTCAGTCGGCCGGACGGCCGCCGCGGCTAGGCCCGAAAGGGTGCCGGGGAGGAAAGTCCGGGCTCCATGGACGAACGGTGCCGGATAACGTCCGGCGGGGATGGCGCCGCGCAAGCGACGCCGGCCTCAGGGACAGTGCCACAGAAAACAGACCGCCTTGGCTGCGTTGCGTATTGGCCGGGGTAAGGGTGAAACGGTGGGGTAAGAGCCCACCGCGCTTCCGGCAACGGCGGCGGCACGGCAAACCCCACCGGGAGCAAAACCGAATAGGAATGACGCAGAAGCGCAAGCTTCAGGTCCGTCCGGGCCAGTCATTCGGGTAGGTTGCTTGACGCGCCGGGCAACCGGCGCGCTAGAGGAATGGCCGTCACGTTCGCGGGTTCGCCCGCGGGCCATACAGAACCCGGCTTACAGGCCGGCTGATATGTTGAAGGGGGCTCGGTGGGAAATCGCCGGGCCCCCGCCAATTTCGTCAGCGCGCGTGCAGGCCGCGTTACGGCTTCAGCAGACCCAGTTCGTCGAGCACCGCGACGAATTCGGCGCGTTCCGTGTCGAGATAACTGTGAAGTTTGGATCCGGTCGCCAGCATCGGCGACCAGTTCAGCCGCGCCAGTTCCTCCTGCCACACCGGTTGCGCCGCGGCGGCCGTGACCACGCGCTCCCAATAGGCGATCTGCGCCGGCGACAGGCCGACCGGCCCGGTGACGCCGCGCCAGGCGCCGATCACGCAATCGGCGCCGAGTTCGTTCCAGGTCGGCGTCCCGGCGAAGGCGCCCGACAGCCGCGCCGGCGCCGAGATTGCCAGCACGCGGACGCGGCCGGCTTTCAATTCAGCCAGCACGCTGGCGGCGGTGACGGCGCAGACATCGGCCTTTCCGGCCACGACATCGGCGACCGCATCGAGCGCGGTGTCGAACACGCGGATCGTCGGCGCATCGACTTCGCCGCCGGCATGTTTGATCAGCTTGGCCAACGCGACATGGTTGGGATTGCCGAGCGCGGTCGACAACGCGATCTTGACCGAGGCGGCATCGTCGCCGAGCCGTGCCAGCAGCGCCTGACCGTCCGGCAGATTGGCATCGTCGGCGCGCACCGCGAAGGCGATGTATTCGGTCACCAGCGTGGCAATCGGCGTGTAGCGGCTGTGCTCGAAATCGGCGATACCGACCAGGAAGTCGCTGACCAGGTTCGGCGAACTGATCGAGACCACGTGGCCGTCGCCGGGGTGCTGGTCGACGCAATGCGTCCAGGCGCGGCGGGCGCCATCGCCGGGCACATTGAGAACCTCGACCGGCACGTCGATCAATTGCGCCTGCGCGATCGCCTTTTCCAGCGCGCGGGCCACGCGATCCAGTCCGCCGCCCGGCGGCGTGCCGGCGACGATCTGTACTGCGCGGTCCGGCTTCCAGCTGTCGCTCATGTCGGCGCCTTGTCTTTGTTGTTTCCCGGCAACAGGCCGAGGTCGCCGAGCGCGCTTGTCATCAGCGCCTTCTCGGCGTCGAGGAAGGCAAGCTCCTGCGCACCGGAGACAAATGTATTGGCCCAGTATTTCTTCGTGAGTTCGGCCTGCCATTCCGCGGTCGCGGTCGCCCGCCCCAGCGTGTCGTTCCAGAACGCGGTTGCAGCCGCCGGAATGCCGCCGGGCGCAATGATGCCGCGCCACATGCCGACCGTGCAGTCCACGCCGCCCTCGACGAGAGTCGGCACACCGGCAAACAGGCCGCCGAGGCGCTGCGGCGCCGACAGCGTCACGGTGCGCAGACTTCCCGCCGTCAATTCCGGCACCGCGCTGACGGCCGTGATGACGCCGAGTTCGGCCTTGCCCTCAAGCACATGGGCGATCGCGTAGCGTGCGGAGTCGAACACCTCGATCTTGAGCGCCTTGACGTCGCCGCCGGCATGCCGCGTCAGCCGCGCCAGCGCAATGTGATTGGGATTGCCGATCGCGGTCGCCAGCGAGATCGGCAGGCTGGCCGGATCCTTGAGCCGGCGCACCAGCGCCGCGACATCGGCAATCGGCGAGGCGGCCGCGACGATGAAGATCGGATACTCGGTGTAGAGATTGGCGAGCGGTGTCAGGTCGGAGTAATCCGCCGCGCTGACGCCGAGCAATTTGTTGCTGATGATGGTCGGCGAGTTGATCGCCAGGACATGCGGATCGCCGGCATGCTTGCGGAGGTAGTCCCAGGCATTGCCGCCGCCGCGGCCGGGGATGTTGGTGAGCTTCACCGGCCGGTCGAGCAGCTTGTGCTTTTCCAACACCTCGATCAGCGCGCGCGCCGGCCGGTCCTGCCCGCCGCCGGGAGGTGTCCCGGCGACGAGTTCGATGTCACGTTCCGGCCGCCACGAGCGGCCCTGAGCGTCCTGCATGGACTTCGCCTTGTGACCGGTTGCGCCGGGCTACTTCTTGTCGGTCTTGAGACCGCCGAGCACGGTCGCCCACAGCGCCACTTCTTCCTTGTACATCTTGTCGAAGAAGGCGGCGCTGCGCTCGGCCGGCGGCGGCACATCGTAGCCGAGCGCGGCAAAGCGCTTGACCACTTCGTCGTCGGCCAGCGCGACATTGAGCGCCTTGTTGAGGCGGTCGATGATCGGCTTCGGCGTGCCCTTCGGGGCCGACAGGCCGAACCAGACGGTGAGATTGAACTTCGGCATGCCGGCTTCGGTCGTGGTCGGCACGTTGGGCAGCATCGGCGAGCGCTTGTCGCCGGTGACCGCGAAGGCCTTCAACTTGCCGGTTTCGATATGCTGCGCGATGTTGACGATCTGGTTGCAGCCGAAGTCGACCGTGCCGGCGACCACGTCCATCGTCGCCTGCGGCGTGCCGCGATAGGAAACGACGGTGGGGTTGACGCCGGCGACAGCGTGGAACACCGAGCAAGCGAGATTGGAGATCGAGCCGACGCCGGCATCGGCCTCGGTCACCTTCTTCTCATTCGCCTTGATGTAGGCGACGAACTCGCTCAGCGTCTTGGCCGGAATTTCGCTGCGCGCGACCAGCACCACGGGCGACACATTGATCATGCCGATCTGTTCGAAATCGGTCGACTTGTACGGCAGTTCCTTGTTGAGGAATTCGGCCGCCGCGTGCGTGCCCGAGCCGGAGACCATGATGGTGTAGCCGTCCGGCTTGGCCTTGGCGACCCGGTTGGTGCCGATGGTACCGCCGGCACCGGTGACGTTTTCGACGATGATCTGCTGTCCGAGTTCTTTCGACATCGCGCCGGCCACCAGCCGCGCCGTGGTGTCCGACGGGCCGCCCGCCGGAAACGGCGACACCAAGGTGATGATGCGGGTGGGATATTCCTGTGCCACAGCAGCGGGCGCGACGGCAAACAGTGCGAGCGCAATCGTCAGAATCTTTTTCAAGGCAGCCTCCCTTTTGTCAGCCGCTTTATACTAATTTTTATTCCCGTTGAAAGTCCGTAAGCGTTGCAACCCCAGCAACCACAAGGCGATTTCTCAGCCGGCGCACTTCATTGCGGCGCAGCATCACAAATGCGATTGCATTGAAATGGAACGATACGGGGCACCAAGCATTAGCCTTTTTTCGGCGCGACTCTGTTTGCGCCGTTACTCAGCATGT
>JALHNV010000078.1 GCA_022843325.1 Pseudolabrys sp. | reverse complement strand
AGACGCCCTTGATGCTCTTCGCCATCTCGGCGAAGTAGCCCTTCGGCTTTTCCTTGAGCTGCTTCTTCAGCAGCTTGAAGAAGATCACTTCTTCGTCGGAGCCCGGCTTGTCGAGGAACGCGGTGTCGCCGTTCTCGGCGCGCAGGCCGAGATGCACGTACATGGTGGCGTCGCCGCCGTCATCGAGGATCATGTTGGGGAAGCCGCCGCCGTGCCAGTCGAACATCTTGGCGGTGTATTCCCAATAGTCTTCCAGGCTCTCGCCCTTGATCGCGAACACCGGGATGCCGGCGGCGGCGATCGCCGCGGCGGCATGGTCCTGGGTCGAATAGATGTTGCAGGAGACCCAGCGCACGTCGGCGCCGAGCGCGACCAGCGTCTCGATCAGCACGGCGGTCTGGATGGTCATGTGCAGCGAGCCGGCGATGCGCGCGCCCTTCAGCGGCTGCTTCGGGCCATATTCTTCGCGCGTGGCCATCAGGCCGGGCATTTCGGTCTCGGCCAGGGAGATTTCCTTGCGGCCGAAGTCGGCGAGCGCGATGTCCTTGACGATGTAATCGCCGGCGGGGGCCTTCTTTGCGGCAGCAGCGGTCATGGCAGTCCTGTTCAACACGAGAGAGGGATTGGTGGATTGGCCGTGGCTATACCAGCCCCGGGCTGCGGCCGCAATGCAGATATAAAGATTTCTTTATGTGCGGTGGCGTGTTCCGGGCGCGCTGCTGCCCGGCGTCGTGACGCGCCGCTGACCCGGGACCGTTAGGTGCTCGGAATCTGGAAGGCCCCGGATCTGCGGCGCAGCGCTCCGCACTGCGTCGCGTCCGGGGCAGGCGTAACGCCTATTCCTCTTCGCCGAACCGGTCGGCGACCAGCGCCACCAGCGCCTCCACCGCCTGGACGTGCTGCTTGCCGGTGGCCTTGATGGTGATGGTGGTGCCGGTGCCGGCCGCCAGCATCATCAGCCCCATGATCGAGGTGCCGCCGACGGTCTCGTTGCCGCGGGTGACGGTGATGGCGGCGTTGAACTGTTCGGCAGTTTGCACGAATTTCGCCGAAGCGCGGGCGTGCAGGCCCTTTTTGTTGACGATTTCGACTTCGCGGACCACTGCGACGGCATGTTCGTCGCTGCCTTTGCCATCCGCTGAGGCCTGGCCGGTCATTTTCCGCTCAGGACCCGGCTGGCAATCGTACAGTATTTGCGGCCGGCCTCCTGAGCCGCCGCGACGGCAGCCTCCAGCGGGCAGGTCTCGCGCACCTTGGCGAGCTTGATCAGCATCGGCAGATTGATGCCGGCCAGCACCTCGACCTTGGGCTGGCTCATCACCGAAATGGCGAGGTTGGACGGCGTGCCGCCGAACATGTCGGTGAGGATGGCGACGCCGTCGCCGCTATCGACGCGCTTGACGGCGTCGACGATATTCCGGCGGCACTGCTCGACGTCGTCGTCGGGGCCGATGGTGATGGCTTCGATCTGCCGCTGCGGTCCGACCACATGCTCAAGCGCCGAGCGAAACTCGACGGCGAGGCGTCCATGGGTCACGAGTACGAGGCCGATCATTCCAGACTCCAGGCGGGCGCGAATTCGCTGCACCGCACGAAAGGGCGCGTATTCAGGCCCATTCGAAAGCCCGTTGCAAGGGCTGCACCGCTATATAGGCGTTCTGTTGCACTGCGGAAAGGAGGGCCAAAATGAGGGCTCGGAGGTCCGGTTTCGGCGAAGACGATCCTAGGCCCAGTGGGGTTAACGTTTCCGAACCGGATCGAGGCGCGGGGGTAGCCCAACTGGATACCCGAGGTCAATCGCCGCCCGGTTTCGTCCTCAAAATAGCTAGCACCAGCGGCAGCGCGTGCAATCCCGATGCGACCGCAAGCCGCGGCAGAACAACGCCGCCGATCGTCACGGTTCCGGTTTCGCTGCCGGGATAGCGAGCGGCATCCGCCGCGCCGACGTCGATGACCAGACCGATCACGGCGACCGATTCATAGGCGATCTGCCGGATGCCCAGGCCGCGCACTTCGATCAGGCCGGCGAGCGTGGCGGCTGGGCGGACCAGCAATTGCCCGCCGGCGACGGCGAGATGAGCCCGATCGTCGGCGACCAGCCGGGCGAACGGCAGCGCGCCTTGCCGTGCCGCTTCGATCAGGTCCCACGCCAACCGCGACTTGCCCGCACCGGAAGGACCGCGGATCAGGACCGCTGTGGCGCCGATCAGAACGGCGCTGGCGTGGATGGTGGGTCCTTGATCGTTGCTCACAGCCGCGCCGCGTTTTCTGACGGGGAGGTAAGAAGGAAGCGCGCCCGGAGCCGCATGGCGTCCCTCACACCGCCGGCAGGCGCACGACAAAGCGCGCCCCGACGACCCGTGGCGGCTCGCCGGGAGCGCCCGCGGCGGTGCGGTTCTCGACCGAGACGCGGCCGCCATGGGCCTCGACGATCTGCTTGGTGATCGACAGGCCGAGGCCGGAGTTCTGGCCGAAACCCTGATGCGGCCGGTCGGTGTAGAAGCGCTCGAAAATCTTCTCCAACGCATCGGGCTGGATGCCGGGGCCGTCATCATCGACGACGATCTCGACTTCGTTCTTTAGCTTGCGCGCGGTGATCCGCACGGTGCCGCCGGGAGGCGAGAAGGAGCGCGCATTGTCGAGCAGATTGCTGACCACCTGACCGAGCCGCGAGTCATGGCCGGGCACCT
The DNA here is from genome assembly GCA_022843325.1 of Pseudolabrys sp. Taxonomy (GTDB): domain Bacteria; phylum Pseudomonadota; class Alphaproteobacteria; order Rhizobiales; family Xanthobacteraceae; genus Pseudolabrys. The sequence continues at coordinate 16,691 of JALHNV010000078.1, read as the reverse complement.
GGAAACTCTTCGCCGGACCGCCCTCGAAGGTGAGCGAGACCGAAACGTCGTCGCGGCGTACTTCGTTGGCCGCTTTGACAAGCGCTTCCAGCAGCCGGGCCAGATCGACCGGCGCCATTTCCTGACGCTGCAATTCGGCATCGAGACGGCTGGCGTCAGAGATATCGGAGATCAGCCGGTCGAGCCGTTTGACGTCGTGCTCGATGACATCAAGCAGCCGCTTGCGGTTGGCGTCGGTCTTGGCCATCGGCAAGGTCTCGACTGCCGAGCGCAACGACGTCAGCGGATTGCGCAGCTCATGCGCGACGTCGGCGGCGAAGCTTTCGATCGCCTCGATGCGGGTATAGAGCGCGCTGGTCATCTCGCGCAGCGCCCCGGAGAGATGGCCGATCTCGTCGCGGCGGCGGGTGAAGTCCGGAATTTCGACGCGGGTGCGAATGCGCCGCCGCACCCGCTCGGCGCCCTCGGCCAGCCGCCGCACCGGGCCGGCGATGGTGCCGGCCAGCAGCATTGACAGGATCACCATCACCGCGGCGGCGACCAGGAACACCTTGACGATGGCCAGACGTTCGGCCTCGACCATGTCGTCGATGTCGGCGCCTTGCGTCGACAGCATCAGCGCGCCGCGCACGGCGCGGAAGCGCTGCACCGGCACCGCCACGGAAACGATCACCTCGCCGCGGTCGTTGACGCTGACCATGCTGGCGTTCAGTCCGTTCAGCGCCCGCGTCACCTCCGGGTAGCCCTTGCCGTTTTCGGGTCCCAGTTCCTTGTAGATCGGGAGATCGCCGCGGCCGAACCAGCGGCGCGCGCCGGTATAGACGCGCTCGAGAAAGCCCGGCTGCTCCGCGGTCGGCGGCGGCAGGTCGAAACGCAGCACGTCGCCGCGGCCGTACAGATTGCGGCTGTCGAGGAGCAGGACGCCGTCGCGGTCGTAGATGCGCGCCCGCGTCTTGGTCGGCGACACCAGGCGGCGCAGCACCGGCGCGACGCGTTCGGGATTGATCGGGAATTCGATGCCGGAGCTGTATTCGTCGGACGGGCCGAAGCTCTCGCCGGCCTGCAATTCCAGCAGCCGCTCGGGATCGATGGTGACGGCATCGCTTTCCACCGTGGCGGAGGCGGCGATGGCGCCGGCGATGATCTCGCTCTGCACCAGCAGGCTCTGCACCCGCGCGTCGATCAGGCCGGCGCGGAACTGGGACAGGTACAAGACTCCGACCACCAGCGCGACCAGGCCGGTGAGATTGAGAAAGACAATGCGGCGGGTGAGGCTGGAGAAGCTCTGGGTGACGAAGAACTGCCAGATCGACCGCAATACGCGCCGGACCGCGCCGGCGCGTCGCGGCGCGGCGCCTGCCGCGGTCGGCTCGGCTTCGGCGTTCTGTGCCAGGTTTTCCTGGGTTCGATCGAGCACGTCGTTCAATCCCGCCGGGTTGATCGGTTGATCGACTCTACCGCAAGCCGGGTCCCGAGGTCAGTAGACCCGGGCCCGATCATTCCCGTGTAAAGCGCGGTTATTCCTTGAAGCGATAGCCGACGCCGTACAGCGTCTCGATCATTTCGAAATCGTCGTCGACCACTTTGAATTTCTTGCGCAGCCGCTTGATGTGGCTGTCGATGGTGCGGTCGTCGACATAGACCTGGTCGTCATAGGCGGCATCCATCAGCGCGTTGCGGCTTTTCACAACGCCGGGCCGTGTCGCCAGGGCCTGCAGGATGAGAAATTCGGTGACGGTGAGGGTGACCTGCTCGTTCTTCCAGGTGCAGGTGTGACGCTCCGGATCCATCCGCAGCAGGCCACGCTCGAGCACCTTGGCGGAATCGACTTCCTTGGTCGCGGTCACGTCTTTGGGGCTGACACGGCGAAGCACCGCCTTGACCCGCTCCACCAGCAGACGCTGCGAGAACGGTTTGCGGATAAAATCGTCGGCGCCCATCTTCAGGCCGAACAGCTCGTCAATTTCCTCGTCCTTGGAGGTGAGGAAGATCACCGGAATATCGGTTTTCTGACGCAGCCGCCGCAGCGTCTCCATGCCGTCCATGCGCGGCATCTTGATATCGAGGATGGCGAGGTCGGGCGGCGAAGTCTTGAAGCCGTCCAGCGCGGACGCGCCGTCGGTATAGGTCATGATCCGGTAGCCCTCGGATTCGAGCGCCATGGATACGGACGTGAGAATGTTGCGGTCGTCGTCGACGAGAGCGATTGTTGGCATCGGTGCCCCTTGGCTGGCGTCTTAGGCGTCACGTCCCGCATCGATGGAGCGAAAAACCGGGTCTGAAATGTGGCCTCTTTACAACAACTATGTGATTCTGGGGCCGTTTCAAGCCTGAAAGCCCCTCAAACGGGAAAAAAGCCCTGCATTACCAAAGCTTAACCCGCGGCGAGCCGAAATGATCCCTGACCAAGACCACGATAGCCGGATGGTCGCGCGGAAACTGCTGCGCGAAGCCCGGGTCGGCGCACTGGCCACGCTGGTGTCCGGCTCCGGCGACCCGTACTGCTCGCTGGTCAATGTCGCCACGGCGGCCGACGGCGCGCCCTTGCTGCTGCTGTCGACGCTGGCGATTCACACCAAGAACCTGCTGGCCGACCCGCGCGTGTCGCTGATGCTGGACGAGCGCAAACCGGGCAATCCGCTGGAAGGGGCGCGGGTGATGCTGTCGGGCTCCATTGCGCCAACAAGCGATGCCGCTGCCGCGCGCGCCTATCTGCGGCGCCATCCGGAGGCAGAGATGTTCGCCGGCTTCAAGGATTTCGCGTTCTACCGGGTCGAATTCACGCGCGCGCATCTGGTCGCCGGCTTCGGCCGTATCGTCGATCTCGCGCCGGAGGCCGTGCTGACCGATATCGCCGATGCCGCGGAACTGATCGCGGCGGAAGAAGGCGCCATCGCCCACATGAACGCCGATCACGCCGACGCGTTGCGGCTCTACGCCACCCGGCTGCTCGGTGCGGCCGATGGCGACTGGCGCTGTGTCGGGATCGATCCGGACGGCATCGAATTGCAGCACGGCCGGATCGCTTTGAGGCTTTTGTTCCCGCAGCGCGTCACCGGCCCTGGCCCGTTGCGCGCGGTGCTAAAGCAGCAGGCGGACCTCGCGCGGGCGCAAGCCGGCTGATTCATGGGGTGTCTAACCATGCAACTTTCGGTTAAGCTGGCGGTTATCACTAATCTGATACCGCTCGCACGTCATCAACGGTAGATCATGCTTTCGGCTAAAGCCGCCTTAGCCTTGGAACTGCGTGCCGCCGGCCCAGGAATTGAGGGCAACGACGATGTGCTCCGCGCGGTCTTGGCCGGCTGCGGCGATTGCATCAAGATCCTCGACCTCGATGGCCGCCTCCAGTTCATGAGCGAGGGCGGCAAGCGCGTGATGGAAGTCGATGACTTCACGCCGCTGAAGGGTTGCCCGTGGCCGAGCTTCTGGGCCGGTGCTGGCAATGCCGACGCAATCAACGCCGTCGAACTGGCCCGTCAAGGCAAAACGGCGCGCTTCCAGGGCGCGGCCAATACCGCGAAGGGCACGCCGCGCTATTGGGACGTTCAGGTGGCGCCGATTTTCGGCGAAGACGGTCAGCCGGCGTATCTGCTGTCGTTATCCCGCGACATCACCGAGGAATGGCGGGCAACCAACGAACTGCGCGAGGCGGCGGAGCGTCAGAAGCTGCTGACCGAGGAATTGAGTCACCGCATCAAGAACAGCCTGGCGATGGTCAGCGCGATCGCCGAGCAAACGATCCGCGGGGATGATGTGTCTGTCGCGCGCGCGGCTTTTACGTCGCGGCTGGTCGCGTTCGCTCATGCGCACGATGCGCTCACCCAGACGAGCTGGATCAGCGCGCCGATGCGCGACGTCGTCGATGGCGCGTTGATGCCGCATCGCTCCGATCCCAGCCGGGTTCGCGTTTCCGGCCCGGAGATCATGCTGCCGCCAAAGCCGGCTCTGGCGCTCTCGCTGGCGATCCACGAATTGTCGACCAATGCGACGAAGTACGGCGCGCTCTCCAATGAGACCGGCTACATCGATATTGTCTGGTCGGTCGAGCCCGCCGAGACGCTGGTGTTCAATTGGTCCGAAACCGGTGGCCCGCCGGTGTCAGAGGCGCGCGGACGCCAGGGCTTCGGTTCGCGCCTGATCAAAGGTGTGCTGGCAAACGATTTCAACGGCGAAGTTACGATCGACTATCGACCGGCCGGCGTGGTGTGCGAAATGCGGTCGCCGCTGGGTCATTTGGCCGCCCAGCCAACCGGCAATTAGGGCGCCAGGCGCGTTAGCGTCGGCGTTTCAACCCTTGCGGCATTGATGCAGTGCAATGCCGCGTTCCGGCGATGCATGGCATTTGGTCTTGGCAATAATACCGTTTCGTGACTATGGTCGCGCGCGTTTGGACGAGGGGCTATACTAAAGTTTCTAGCCGCTAAGGGCCTCGCCCCATTGAGGAATCGCTCGGAAGTTCAAGTGGAGGGAATGGCGTGCAGGAAACCGGTGTGCGGAATAGCGCCTATGGCGCCGACAAGTTCGGGTTCAAGGGTCTCAAGGAGGTCCAGTGGAATCTGACCGAGGCGCCGCTCTATGAACACGCCATTGCGGCCGGCGAAGCGACCATCGTTTCCAGCGGTGCGCTCTGCGCCGAAACCGGCCACCACACCGGCCGTTCGCCGAAGGACAAGCACACCGTCGTCGACGCGCTGACCGAGAATTCGCTGTGGTGGGACGGCAACCGCAAGATGTCGAAGGAGAACTTCGACACCCTGCTGGCCGACTTCCAGGAGCACGTGAAGGGCAAGAAACTGTTCGCGCAGGACCTCTACGGCGGCGCCGACCCGACCTACCGCATCAAGGTGCGCGTCTTTACCCAGTTTGCCTGGCACTCGTTGTTCATCCGCCAGTTGCTGATCCGCCCGGAGCGCGCCGAACTGGCGTCGTTCGTTCCCGAACTGACCATCGTCGACCTGCCAACCTTCAAGCCGGACGCCAAGCGTCACGGCGGCCGCGAAGGCTCGGACACCATGGTGGCGATCGATTTCACCCGCAAGATCGTACTGATCTGCGGCTCGTCCTACGCCGGCGAAATGAAGAAGTCGGTGTTCACCACCCTCAACTTCTACCTGCCGGCCCAGAACGTCGTGCCGATGCACTGCTCGGCCAATGTCAGCCATGACGGCGAGAGCGCGCTGTTCTTCGGTCTGTCCGGCACCGGCAAGACCACGCTGTCGTCAGATCCGGATCGCATCCTGATCGGCGACGACGAGCACGGCTGGGGCCCGGACGGCATCTTCAATTTCGAAGGCGGCTGCTACGCCAAGACCATCAACCTGTCGCGCGACGCCGAGCCGGAAATCTGGGACGCCACCAACCGCTTCGGCGCGGTGCTGGAAAACGTCGGCTTCGATCCGGATACCCGCAAGCCGGACTACACCGACGAGTCCAAGACCGAGAACACCCGTTCGGCCTATCCGCTCGACTTCATCCCGAACGCCTCGGAGACCGGCCGCGCCGGGCATCCGAAGAACATCATCTTCCTCACCGCCGACGCCTACGGCGTGATGCCGCCGATCGCCAAGCTGACGCCGACCCAGGCGATGTACCACTTCCTGTCCGGCTACACTGCCAAGGTCGCCGGCACCGAAAAGGGTCTGGTCGGTGTCGAGCCGGAATTCTCGACCTGCTTCGGCGCGCCGTTCCTGCCGCGGCATCCGTCGGTCTATGCCGACCTGCTGAAGGACTACATCAACAAGCACGACGTCGACGTCTGGCTGGTCAACTCCGGCTGGACCGGCGGCAAATACGGTGTCGGCCGCCGCATGCCGATCAAGGCGACCCGCACGCTGCTGACCGCGGCGCTGAACGGTTCGCTGAAGAACGCCGAATTCCGCACCGACCCGTATTTCGGCTTCGCGGTGCCGACCTCGGTGCCGGGCGTCGAGACGGATCTGCTGACGCCGCTCAAGACCTGGCAGGACAAGACCGAGTTCGACAAGACCGCGCGCGATCTGGTCGCCATGTTCCAGAAGAACTTCACCAAGTTCGAGAAGCACGTTACGCCCGACATTCGCGCGGCAGCGCCGGAAGTGCGCATCGCGGCGGAGTAGGCGCCTGCGGATTAAAATAAAAAGAGGGCGGCCGATGGGCCGCCCTTTTTTGTTGTTTGGAAGCTACGGCTTGCCGATGCCGGGGTTGCCGCCCATGCGCTCGATCAGTTCGAGGGTCGGGAATGAATCGGCCGGCAGTTTGACTTTCATCTGCGCCAGCTTGATGGCGGCGCGGGTCTTGGCGCCGATCTTGCCGTCGACATCGCCGATGTCGTGGCCGTCCTTGATCAGCAGGCGCTGCAACTCCATCACCTGCTTGGGCTGCAACGCCTCGACCGACGGATCGCCGCGGCCGACCGGCGGCGCGCCGTCGAGCCGGGTGGCGAAATAGGCGATAGTGGTGACGTAGACCATCGAGTTGTTCCAGCCGAGCAGCGCCTGGAAATTCTCGTAAGCCAGGAACGCCGGGCCCTTGCGGCCCATCGGCAGCAGCAAGGACGCCTTGGCGCCGTCCGCCGGCAGCTTGCCGTGCGCGGCGCGCACGCCCCAGGCCACCCATTGCGACCGCGGCAGCAGGATCGTCAGATCGGCCTGGTCCCATGGCAGCTCGCGCGGCACCTTGACCTCCTGAAGCCAGGGCTGGCCGCGCTTCCAGCCGTGACCGCGCAGGAAATTGCCGGCCGAGGCGAGCGTGTCCGGGGTGCTCTTGATGAGGTCGCGCCTGCCGTCGCCGTCGTAATCGACGGCGCTGCGGAAATAGTCGGAGGCGGTGAACTGCATGGCGCCGAGCTCGCCGGCCCAGTCGCCGCCTTTCATTTCATCGACGGTGAGGTCGCCGCCCTCGACGATCCGAAGTGCGTCGAGCAACTGTCCGCGAAAGAATTCGCCGCGGCGGCAGTCATAGGCCAGCGTTGAGATCGCGCCGAACACGTTGCTGTTGCCGGTGATGCGGCCGAAGTCGCTTTCGAGTCCCCAGAATGCCGTCAGCACCGGCGCCGGCACGCCGTATTCCTTTTCGACCTTGGCGAACAGCGCCGCATGGGTCTTCATCTGGTTCAGGCCGTTCTGCATCCGGGCGCCGGCCAGCAGCCGGTCGGAGAATTTCAGAAACGTCAGGTTGAAGATGCCCTGGGCGCGGTCCTTGTCGATGATGCGCTGTTCGAACTTCATGTACGGCGCAGCCTGCGCGATCACGCGCGGGGAGATGCCCTTGGCGGCGGCTTCCTTCTTGAAGTCTTCCAGCCAGCGCGCGAAGCTGACGGTGGTCTCGCAGGTCACGGCCAGCGCCGGTCCGGCAATGGCTACGCCGAGCAGGGCCGCCACCAGTGTCAACGCCGTTTTCCGCATGATCGATTCACCTGGTTTTCCGATGATTAAACGGCAAATCTGCCCAATGCCCGGTCGGGGTCAAGGACGATTGAAGATAAGCGTTAAGGGGCGGCTCACCGGCGCTGCGGGTGGGTTTAATCGAATCCCAATCGCTGCTTAAGTGGCATGGCTTTCATCGAGACACGAACCCCATGCAAGTTCTGGTGATCGGCGCCGGCGTCAGCGGCCTGGCGGTGGCGCGCGCGGCGGCGCAAGCCGGCCATGACGTTGTCGTCGCGGAGGCGGAAGACGCCATCGGCACCGGCATTTCCTCGCGCAACAGCGAGGTCATCCATGCCGGGATGTACTATCCGGGCGGTTCGCTGCGGGCCCGCCATTGCGTCACCGGGCGTCGGCTGCTGTACGACTTCTGCGCCACACACGGCGTGCCGCACCGCAAGTGCGGCAAGCTGATCGTCGCCACCAATGATGTGGAACTCGGCAAGATCGAGGCGATCGCGGCGCAGGGCGACGTTAACGACGTCGAGGGTCTGGAGATGCTCGGCGGCCATGCCGCTCGCGCGCTGGAGCCGGCGCTCAATTGTGTCGGCGCGTTGTTGTCGCCGCAGACCGGTATCGTCGACAGTCACGCCTATATGCTGGCGCTGCGCGGCGACCTCGAGGACGCCGGCGGCGCCATTGCCTTCAATACGCCCGTCGAACGAGCGCGGCGCAGCGGCGGTCAGTGGGAGGTGACGTTCGGCGGCGTCGAGGGCGGCGCCTTCATGTTCGACGCCATCGTCAACTGTGCCGGGCTTGGCGCGCAGCGGATGGCACGCGCCATCGAGGATTACCCGGCGGGGCGCGTGCCGCGGCTGGTGCTGGCCAAGGGCAACTACTTCTCCTGTGCCGGCAAGCCGGCGTTCTCGCGGCTGATCTATCCGACGCCGGTGGATGGCGGGCTCGGCGTGCATCTGACGCTCGATCTGGCCGGCCGCATGCGCTTTGGGCCCGACGTCGAGTGGATCGACAGCGAGCACTATGAAGTCGATGCATCGCGAGCGGAGTCGTTCTATGCGCGCATCCGCAGCTACTGGCCCGGCCTGCCGGATGGCGCGTTGGCTGCGGACTATTCCGGCATCAGGCCGAAGCTGACCGGGCCCGGCGAGGCGGCGGCAGATTTCCTGATCGACGCGCCGCCGCAGCATGGCGTGCCCGGACTGGTGATGATGTTCGGAATCGAGTCGCCAGGACTGACGTCGTCGCTGTCGCTGGCGGATCAGGTGGCCTGCTACCTGCGCAGTTGAACGTTGCGCTGGGCGCCGGTGTTATCGGTGCGCGGAGCGATTCCGGCCGGCGGTGCATTGGTTTCCGACTCGTCGATCCCGGCCGACGGGGTTTGCAGAATTTTGACGTCAGAGAGCTTTTCGCGCGCCTCAGCCGACAGGCCGCGATAGGAACTGACCGGGGTGAACGCAGCCAGATTGTTGCGCGTGCCGGTAAAGGCTGCCAGCCCGTCAGGCGTCGCCACAATGTCGCCGGGACGCAGCGTTTTGTCCGTATAGACATCGAGTTGCGTGAGGCCGAAAGCGCTTTTCCCATTACAGCTGCAGCTGCCGGACACGACCTTTTTGCGATAGGCGAAGGCGTTCGGCATGGCGCTGTAACGGCTGCCGTCGCTGGCCGCCGCGGTATCGATATTGCCGCCGGCGAACATTTTCGTTTCGGCCGCCGGGCAGAGCGCGCGGCAGCTCTCGGCGGTGCTGAGGCCGCTGTTGGAGTTCACCGGGAAATAAAAGCCATCGCAGGTGCGCACGCAGAACGCCCGCGACGGGCCGGTCTCGGCCGGGATCTGGGTCGGCCCTTCAATATTGTTGGGGCGCACGCCGGGGTCAACGAGGGTGCGCAACTGCTCGGCCGGAACTTCGATCGCCCGCCGCGCGCCACCGAACAGGCGCTCGAAGAAGTTGGCGGAGGCGGGCAGCGGCAGGGCGACGGTCAGCAGGCCCACCGCGATACCGGCAGTCGCCAGACGAATGATCGTGCTTTTGCCCTGGAACTGCATGTAATCCCCGCTCGGTCCACGGCGCGGCATTTTGCGCGCCGCCGCCCAGCCCAACGCGCGGAACCCGGGGAAAGTTGCAAGACGACGCCGACCGGCGGGGGGAGGGTCAATCAAAGGTTAGCGGGCCGCTCACCGCCACGGTGGGATGAGCGGCGCCATAATCCTTAACGCGCCAAGGTTGCCGCCAGCCAATCTGCGGCGAAGCCAACGCCGAGCTGCCGGTGATCGACATGGGCATGTTCCGCGCCGCCTTCTTCGGCGGTGAAGATCTTGAACTGCTTGTTCTTGGAGCCGATGGCGTCGAACAGCTTTGGCGCTTCCTCGACCTTGATCACCTTGTCGTTCTGCCCATGGGTGACGAGGTAAGGGCAGGTGATGCTGCCGACGACACCCTCGAGGCTGAAGCTCTTGGCGATTGCCAGTTCGTCGGCCTCATCCTTGGCGCCCATGACCCAGCGCCACTGGAACGGGTTGGCATGACCCGGCTTGCCGGCCGCGCGGTTCTTCTGCGCGTTGAGCTGCCATGTGTACATGTCCCAGTTCGCGGCGGACAGCGAGATACCGGCAGCGTAGCGCTTCTCGAATGAGGCGATGCGTGCCGCGTAGTAGCCGCCGAAGCTGTAGCCCATGATGGCAGTCTTGCTGGCGTCGACGTCGGCGCGGCCGGCCAGATAATCGAAGGCCGCGGTGCCGGCGTGTTCGTAATCGAAGCGGCCGGGAATGCCGCGCAGCCGCAGGGTGGCGCCCTGGCCTGGCCCATCGACGGCGAGCGTATGGAATCCGCGCTTGGCGAACTCCAGACCGGCAAAGATCACGCTCATTTCCTTGCAGTTGTCCATGCCGTTGAAGATGACAACGGTCGGCGCGCGACCATTGACGCCGGGCGCCTTCATGAAGAAGGCGTCCATTGCCTTGCCCTCATACGGCACCGCGACCGGCTCGACGTTCGGGTACAGCCTTTCAATCGCCGCGTGGTAGCAGCGGATCGCTTTCTTGTAATAGCCGAGCCGTTCGTCTCCCGGCGGGATCATGCGTTCGGCGCTGTAATAGTAGTTGCCGGCGCGCATGTAGTGGTCGCCGGCGGTGATGCGGTGGCCGGCCGCGTCGGCCTTGTCCGCAACGGCGGCAACCGTGTCCGCCATCGCCTCCCATTCCTGCTTCCACGCGGTATCGTTATCGCCTTCGCCCACGCGGGCGTTCAGCCGGGCGGCAACGCGGTCGACTTCCTCAAGCGACACCGCGCCCCAGGGCGCCATGCCCTTGACGATCTGGATGGCATTGCTCCATTTCGCGTTGCCGGGAAAATGCTCGACCCAGGTGCCGCACTTGTTGTCGTTGCTCATCAGGCTTTGGCCTTTCCGGTAAACACGTTTTCGCTGAGCCAGTCGGCGATCCAGTTGACGCCAGCCTGGCGATCGTCGACCTGGCAATGTTCGGCGCCGCCTTCGACCTCGTCGAATATCTTCAAGGTCTTCACTTTCGACCCAAGCTTGCCGTGAAGGATTTCGGCTTCTCCCGGCGGGATGATCCGGTCGTTGGTGCCGTGCAGCGTCAGGAACGGCGATTTGACCTGCTGGGCCACGCCTTCCAGCGTGAACTTCTTCATCAGGTCGACGGCCTTGTTGAAGTCGAGATCGGGCACACCGAACACCCATGGCACCTGGAAGTGGGAGGTCGCCAGCGCGCCTTTTTTCATCTGCTCCTGCGAGCGCACCAGCCAGGCATGCATGTCCCACCACATCGCGCCGAAGGCAACGCCGCCGGCGTAACGCGGCTCCAGTGCGGCGATGCGCGGCGCGCAGTAGCCGCCGAAGCTGTAGCCCATGATGGCGACCTGTTTGGCATCCACGTCCTTGCGGCCGGCCACATAATTGTAGGCGGCGATGCCGGGCACTTCGTAGTCCCAGCGCGACGGAAGCTTCTGGATGCGCAGCGCCTCGCCCTGGCCGGGGCCGTCGATCGCCAGCGTATTGAAGCCGCGGCGCGAGAATTCGAGGCCGCAGAACAGTGAGCTCATTTCCTTGCAGTTATCGAGGCCGTCGAACACGACCACGGTGGGCGCAGGTCCGCTGACGCCCTCGGCCTTGACGAAGTAGGCAGGCAAGGTGGTGTTCTCATAGGGCACGTCGACCCGCTCGAACTTCGGATAGCGGATTTTGAAGCCCCGTTTGAAATTCTTGAGCGCTTTGTCGTAGATCTTCGACTTCAGGTCGCCCGGCGGCACCATCCGCTCGCCGGTGTAATAATAGTAGCCGGCGCGCATGTAGTAGTCGCCGGCCGATAGCGTGCGGCCCTTGGCTTCCGCGTCTTCGCCCAGCTTGGCGACATGGTCGCCCATCGCGCACCATTCCTGATACCAGGCTTCCTTGTCTGTCGGATCGTTGCCGCGCGCGATCAGCTTCTCGCCGATGCGCTCGATTTCACCCATCGCGACCACGCCATAGGGTGCCATCCCTTTGGTGACCATGGTCGCGTTTGACCACGAGAAATTGCTGCCGAACTGATCGGTCCAGTGATTAGCCATGTGCTGCCTTTCGATACACTCAGTCGTGAATCAGGGCCGGCCCGTCGGCCGGCCCTGTGCATTGGCGCCGTGCCGGGCTTATTGCGGCTGGATGCCCGCTTCCTTGATGACCTGGGTCCAGCGCTCCAGGTCTTCGGCGAGCATCTTGCTGAATTCTGCGGGCGCATTGCCGACCGGGCTCATGCCCTGCTTGTCGAACTGGGCGATGATGTCGGGCGCCTTGACCGCCTTGGCGACGGCGTCGCTCAGTTTCTTGACGATGGCCGGCGGCGTGCCGGGCGTGGTCAGGAGGCCGAAGTAGTTGTTGGTCACGAAGTCCTTGACGCCGGCTTCGGTCATGGTCGGCACTTCCGGCAAGGCCGGCGACCGCTTGGCCCCTGTCACCGCCAGACCGGTGACACGTCCAGCCTTCACCTGCTCCACTTCGACCGGCAGGGCATCGAACATCGCGTCGATGTGGCCGCCCAGCAGATCGGTCAGCGCGAGCGCTGCGCCCTTGTACGGGACGTTGATGATCTGGATTCCGGTGCGCAGACGAAACAACTCCGCCGACAACGACAGCGAACTTCCGGCGCCGCCGCCGGAGCCAAACGACAGCTTGCCGGGGTTTTTCTTGGCGTAGTCGACAAGATCCTGAACGGTCTTGAAACCAAGTGCGTTGCGCGAAGTCAGAATGAAGGGGCCTTCCGAGACCAGAGAAATCGCCTCCAGCTTGCGGATATCATAGGGGAAGTCCTTGCGGCCCGGCTGGGTGACGACGGTGGCGGCTGAAATCATGAACATCGTATGGCCGTCGGGCGGTGCGGTGGTCACTTCGCGGTAGGCCGGCTCGAAAAAGGCGCCAGGCTTGTTTTCGACAATGACGTTGATGCCGAGGCTCTCGGTCATCTTCTGCGCGATCATGCGGGCAGTCACGTCGGTGGCGCCACCGGCTGCAACGCCGACGATCATGCGGATGGGCCGGTTGCCGAGGTCCTGCGCCTGCGCCGGCATCAGCGACGCGGTCGCGAGTGCCAAGGCCATCGCTGCGATCTTCAGGGAATGCTTCATCGTTTCCTTCCTCCAAATGTCCGTTTGATTTTTTTAATGTTTGCGGGCGGGGACGCGGTTCACCGGCAGTCCACCGTTGGCTCCAGGCCCGGTGCGTCTGCCACAGCCCAGGCCAATACTCTCCTTTACAGGCACCTTAGATAACTGGGTTACCCACTTTTGACCTAAGCAAACCACCCATAGGCCGTCAATCCCTGCCGGTGCGGCCGGGCGACACGGCACGGACTCGCGTCAGCTCAGAGTGCGCCGATGGTTTTCCGCAGGTCGTCGAAATGCCTGACCATGGCCAGGCGCGCTGCCACCGGATCGCGGCTGGCAATGGCATCGAAGATCGGCTGATGAATGCCGAGCAGCTTGGCGAAGTCGTCGACATCCAGCAATTCGCGGAAGCCGATTTCGCTGGTGCGTGCGACCAGGCTGCTGATCATTTCCAGGATGAGCGGATTGCGTGCCGCCTGCGCAATGACCAGGTGGAAGGCGCGGTTGAGATCGAGCCGTTTGGCTTCCGCCGGTGGCAGCGAGGCCAACAGCTTCAGTGGCTTCTCAAGCGCTGCGATTTCGTCGGGGGTGGCGCGCAGCGCCGCCAGCTCTGCCGCCTTGGTCTCGACGCTCTCGCGCGCGTCCCAGATCTGCAGCAGATTTTCGCGGTTGGCGACCAGCCGGCTGCGGCGCAACTGCGCGGGGTCTGGAATCCACGATGACCGGAGATAACGCCCGCCGCCGGGCCGGCTCTCGATCAGGCCCTGCACCTCCAGCGCGCGGAATGCCTCGCGCAGCACCGGACGGCTGACTTTCCATTGCTGTTCCAGAACGCGCTCGCTGGGAAAGCGTTCGTCGATCGCCAGTTCGCCCGATGCTACCAGCCGCGCGATCTGGCGGATGATTTCCTCGGACAGGCGCTGGGCGCGCACCGGTGTGAAGGGGGTCTCGGTCGTCATCGGTTGCTTATTGCATGAATGCGCGCGGTTGGACAGGAAGGCAGCCCGCCACGCCCGGCATCGCGGGAACCATTTGCACCGTTACGTCGCCTTATGGGATGCTGCGCCGATAACGAGAGGTTGCCACGGGGGAAATCATGGCCGGACATCTGCGCTTTCTCAATCCCAAGACGATCGCCCCGCCGCCGGGCTACAGCTACGTCGTCGAGACCAGCGGTGCGGTGCGCACGGTCTATCTGGCCGGCCAGCTCGGCGTCGACATGGACAACAAATTCGTCGGCGCGCCGGGCGACTTCCGGGCCCAGTGCGTCCAGGCGCATGACAACCTGACCCTCGCGCTGGAGGCGGTCGGCGCGACCTGGGCGGACGTGGTCAAGATCAACAACTTCCTGGTCGATATTGCCGCCAACATTGCGGTCTATCGCGAGGTGCGCGGCCTCTATCTCAACGCCAAGGCGCCGCCGGTCAGCACCACCATCGGCGTGCCGGATCTGGCGCGCCCGGGCGGGCTGTTCGAGATCGAGGCGATCGCGGTGCTGCCGGCCAGGCCTGCGGCAAAGGCCGCGAGCCGCGCCGCGGCGAAAGCCAAGGCGCCCGCGAAGACGTCGAAGGCAAAGTCGAAAAAGAAGAAGCGCTGAGGTTGCTGACGTATTCCGGGCGCAGCGGATCACGCAGTGATACGCTGCCGAACCGGGACCGTCACGACCTCCGTGTCTGGAACAGACCGGATCAGCGGTGCACCGCTACGCGCGCACCGCGTCCGGGGCAGGCATGCCTCAGTGCGCTTCGTCCCAGTTGTCGGCGGCCCGCGCATCGACCTGGAGCGGCACGTGCAGCGACACCGCCGGGTGCGGCGCCGATTCCATCACGCTCTTGATGATGGGAATGGTGCGCTCGACCTCGCCGGCCGGCACTTCGAAGATCAGTTCGTCGTGCACCTGCAGCAGCATCTGCGCGCCGAGTTTGTCCTTCGCCAGTTCCGGCTCGATGCGGATCATGGCGCGGCGGATAATGTCGGCGGCCGAGCCCTGCAGCCGCGCGTTGATGGCGGCGCGCTCGTTGAAGGCGCGGATCGACGCGTTTGACGCCTTGATGTCGGGGTAGTGACATTTGCGTCCGAACAGCGTCAGCACGTAACCATTGGCGCGGGCGAAATCGCGGGTCTCGTCCATGTAGTCGCGGATGCCGGGGAAGCGTTCGAAATACTTCTTGATGTAGGCGCCGGCTTCCTCGCGCTCGATGGAGAGCTGGTTGGCCAGTCCGAACGCCGAGATGCCGTAGATGATGCCGAAGTTGATGGCCTTGGCGCGGCGGCGGATTTCCGCCGGCATGTCCTTGACCGGCACGCCGAACATTTCCGACGCCGTCATGGCGTGAATGTCGACGCCGTCCTGGAACGCCTGGCGCAGCGCCGGCACCTCGGCGACTTCCGACAGCAGTCGCAGTTCGATCTGGGAATAGTCGGCCGAGACCAGTTTGTTGCCGGGCGCGGCGATGAAGGCGCGGCGAATCTTGCGGCCTTCCTCGGTGCGGATCGGGATGTTCTGCAAGTTGGGCTCGGACGACGACAGCCGCCCGGTCGAGGTCGCCGCCAGCGCGTAGGACGTGTGCACGCGGCCGGTGTCCGGGTTGACGTAAGTCGGCAGCGCCTCGGTATAGGTCGAGCGCAGCTTGGACACCTGCCGCCAGTCGAGGATCTTGCGCGGCAGGGCGTGGCCCTGTTCGGCCAGTTCTTCCAGCTCGCGGGCACCGGTCGACCATTGGCCGGTCTTGGTCTTGGTGCCGCCGGGCAGGCCCATCTTGCCGAACAGGATGTCGCCGAGCTGTTTCGGCGAGCCGGGATTGACCTCGGTGCCGGCGATGTCGCTGATCTCCTGCTCGAGCCGCACCTCCGTGGTGCCGAATTCGTTCGACAGCCGCGCCAGCACATTACGGTCGATCGAGATGCCGCGCTCTTCCATGCGTCCCAGCGTGTGCGGCATCGGCCGCTCCAGCGTCTCGTAGACGCCGACGACCTGCTCGGCCGCCATCCGCGGCTTGAAGGTCTGCCACAGCCGCAACGTGACATCGGCGTCCTCGGCCGCATAGCCGGCGGTGCGCGCGATCGGCGTCGCCTCGGGCGTGAACTGCGCCTTGTCCTTGTTCTTGACCTCGTGGAAGCGCGACGGACTGCGGCCGAGATAGCGGTTGGCGACCGCGTCCATGTCATGCGGCCCCTTGCCGGCGTCCAGCACGTAGGACATCAGCATGGTGTCGTCGATCGCGCCGAGACGGATGCCGCGGCGCGCCAGCACCAAGGTGTCGCGCTTGATGTCATGGCCGACCTTGATGACGCCGTGGTCTTCCAGAACCGCCTTCAGCGCCGCGAGCGCATCGCTCTCGGCAATCTGGCCCTGGCACAGCTTGGCGGCGAACAGGCCGGACGCCTCGCTGTCGCTGGCGTCGCGGTGGCCGAGCGGCAGATAGGCCGCCTCGTTCGGCGCGACGGCGAGCGCCAGGCCGCACAGCGAAGTCTGCAGCGGATCGAGCGTGTTGGTCTCGGTCTTGATCGCCAGAACGCCGGTGTCGTAGGCGCGCGCGATCAGGGCCTGCAACGTCGGCATCGACTCGATGGTCTGGTACTTCGACGCATCAAGCGTGGCGCTGCGCAGCGCGGCGAGGCGGCGTTCGGCCAGCGAGATCGGGGTGAGGGCGTCGTTCGTCCCGGCAGCGGCAGGCGTGGCCGCAGGCGGCCGGCTCGGAGGCGTTCCAAACAAATCCCCACCCGG
>JALHNV010000077.1 GCA_022843325.1 Pseudolabrys sp. | reverse complement strand
TCAGTTTGCCGCCGAAGGCGCGGTAGTCCGGCGCGTCGTCCTTCAGGGCATTCGCGAACCAGTTCGAGATCGCGGCGTCATAGGCCGCGGTGCGCGCATAGGCCTTGGCCGCCAGCCGCTGCCGCAGTTCGAGCGAGGTCATGCCGCTGCGCGCCGCCATTTCAGACAGCAGGCGGGCATAGTCTGACGGCTCGACCACCACGGCGACATCATGATGGTTTTTGGCCGCGGCGCGGATCATGGCCGGTCCGCCGATGTCGATGTTTTCGATGCAGTCGTCGTAGCCTGCGCCCTTGGCGACGGTCTCCTCGAACGGATAGAGGTTCACCACCAGAAGATCGATCGGCTTGATGCCATGCGTCTGCATCGCCGCGGCGTGGTCCTTGTCGGCGCGGATCGCCAGCAGACCGCCATGCACATTCGGGTGCAGCGTCTTGACGCGGCCATCCATCATCTCAGGATAACCGGTGAGGTCGGCGACGTCGGTGACGGCAAGGCCGGCGTCTTTCAGGGCCTTGGCGGTGCCGCCGGTGGAGATGAGATCGACGCCGAAAGCGCTGAGCGCGGTGGCGAAGTCGATCAGGCCCGTCTTGTCGGAAACCGAGAGCAGGGCCCGGGAGATGCGGCGCGGATGGCTGGTCATGGTCTAGGGGCTAGCATAGGACGCGGGCCGATGGGTATCGGCTGCTCGGTATCTGCCGCCAGCGTCCACAACCGCTACAGCGGCAGTTCCGGTTCGTCCGGCCGGGCGGCGCGGGTGCCGGGCGGCGCCGGCGGCGTATGGCGGAAGCTCCAGCGCACTTTGCCGGTCTCCGCGGCCCGGCCATAGATGACGATCTGCACCGCCCGGCGCGGGCCATCGCTGCCGGACAGAAACACGCTTTCCTCAAGCTCAACCGCGTCGGCCAGCGTCGAAAAGGTCCAGACCTCACGATCCGGCAGCAGCAGGATCACGCCGCGGCCTTCCGACAGGCGGCTGGCCTTGACCGACGGATGCAGGTGAAAGCGCACCGCGTATTCGTCATTGCGCGCCATGGCTTGGCCTGCGGCGGCGGTGAAACTGTCTTCGCCGTCCAGCGCGCGGCCATCGGCACTGAGACGGACGAGGCGGCTGTGAATGATGCCGATCGTATCGGCATAACCGTCATGCGACGTGCGCAAGAGGGTACCGTCTGCCGAGCTTTCGCGGTCGACGGCAATGTCGCGCGGTCCGCTGACAATAGCGATGCCGCCGAGCAGCCGGCGCAGAAAGCCGGATTCGAGAAAGCGGCAGGAGGACTGATCGTTGAAGGTGACGGTGGAGTGTGCCGGCGTGGCGCGGGCGACCTGCCGCCAGGTCTCCCGGTTGACCACCGGCAGGCCGCAATTGACCACCAGCCGGTGCTGCTTCCACGATAGTTCGAACGACAGGCAGCCGGCGTGCGCTTCCTGGCTGAGCGCGAGCGGTGGCGGCCGGCCGGTATCCATCAGCAACACAGTGTCGGCGGCGTCGATGCGCTGATAACCGGAATGCGGCGCATTCGACACCGGCGTGCCGCGCGCGTCGTCGTAGGCCAGTACGGTGGCGAGCAGATCGACAGGGGTCGGCCCCATGCCGTTGAATTGCGCAAAGTTGCCGTCCGGGTGGCGGAAGAAACGCAGCATCGGCATCATCCGGTCGATGGCGTTGTTGAGGGCCTGCGGCGGCTGAAGATTGCGTGCGGAAAACAGCTGCCGCAGCGGCAGCAGATCGACCAGCAGTTCGATCAGCACGCCCGGATTGCGGCTGACATGGCCGCCATCGGGCAGGATTTGCGCTCGCAACTCCTCGATCAGTTGCCGAGCGATGCCGCGCAGATTGCCGCCCTGGCCCTGCATGCACAGCGTCGCGTAGGTGAGCGCAATCAGCGCCTGCAAGCGTGGCAGACCGTCACGAGACTGCTTGATCGACCGGCGCAGATAGCGCACCTGGCGCGACTGGCTGCGAATGAAGCGGCGATAGAACTGGGCGTCGGCTTCCTGCAGCACGAAGGGCGACTGGCTCAGCCAGCACAGCACCCGCCGCGACAGGATGTCGACGCGCCAGCCGAGCGGATGCCAGGCGCCTTGCAGATTGATCCACTCGTCGATCAGGGCGCGGGCATTGGCGCGGGTGATGGCGGTATCGGCGGCGCGCAGATGGCGCAGCCAGGCGAAGGAGAGCAGCGTCACCGCCCATTCCTCCGACGGCGGCGTCATCTCGAACGGCGAGCGGCGGTCGCAGATCACCACTTTGCCGGCAAAGGCAAAGCGCCCGGCATAAATCTCGCTGGCGCGGGTGGCGTCGGCGGTGCGCAGGTCCTGCGGCGCAATGGTCAGACGGTCGGTCTTGCCTTGGCCGAAACGCCAGCGCAGCAAAGGATGGGTGTTGATGGCGCCGATCAGGCCACGGAAAACGCGGCGCCCGATCAGCACGGAGAGCCGGAATCGCTCCGCGATCGAAGCCCGCGTCATCAAATTGTCTGCCCCCTGCGGCACGTCCCGATTCGCGGGCGCGGCTCCGACGATAGCCAACCGGCCCCGAAGGGCCAATATCCTAGGCCGAGCCCCCGTATTACCCCACATTGCGGGTGAGTCGGGCAGCAAAAAAGCCGTCGAGGCCGGCCCAGTTCGGGTCGGCATCGGGCAGGTGCAGCGGCAAGGTGCGCAATTCGCCGTTTGCGGTCATGAAGTCGGACTGCCCGAACACGTCGGCGGCCGTGATCGGCACGCGCGCCACCGACGGATTGCGTGCCAGCAGCGCTGCAATTTGGTTCTCACCTTCTTCGGGCTCCAGCGAGCAGACGCAATAGACCAGCGTGCCGTTCGGCTTGAGCAGCGTCACCGCATGATCGAGCAGGCGCTGCTGCAACGACATCAATACCGCGAGGTCAGCTTCCGACTTGAGCCAGGGCACGTCGGGATGGCGGCGGATGGTGCCGGTGGATGAGCAGGGTGCGTCGAGCAGGATGGCGTCGAAGCCGGGGCCCTCAGGCCGCCACTCCAGCGCATCGGCGGCGACGGTCGCGGCGGTCAGCGATAGCCGGGCCAGGTTTTCCGTCAGCCGCGACAACCGTGGTGCCGAGCGATCGACCGCGGTCACGCTGGCACCGGCTGCGGCCAGTTGCGCGGTCTTGCCGCCGGGTGCCGCGCACAGGTCGGCGACGTTCAGCCCGCGCACGTCGCCGAGCAGATGCGCCGGCAACGCAGCGGCGGCGTCCTGCACCCACCAGGCGCCTTCCGTAAAGCCTGGCAGCAGCGATATCGCGCCATGGGCCAGCGTGCGGACGGTGCCGGTCGGCAGAACGCGGCCGCGCAACCGCTCGGCCCAATGAGCCGCGCCGTGGGCGTCACCTGGCTTCACCGAAATGTCGAGCGCCGGCTCGTGGCCATTGGCTGTGGCGATCGCCTGTGCGGTGTCGGCGCCATAGGCCGCGGTCCAGCGTTTCAGGAGCCAAGGCGGGGTATCGCGCGTTGCCGGTTCCGCCAGCACGGCGTCCTTGCCCTGGGCCACGCGGCGCAGCACGGCGTTGATCAGCCCGGCATAGCGGGCGGCGCGGCGGTCTGCTTGTGCCAGACGGACCGACAGATCGACCGCGGCATGGTCGGGTACGTCGAGCCAGAGAATCTGCGCCGCGCCGATCAGCAGGATGGTCTCGGTGCGCGGCGCATCGGACGGGAATCCCTTGTCGAGAAACCCGCCAACGGCGTGGCGCAGGGTGCCGAGCCGACGCAACACCGTCGCGACCAGCCGCCGCATTAGCGCCCGGTCGCGGTCGGCCAGGGACGCGAGCCCGGGATGAGCGCCTTTGCCCGACAACAGCTCGTCAAGCGGCGTTCTTCGCCGCAGCACGCCGTCCAGGATGTCGGCGGCTATTCTGCGGGCGGCAAGGCCGGGGACTTCCGGCTGAGGGGAGGTGCGCGGTCTCGCCATGCGCCGATCTATTGCCATGAAATGTGGCGCGGTCGCGAAAGTTTTAGCGAAATGACTGGCCGCGCACAGATTTAGCTCAGGGCAGGAACAAAGCGCCGCCGGCCGATGGTCGCCATACCACTGGCGATTGTGCCGGGACGGTTCGCACACTTAGCGCAGCACGATGACCTCGGTTCCGAGCGACACGCGGCGATAGAGGTCGAGAATGTCGGCGTTGTGCATGCGGATGCAGCCGTGCGAGACGTAACCGCCGATCGAGGCCGGATTGTTGGTGCCGTGGATTGCGTAGTTGTCCCAGTTCAGCCCGAGCACGGCGGCGCCCATCGGATTGCGCGGCGAGCCGGGCGGGATGACCGGGGCCAGCGGCCGGTCGGGGTCGGCCCAGGCCGGGCTCAACCGCTTCTGCACCACATTGGCGCGGCCGTGCCAGGCCATGCCGGCGCGGCCGACGCCGACCGGATAGCGCAGGGCCTGACCGCCGCCCAGCACGAAATAGAGTTGGCGCTGGTGCGTGACGATGACGATGCTGCCGGGCCGATAGCGGCCGTCGAACGGCACAACGGACCGCGCATCGGCCGGACGCGGCGCGCCGAATGCCAGGCCGATCCCGGCGAGCGCAGCCTTCAGCCAGTGACGGCGCGTTCTGAACATGGATGGGGTCCCGCTTTACCGCTCGACGATGACCGGCGTGCCGATATCGACCATGCGATAGAGCGTGCGGATGTCGTGGTTGTGCATGCGGATGCAGCCATAGGAGACGAAGCCGCCGATCGATTCAGGCCGGTTTGTGCCGTGAATGGCGTAGTCGCCGCCGAGCAGCGTCAGCGCCGCCGCGCCCATCGGATTGTTATCGGCTCCGCCGGCGATGACCTTCGGCAGGTTCGGCTGCTCACGGCGAATGTCGTCGGGCGGCGCCCAGGCCGGCTTGACGAACTTGCCTTCGATGCGCGCCCGCCCGGTCCAGGTCTTGCCCTTGCGGCCGACGCCGACCGGAAATCGCACGGCGCGGCGGCGGTCGATGACAAAATAAAGCCGGCGCTCGCTGGTCTTCACCACGATGGTCCCGGGCCTGAACCCCGAGAAGGCGACGATGTCGTGACCGCGGGTCGATGCCTGCGCCATCACCGCCGTCAGCAGCACCCACACCAGAAGAAACGCCACGAACAAAGCCGTGCGCTTGATCATGACCGACGCCATTCCGCAGCCCCGCAATTCCAGATGCCAACGCGGATGATGTTAATGCGGTCTGTGCGCGGCGCGGCGGAAAGCTCGAAGTAACGTAAATTTCGCTGAAAGGTCCGAGTTCCGCGTCCTGCCGCGGTTACTTTCCTTCGAACACGATCCGCATGCGCTGACGCGCTTCGCTCAGCTTCTGACGCTGGACATTCATCTCGTTCATCATCCGGTTCACGTCGGCGCGTGTCCGGGCGTTTTTGGTCTCGACGTTTGAGCCGCTGACTTTGACTGTATTGCGATTGCTGTCGAGATAGTCGGCGAGCTTCAGCGACAGCGTCAGGCCTTCGATCGCGACCGGTACGGTCGCCAGGAAGGCCAGCGCCGGCGCGGTGACCGACCGGTCGTAGGCGGCCGTGTAGATTGGCTTGAGATCGGCCGGCTGGCGTAGCGCCTCCCGCCGGATCTGGGTCGCAGCCAGCGTTTTGCGCATCGTATCGACGGATTTCGACAGCGAGTCGCGCATGGCGACAATGTCGTGACGACGCTCAAGCGACTCCTGCACCGATCGTGGCGCCATGGACTGCGATATCCGGTACGGGCCAGACATGGCGGCGTCGATTTCTGCATTGAAGCCGGTAATCACCGCGTAGTGCTCGGCATAGACACCGAACGATTTAGCCTCCGTATCGGAAGGCTTCGGCACGCGCGCGCCTTGTTTGTCGAGGATGCGGGTTTGCAGAAAGGCGATGAATGCCTTTCGTTGCTCGGGCTCCTTGTCACCGCAGCCGGCAAGGGTGGCCGCGAGCACGACCAGCGCGGCAATGCCCGCAATGCGCCGGGTGACGGCGATCATGATGAATCCCCCGCAGCCGGCATGCGCCAGACCGTGGGCACTATAGAAGTCGCGCCGGTCCCCGCAACGACGAGTTCCCCGCAAGCAGAAACAGGGTTAAGCGGCGGCTTCGGAAGCCCAATCGAGACGGAGCATGCCCGTCACATCGGCGACCGGCCGCGGGGCGCTGAACAGGAAGCCCTGCACCTCGGTACATCCTTCACTACGAATCCGGTCCAGTTGCTCAGGGGTCTCGACGCCTTCGGCGGTGGTTGCCATGCCGAGGCTGGCGCTTAGACCGATCACCGCCCGGATGATCGCCACCGAACTGTCGTCCGCGGTAATGTCGCGGACGAACGAAGAGTCGACCTTGACCTTATCAAACGGGAAGCTGCGCAGGTAGCTGAGGCTCGAATAACCGGTACCGAAATCGTCCAGCGCGACCCGCACGCCGAGCGAGCGCAACTGATACAGCAGTGCCAGCGTTGGCTCGGTTTCGACGAGCAGCACCCCTTCCGTGATCTCGAGCACCAGACGGTTGGCGGGCAGCTTGGCAATCGCCAGCGCCGTCATCACCATCTCGAGGATTTTCTTGCCGCGGAACTGAACCGGCGACAGGTTGACCGACACCGAGATATGCGCTGGCCAGGTCGCTGCATCGCGGCAGGCGCGCTGCATTACCCATTCACCGATCGGCACGATCAGGCCGATTTCCTCGGCCAGCGGGATGAAATCTTCCGGCGAAACCATGCCCCGCTGCGGATGGTGCCAGCGCAGCAATGCTTCGAAGCTGGCGACCTCATTCTGCTTCACATTGATGACAGGCTGGTAGAACACCTCGAACTCATTCTGGGCGAGCGCCCGCCGCAGGTCGAATTCCAGCGCGCTACGGGCCTGCATGCGGGCGTCCATGTCGGGCTCGAAGAACCGGTAGGTGCCTCGACCATCGCTCTTGGCCCGGTAGAGCGCCAGGTCGCCGTTTTTCAGCAGTTGATCGGCGTCGGTGCCGTCCGCCGGGGCGATTGCCAGTCCAACGCTGGCGCCGATGACGACCTCAAAGCCGTCGATCATATAGGGCTCGCTGAGCACTTCGATGAGACGCCGCGCCAGTGCGGTCGCCGCATGCGGCTGCTGCGCTTCAGTCTGCACGATGGCAAACTCGTCGCCGCCCAGGCGTGCCACGGTGTCGGATTCCCGAATCGATTTTCGCAGACGGTCCGTAACCTGGCGCAACAGAACGTCGCCGACCGGATGCCCCAGCGTGTCGTTGACGCTCTTGAAGCGATCGAGGTCGAGGCAGAGGATTGCAACCGTCTCGCCCCGTGCGACGCGTTTCAGCGCCGTTGCCACGCGTTCGTGAAACCGCAGACGATTGGGAAGATCGGTGAGCGCGTCGTGATGCGCCATGTAGGCAATGCGCCGTTCGGCGCGGCGGCGTTCACTAATGTCTTCGTGGGTGGTCGCCCAGCCGCCGCCCGCCATCGGCCGGCTGGTCACGACAATGGATCGGCCGTCGCTGAGTTCCTGTATCGAGGTTGTGGCACGGGTGACCGGCTGGATCTGCTGCGCACGATAGGCGTCGGGGCTGGTCCCTGCATAGAGTCCGGCCGCGATCCTTTGTTCGATAATGTCGTGGTGTGCCGTCCCTGGCTTCTGGCGATCGGGCGATAGGCCGTACATCTGCGCAAATCGGTCGTTGCAGACTGCCACACGCTGCTCGGCGTCGAACATGCATAGGCCCTGGGTCAGGCTGTTGAGCGCCGTGTCCAGTTGCAGATTCTGCCGGTTCAGGTTGCGCCGGAATCCGGCGATGGCCGTGACCATCTGGCCGACTTCATCGGTGCGGTCGCGGTAGGCGGATTCGATCTCGCTGCTGTCCAGCGACGGATCGCGCATCGCCTTGGTGATCGCATGCACCGGCGTGACGATAGAGCGGCCGACGATGAGCGTCACGGCGATGCTCAGCAACACGCCGGCGATGGCGCCAATGGCGAGGATTTGCCGGTTGGCCTCGGCGCGGCTGACGACCTGACGGGTGACCTCGCGCGTCTGTGCGTCGACGAGAGCGGCCAGCAGCCGCAGGTCGACGGCAATCTTCTGAAAGTCGTCGTCGGTGCCACCGAGCATCATGGTTGCCATCGGCGCATCGGTTAAACCGACATCGAGAGTATCGTTTACGGCGGCGACGTACTTTTCCCACTTCGCCTTCAAGTCACCGATCGCACTATGCTCGCCCTTCGACATGTCATCGCGTCCGTCGAGCGTAACCATCTGCTCGGCGATCCTGTGGAGATCGTTGTATATCTCCGAACTGAGATCCACTAGCAGGCGGGCATTGACGCCGTTGCTGGACCAGGTGGCAAAGCGCGACACCTTCACCTGGACGGCATTGGTGTCCTCATTCAGGTTGGCGATGGCTTGCTGCTTGGGCAGGATGGCCTGAGAAAGAGTGCTGAGATCGCTGACCGCGCGGCCGGCGGTCATGTAAGCGAGCGACCCGAGCGCCATCAGAAAAAGCAGCAGTACCGCGGATGCGGCGAAGGCTTTGACGCGGATCGGGGCGTTATGCAGAAGCTTTCTCATCTGCGGTCCGAACCGGACACTGCTCTCGGCGACGCGGTCGGCATTTACTTGTCGTACCCGACGCCGACGAAGTACGCGCCCATCTTCTCGATATAGGCGCCACGATCTTCGATCTTGTTGGTGATCGGGCTGGGCCATTTGTATTCGAGCCAGCCGCGGCCAGGACCGATGGCGATCGAAATCATCTCCTGGATCAGATATTTGCCGTCCTGGTCCTTGATCGAAATCAGGTTCTTGCCGACCAGCGCCGGCCGCGCGCCGTTGGCGAGGCAGACGCCTTCCATGTTGTAGATGAAGACGTACAGATCGCGGTCGTTGAACTCGATGCGGGCGGGGTCATTGGCGGCGGCCACGGCGATGCCGAGCCCGCCGCGCGCAAAAACCACCTGCATGCGCTTGACCATATCGAATGCCGCGCGTTGCTTGACGCTGAGCTCGGCGGCGGCCGGTGCGGCATTCAGCGCCAAGGCCGTAAACAGCAGTAGTGCGATCACGCGACGCATCGCTTGGCTTCCCGGTCCTGTGGTGACGGGCGCCGGTCGTTCGCTGCAAGAGGAGCGTGTGCCGCGCGCACGCCTGCTGCATAGCGGCTGGAAGCTTAAGCGACGCTTACAAAATCAGATTAAAATCGATCGGCGCGTGCGGGAGCGGACGCTGCTGCGCCCGCCCCCCCCCATCCGAATACCGTTAGGCGCCGGCTTTGGCCGCGCGCTTGTTCTGGCGGTTGTTCACCAGGTCATCGACGACGGCCGGATCGGCCAGCGTCGATGTGTCGCCGAGGCTGCCGTACTCGTCCTCGGCGATCTTGCGCAGGATGCGGCGCATGATCTTGCCGGAACGCGTCTTCGGCAGGCCCGGCGAGAACTGGATGAGGTCGGGCGAGGCGAACGGTCCGATCTCCTTGCGCACCCAGGTGATCAATTCCTTGCGCAGTTCTTCGCTCGGCTGCTCGCCGGCCATCAGCGTGACGTAGGCGTAGATGCCCTGGCCCTTGATATCGTGCGGGTAGCCGACGACCGCGGCTTCCGACACCTTGGCGTGCGCCACCAGCGCGCTTTCCACCTCGGCGGTGCCGAGGCGGTGGCCGGACACGTTGATGACATCGTCGACGCGGCCGGTGATCCAGTAGTAGCCGTCTTCGTCGCGGCGGCAGCCGTCGCCGGTGAAGTACTTGCCTTTGTAAGTCGAAAAGTAGGTCTGCTCGAAGCGCTCGTGATCGCCATAGACCGTGCGCATCTGACCCGGCCACGAGTCGGTGATGCACAGGTTGCCGGACGTGGCGCCGTCGAGCGTCTTGCCGTCGGCATCGACCAGTTCCGGCTTGATGCCGAAGAACGGCTTGGTCGCCGAACCCGGCTTCAGCTTGATGGCGCCCGGCAGCGGCGTGATCATGATGCCGCCGGTCTCGGTCTGCCACCAGGTATCGACGATCGGGCAACGGCCGTCGCCGACCACGTGGTAATACCACTCCCACGCTTCCGGATTGATCGGCTCGCCGACCGAACCGAGCAGCCTGAGCGAAGCGCGTGAGGTCTTCTTCACCGGCCCGTCACCGGCCTGCATCAGCGCGCGGATCGCGGTCGGCGCGGTGTAGAAGGTGTTGACCTTGTGCTTGTCGATGACTTCCCAGAACCGCGAATTGCTCGGATAGTTAGGCACGCCTTCGAACATCAGCGTGATGGCGCCGTTCGACAGCGGCCCGTACAGAATGTAGCTGTGTCCGGTGACCCAGCCGACGTCGGCGGTGCACCAGTAGACGTCACCGTCATGGTAATCGAACACGTATTGATGCGTGATCGACGTGTAGAGCAGGTAGCCGCCGGTGGTGTGCAGCACGCCTTTCGGCTTTCCGGTAGAGCCCGAGGTGTAGAGAATGAACAACGGATCCTCCGCGTTCATTTCCTCGCACGGGCAATCGGCCGGCACGTCCTTGACGACGTCATCGTAAAAAACGTCGCGGCCCGCTTTCATGTTGACGGCGGCGCCCGTGCGTTTGACGACGATGACGCTCTTGACCGGGGCCTTCTCGCAGGCGGCGTCGACATTGGCCTTCAGGGGGATTTTGCGGCCGCCGCGCAGGCCTTCGTCGGCGGTGACGATGATGGTCGACTTGCAGTCCTCGACCCGGCCGGCAATTGAATCCGGCGAGAAGCCGCCGAAGATCACCGAGTGCACCGCGCCGATGCGCGCGCAGGCGAGGATGGCGTAGGCGGCCTCCAGGATCATCGGCATGTAGATGGTGACGCGATCGCCCTTTTTGACGCCCTGCTTTTTCAGCACGTTGGCGAACTTGCACACCTC
Organism: Pseudolabrys sp.; assembly: GCA_022843325.1. Taxonomy (GTDB): domain Bacteria; phylum Pseudomonadota; class Alphaproteobacteria; order Rhizobiales; family Xanthobacteraceae; genus Pseudolabrys. The sequence continues at coordinate 9,180 of JALHNV010000077.1, read as the reverse complement.
GGCGTGCAGTTGCTTGTAGGTGATCTTCTTGTCGTCTTTCGGATCGTCGCCTTCCCAGATGATGGCGGTCTGGTCGCCGCGCTTGGCGAGATGGCGGTCGACACAATTGTAGGCGGCATTGAGCGTGCCGTCCTCGAACCATTTGATCGAGATGTTGCCCGGCGCGTAGGAGGTGTTCTTCACCTTGGTGAAGGGCTTGATCCAGTCGATCCGCTTCGCCTGGTCGGCCCAGAATCCGTCGGGGTCCTTGATCGAGCGCGCATACATTTCCTGGTATTTGGCGTCGTCCAGGAAGGCGCGCGCTTTCCATTCGGCCGGAACGTCGTAAATCTTCTCGTCGCTCATCGGAAGTTCCTCCCCCGCCCGCCGGGCTCGCCCGCGGGCACGCGTCGTTTCGTGGTTGAGCCTATTATGCGCCGCCGCGGATAGGCCGGACAAGGCGCGGGCTCTGCCACTTTCGTCAAAGGCCCCGCACGATGGGGCCGGTTTCTATTGCGGCCCCATCCAGCCGACAATGCCGCCGATAATAAGCAGGACGCCCAGCCAGTGAGCGCTGTCGATGACGGTGAGCATCGCGCGGCGGCCGGCATAGGCGTTGTTGATGGCGACGGTCGGCAGCACGAAGCCGACCCAGCAGAATGCGCCGGAGATCACGCCGGCGCGCAGGCTGAACAGACCCATGTGCGTCAAGATGCCGTACATGACGAAGGCGATCAGCAGCTCGCCGAAAAATGACAGCACGAAGGGCGAAGCCTTGGCCGCCGTCGACTTGCCGGCATTTTCAACTCTGAGGGACTCCATGGTCTTGCCCTGGGCGGCGATCCAGGCGCGGCTGAGCAGGCCGTAATAGGCCGCGCCGAACAGCCAGGCGGCGGCAGCGGCGATCATGGCGCCAAGGTAGTGGACTTCGTCCAGTGCGAACATGCCGCGCTCCTACAGCCCGCCCATCTTACAGACGAGTTTCCATTCGGCGTCGGTAATCGACGGCAGCGACAGCCGCGACTGCCGCAGCAGCTGAATCTCGGCAAGCTTCGGCTCGGCCTTGATCGCGGCCAGCGTGACGGATTGCGGCACCGGCTCAACCGCCTTCACATCGACGCAGACCCACGGCTCGCCGGCCGTCGCGGTCGGGTCGGGATAGGCCTCCTTGATGACCTCGACGATGCCGACGATCTCCTTGCCGACATTCGAATGATAGAAGAAGCCGCGGTCGCCTTGTCTCATCTTCATCATGTTCAGCTTGGCGGTGTGATTGCGGATGCCGGTCCAGGCGGTGCCCTTGGGCCCGGCCTTGACCATCTGGTCCCACGACCAGGCATCGGGTTCGGATTTCAGAAGCCAGTAGGCCATGACTACCCTTCCGCCTTGATCGGCCGTGCCAGCAGCGAGCCGATGGCGTCGTCTATGCTCATCGTCTCCGCCAGCACCGCGGCGACGGCCGCTGAAATCGGCATATCGACGTTCTTGTCCCGCGCCATTTCCAGCAGCACCGGCGCCGTAAAAGCGCCCTCGGCCAGTTTGCTGCCCGGCGTCTCGCCTTTGCCGAGCGCTGCGCCGTATGAAAAATTGCGCGACTGCGGCGTCGAGCAGGTCAGGATCAAGTCGCCGAGGCCGGACAGACCCATCATGGTTTCGGTGCGGGCGCCGAACGCCTTGCCGAATCGCACCATCTCGGCAAAGCCGCGCGTGGTCAGCGCCGCCGCGGCACTGGCGCCAAGGCCGCGTCCCGTAACAATGCCCGAGGCGATCGCCAGCACGTTCTTGACCGCGCCGCCGATCTCGACGCCGCGCACATCGTCGGAGTGGTAGGGCCGCAGGGTGCCGGAGTTCATCGCCTGCGCCAGCGCTTCGGCGATTACGGCGTCCGACGCCGCAATCGTCACCGCGGTCGGCAGGCCGCGCGCCACGTCGGCGGCAAAGCTCGGGCCCGACAGAATCGCCGGCACCGCCGACGGCGCGCACTCGCCGACGATCTCGGTCATGAATTTGCGGGTGCCGTGCTCGATGCCCTTGGCGCAGGCGATCAGCGGCGTGCCCGGTGTGATGGTCTGCGCCAGCGACGTCAGCACAGAGCGCATGGCCTGTGCCGGCACCACCAGCAGAATGGCATCGGCGCGCGACGCTTCGCCGAGTGCGCGGGTGATCCTGATGCTGTCGTCGAGTTTGACGCCGGGCAAAAAGCGGCTTTCGCGCTGGCTGGTGAGATGATCGGCATTGCCGGCGTCGAATTCCCACAGCGTCACATCGCGGCCGGCGCGGGCGCAGGTTTGCGCCAGCGCCGTCCCCCAGGCGCCGCCGCCGAGCACGGTGAAGCGTTGAATGGTCATGCGCGTCGCTTGCTCACTTGTAGGCCGCGGTGCGTTGCAGCTTGCCTTTGGCGGCGGCGACTTCATCGAGCGGCCAGCGGGCGCGCGGCGCGACTTCCAGCGTGTCGGTCATGCCCAGCGCCATCCGTTCGGCGCCGGCCCAGGCGATCATGGCACCGTTATCGGTGCACAGCTCCAGCGGCGGCGCCACCAGCACGCTGCCGACCTCGAAGGCGAGGCGGTGCAGCACCTTGCGGATCGCCTGATTGGCGGCGACGCCGCCGGCCGCGACCAGCGCGGTCGGCGCGCCATAGCGGGCGCGGAACAGACGCAATCCGGCGCGCAGCCGGTCGAGCACCACGTCCACCACCGCCTGCTGGAACGAGGCGCAGAGATCGGCGACGTCCTGATCGCTCAGCGGTGCGATCTTTTCCGCCTCCAGCCGCAGCGCGGTCTTCAGGCCCGACAGCGAGAAATCGGCGTCCTTGCGGCCCTGCATCGGCCGCGGCAGCGCGAAGCGGGCGGGGTTGCCGCGCAGCGCTTCCTTCTCGACCTGCGGACCGCCCGGATAGCCGAGGCCGAGCAGCTTGGCGGTCTTGTCGAAAGCCTCGCCGATGGCGTCGTCCATGGTGGTGCCGAGCCGGACATAATCGCCGACGCCACGCACGGCGACGATCTGGGTGTGGCCGCCGGAGGCCAGAAAAAGGCAATAGGGAAACGGCGTGGCGTCGGTCAGCCGCGCCGTCAGCGCATGCGCCTCAAGGTGATTGATGGCGATCAGCGGCTTGCGCTTGACCATGGCGATGGCCTTGGCGGTGGTGAGGCCGACAATGACGCCGCCGATCAGGCCCGGTCCGGCGGCGGCGGCGATGCCGTCGAGATCGTCGAATGTCTGACCGGCCTCGCGCATGGCCCGGCCGATGATCAGGTCGAGCGCCTCGACATGGGCGCGGGCGGCGATTTCCGGTACCACGCCGCCAAAAGCGGCGTGCTCGTTGACCTGGCTGAGGATGATATTGGACAGGATCTTGCCGCGGCCGTCCCCGGAACGTTCCACCACCGCCGCAGCGGTCTCGTCACAGGTGGTTTCAATGCCGAGGACGATCATTGCTTCCTCCGATCCTCCCTTTTACAGAAAGGTGGCCTAGCATCGAGAGGTCCCGTGACGCAATCCACCGTCTCCCTGCGCATCGGCTCACGCGGCAGCCCGCTGGCGATGGTACAGGCGCGCACCGTCCGCGCCCGGCTCGCCGCCGTTCTCAAGATCGACGAGGACGATATCGAGATCGTCGTCATCCGCACCACCGGCGACATGATCCAGGACCGGCCGCTGTCGGAAGCCGGCGGCAAGGGCCTGTTCACCAAGGAAATCGAGGAGGCGCTGCTGGACGGCCGCATCGACCTGGCGGTGCACTCATCCAAGGACATGCCGACCTTCTCGCAGCCCGGCCTGATGCTGGCGGCCTGCCTGGAGCGCGAAGATCCGCGCGACGCCTTCATCTGCCGCAAGGCCAGGACGCTGGCCGAACTGCCGCACGGGGCGACGCTCGGCACCGTGTCGCAGCGCCGGCAGGCCATTGCCATGCGGGCGCGACCTGATCTGAAAGTCGTGCCGATCCGCGGCAATGTCGACACACGGCTGCGCAAGGTCGACAGCGGCGAGGTCGACGCCACTATTCTGGCGCTGGCCGGGCTGAAGCGGCTCGGTCTCGCCGATCGCGCCATCTCGGTGATGAGCGCCGACGATTTTCTGCCCGCGGTCGGCCAGGGCGCCATCGGGCTCGAGACGCGCGTCAATGACGAGCGCACACGCGCGCTGTTATCGCATATCGATCACGCCGACACGTCGGTGGCGCTGGCGGCCGAGCGCGCCTTTCTCGCCGAATTGGACGGCTCCTGCAAAACCCCGATCGCCGGTCACGCCACCGTCGGCGGCGATACGCTGCATTTCCGCGGCCTGATCGCGCGGCCCGATGGCGCCGCGGCACATGACATCGCGGGCAGCGGTCACCGCGACGACGCCGTGAAGATCGGCACCGAAGCCGGACGCGAACTCAAGCGTCTCTCCGGTCCCGGGTTTTTCGACTAGTTCATGCACATCGCCCTTACCCGACCACGCGAGGACAGCGAGCGCACCGCGGCGCTGCTGCGCGCGCAAGGCCATCGGGTGCTGCTGGCGCCGCTGCTGCGGGTCGAGCCGATTCCGGTCGCCTTGCGCGCCAACTGGGGCGCCGTCGTCATTACCAGCGCCCATGCCATTGCGGCGATCGCGTCGCAGCCGGTGCTTGGCGAATTGATCCATCTGCCGCTGTTCGCGGTCGGCCAGCGCAGCGCCGAGGCGGCGCGCGCCATCGGCTTCATGCGCGTGACGGCGGCCGGCGGCGATCTGCGCAATCTGACGCGCACCATCGCCGCCGGGCGGCCCGATGCGAAGGCGCCGCTTCTCTATCTGGCAGGCGAGGATCGGTCCGGCGATCTGATCGGCGATCTGGCGGTGCATGGCATCGCCGCCGAACTGACGGTGGTCTATCGTGCGGTCGTGGCACCATTTACGCCGGCGTTGACGGAGGCGCTCAAGGACGGGGCCATCGATGCGGTGCTGCATTACTCGAAGCGCAGCGCCGAGAGCTTCCTGTCCGGCGGCTTCGCCGCCGGCGTTGCCGGTCAGGCGCTGGCGACAAGGCATCTGTGCCTGTCGGCGCAGGTGGCCGAGCCGTTGACCGCAGCCGGCGCCGGACGCGTCGATGTCGCTGTGCGGCCGGATGAAGCGGCCCTGATTGAACTTCTGGCGCCCCGGGAACGTTGATTGGCGTGGCGGGGCCAATTGCGTTATTTCCTGACGGCAGTGGGCGCGCGCGTCGATTCGAGGGTGTGTAATGGCCGATAAACGCAAAACGCCGGACGCTGCCGAGGCCGCCCGCCGCGCCAAGCGTGCCGCGACCATCGATCTCACCGCCACCGAGGTGACACCGCAAAGCAAGCCGGAATCAAAAACCGAACCAAACCCGGACGGCGATTCGCCGATCTGGCAGCCGGCCGCCGAATCCACGCCAGAGCCGATTCAGGCGCTGCCGTCCGACCTTCCGCCGTCCGACCTGCCGCCGGTGCCGCCACCGGTCGAAGATCCGGCGCCGGCCAATGACGAGCCGCGGTCCGCCGGGACGACGGCAGAGTCCGCTTCGGCCGGGCCCGCTACGGCAGCGCCGGCGCACGAGGCAGAACCGGCGCGCCGGCCGACCTTGCCGGTGATTGCCGCCGGCAGCGCCGGTGGCGCCGTGATGGCGATCATTCTGGCGACCTTCTGGTTTGCCGGCCTGCTGCCGGCGCCGCCATCATCCGTGTCGTCAGCCCCTGATACGCAGGCGGCGGCGAAGCTGGCCGCACTGGAAAATCAAATCCGCGATTTGCAAAGCCGTCCGGCACCTCCACCCGACACCAAGACCATGGAAGCGCTCGGCCAGCGCCTGGGCAAGATCGAAAGCGCTGTTGCGACATTACCGGCCGGCGACGGCGGCGCGGCGGAGAAGCTCGCCGCCGCCGACAACGCCGTTAAATCGCTCGGTGTCGCGCTCGCTGCGCTGACCAAGCGCAGTGACGATACCGCGGCCAACGCAGCGGCAGCGCGTCAGCGCGCCGAGGCGGCCGAGAAGGCCGTCAGCGATCTCCGCGCCGGTCTGACCGATGTGGCCAAGACCGCCGAGGCCAGCGTGCCGTCCGCCGATGTCGATGCCTTGCAGAAGCGCATCGCTACGCTGGAGCAGGCGGTCAAGGAATCGCGCAGTCAGGTCGCCAGTCTCGCGACGACATCGGCGGCTGCCGATACGTCGGCGCGGTTGGCGTTGAGCGCGACCGCGCTATACAGCGCCGTGGTCAGCGGCGCGCCGTTTGGCCCGGCCCTCGCGCAAGTGAAAGCGCTCGGCGCCGATGCCAAGGCTGTCGCGCCGCTCGAGCCTTTTGCCGTCACCGGCCTTCCCAGCCCTGCCGCACTGATTGCAGAATTGCGCGCGGCCTTGCCGGCGATGAACAAGGCGGCCGGCCCGCCGCCGGCGACCGGCGGTTTCCTGGAAAAGCTTGAGGCCAATGCGAGCCGGCTGGTGCGCATCCGTCCCGTCGATGCACCGCCCGGCGACGACAACGTCGCGGTGCTGGCACGGATCGAGGCGGCGGCCGCCAAGGCGGATCTTGCCGCGGCGCTTGCCGAACTCGGCAAGCTGGACGCTGCCGCGCGTGCGCCGGCGCAAGCATTCGTTGACAAGGCCAATGCGCGACAGGCCGCGCTGACCGCCGCGCGTCAGCTCGCCGCTGACGCCTCCCTGGCCCTCGGTCAGAAGTGAGGGCGTCATGATCCGCGTTGTCCTGTTTCTTCTTGCCGTCCTTGCCATCGCCGCCGGCTTCGCCTGGGTGGCGGATCGTCCCGGCGACGTTTCCGTCGTCTGGATGGGCTACCGTGTCGAAACATCATTGATGGTGGCGGCGCTGGCTGTCGCCGCTCTGGTGGTGGTCGCGATATTCCTGTGGTCGGTGCTGCGTGGCTTGATGCGCTCGCCCGAGCAGGTGTCGCTGTTCTTCCGTCATCGCCGCGCCATGAAAGGCTATCTCGCCATCTCGCGCGGGCTGGTGGCCATCGGCGCCGGCGATCTGAAGCAGGCGCGCAAATCGGCCGCCGAGGCGGCGCGGCTTTCGCCGGGCGATCCCTTGACCTTATTGCTCACCGCGCAATCGGCGCAGATGGCCGGCGACCGCGCCAGCGCCGAACGCGCCTTCCGCGCCATGGCCGCGCGGGACGACACCAAACTGCTGGGTCTGCGCGGCCTCTATGTCGAAGCGCAGCGTCGCGACGATGCGGAATCTGCGCGTCAGGTCGCCGAGCAGGCGGTGAAAGCCGATCCGGCGCTCACCTGGGCCGGACAGGCCGTGCTCGACGATCGTTGCGCCGCCGGCGACTGGGCCGGCGCGCTGACGGCGCTCGAGCAGACCCGGGGGACGCAGGACAAAGCCGATTACCAGCGCAAGCGCGCGGTGCTGTTGACGGCGCGTGCCATCGAACTTGAAGACAGCGATCGCGATGGCGCGCGCGCCGCGGTGCTTGAGGCGGTCAAGCTGGCCCCCGATCTTGTGCCGGCGGCGGCGCTGGCTGGGCGGCGGCTCACGGAATCGAATGAGCAGCGCAAGGCGCGGCGCATTCTTGACAAGGCGTGGGGACTCAACCCGCATCCCGATATCGCCGAGGCTTACGCCAATCTCCGGCTTGGCGATTCGGCGCGCGAGCGTTTGATGCGCATGCAGGTATTGGCCGACCGGGCGCCCGGTCATATCGAAGGCGCGCTGGCGGTCGCGCGCGCCGCGCTCGATGCGCGCGAGTTCGGCGCCGCGCGTGAAGCGCTTGCGCCATATCTGTCGTCGCCGACCCGGCGCGTCGCCGAACTCATGGCGGCGATCGAACACACCGAGCATGGCGACGAAGGACGCGTGCGCGAATGGATGAGCCGCGCGATGCGCGCGGCCGGCGATCCGGCCTGGACCGCCGACGGAGTCGTTTCAGATCAGTGGCGGCCGGTGTCGCCAAGTGGCCGGCTCGACGGCTATCAGTGGCGCGTGCCGCTGGCGGAAATCGGCGTGGTCCGGCCCGTGATTGAGCTGGACGCACCTACGCCGCCGGTCGAAGAGCCGCCGGTTGCGACCGAGATCGTATCGCCCGCGCCCGAGTCGACGCCGCCGGAGCCGGTCGCGACGATCGAACCGGAAGCGGCCCCTGAGCCTGCGCGATCGCCCGAGCCGCAATCTGTGTCACCGGAGCCGGTAAAACCCGCACCGCGCGCTCGTGCGGCCGAGCCGATCATCCCACTGGTGCATGCACCTGACGACCCGGGACCGGATGCTGGACCCGAGATCGATCCCGTTGCCCCGCCGGGCCCACCGCCGTCGCGCGACTCATGGCAGCGTTTTTTTGGATTTGGCCAAGGTTGGCGGCGCTAACGGCGCCGCCATGGTTAAGTTAATTATGTGTGTTTGCCTTGTCTGGTAAAAAGAGTCTTAAGAAACGGCGCGACCGCAACTTCCCCCGCTAAGGTATTTGCTGCCCGACAAGAATAATCCGGGCATGCGGGGAGCTGACATTGCTGACACGTAGCATTGACCCATGCGGTCCCACGTTTGAGGAAAAAGTACTGCTCGGCGCCAAGCGCCTGTGCATCCTTTTTGCCGGCGGAGCGGTGACGCTCAGCGCACTCGACGTCATGAACATCCGCTCGGTCGAATCCGCACACCAGTTTTTCAACAGCAGCGGTACCAGCATCGCTGCATTGCCGGAATTGATTCGCACCGGCATCGATCACATTTCGCTGACGCAATCGTCGGCCTCGGTCACCGTGCAAATCCCGCGTGAGCGGGTGGCGGCGCCGGTACCACAGCGCGCTCCGGCGCCGTCCACGTCTGTCGCGATGAAGCGCACCGTCTCGCCAGTGGCCGAGCTGGCGTCGCTCAGTCATGAAGACGCTGTTGAACTGGCCATGGTCTCTCCGCCTGTATTCTCCCGGCCGTTCCCGGCGATGCTTGAGCAAAGGCCGGCCGCGTCCGATCGTCAGGCTCAGGTGACGCTCGCCAGCATAGGTGGTGACTCGCTCTCGATGCCGCCGGCCGAATCGCGCGCGCCATCTCTGTCATTGCCGATGGCGCAGCCGATTCCAATTCATCTGGTGCCGCTGCCGCGCGAAGCGCCGGGCGTGCCGCCGCCGTCACCCGCGCAGCGCCTGCAGCTCGAAGGCAAGGAATACGCCCGCGCGGAGAAGTGCCTCGCCAACGCGATTTATTTCGAGGCGCGCAGCGAACCGATCCGCGGCCAGATGGCGGTGGCGCAGGTGGTGCTCAACCGCGT
>JALHNV010000076.1 GCA_022843325.1 Pseudolabrys sp. | reverse complement strand
AGCAGCCGGCGCCGCAGCAGGCGCAGGAGCCGTGGCCGTCGCCGGCGCAGAACAGCACCGCACCTTGGCCTTCGGCACCGCCGCCGGGCACCTTCACGCGCTGATAGGGCCAGCAAGCGCGGACTGGGGTCCCTTGCGGATATGATGTCCTTGATTCCGGCGCCGGCGTATGCCGCGTGCCGGAATGGCCGCAAGTGTGCTTAGTAGGCCCCTCTCGCGCCAATCGAAATGATCATCCAATGAGCTTTACTGTCGCCATTGTCGGGCGTCCCAATGTGGGCAAGTCGACGCTGTTCAACCGGCTGGTCGGCCGGCGTCTGGCGCTGGTCGACGACCGTCCCGGCGTGACGCGCGACCGCCGCGAGGGCGAGGGCAATCTCGGCGACCTCGATTTCACCGTCATCGACACCGCGGGACTGGAGGAAGCCGCCCCCGAGTCGCTGCCGGGCCGCATGCGCGCGCAGACTGAAACCGCGATCGCTCAGGCCGATGCGTTGTTTTTCATGATCGACGTGCGGGCGGGACCGACGCCAGCCGACCACGCCTTTGCCAATCTGGCGCGCAAGTCGGGCAAGCCGACGGTGCTGATCGCCAACAAGAGTGAGGGACGTCTGGCCGAAGAGCGGCGCATGGAGGCCTATGAGCTGGGTCTCGGCGAGCCGGTGGCGATCTCGGCCGAACACAACGAAGGCATGAGCGATCTCTACGACGCGCTGCGTCGGGCCTTGCCGGCGGAGACCGCGGCAGCAGCCCAGGCCGCGACCGAACCGTCGGGGCCGCAGCCGATCCGCGTCGCCATTGTCGGCCGCCCGAATGCCGGCAAGTCGACCCTGGTTAACCGGCTGCTGGGCGAGGAGCGGCTGCTGACGGCACCGGAAGCCGGCACCACCCGTGACGCCATTGCCGTCGACATCGACTGGCATGGTCAGAAATTCCGGCTGCACGACACCGCGGGCCTGCGCCGCCGTTCGCGTGTCGATGAGAAGCTTGAGAAGCTCTCGGTTGCCGACGCGCTCAACGCCGTGCGTTTTGCCGAGGTGGTCGTGGTACTGCTCGATGTGCAGAACGCCTTCGAGGAGCAGGACCAGCGCATCGCCGATCTGGTCGAACAGGAAGGCCGCGCGATCGTGCTCGCGGTCAACAAGTGGGACCTCAAGGAGCAGACCGCCGGGGCCATCACCAAATTGCGCGAGGTCGCCGACGAGAAGCTGACGCAGATGAAAGGTGTGCCCTTGGTCGCTGTATCGGCCTTGACGGGAGAGGGGCTCAACCGGCTTATGCAGGCGATCGTCAAGGCGCACGAAATTTGGAATAAGCGCATTCCGACCAGCGCGCTCAATCGCTGGTTCGAGGCGACCATCGACGCGCATCCGCCGCCGGCCGTTTCGGGACGCAGACTGCGCCTGAACTACATCACGCAGGCGAAATCCAGACCGCCGAGTTTTGTCCTGTTCTGCACGCGCGCCGACGCGCTGCCGGATGCCTATAAGCGCTATCTGGTCAACTCGCTGCGCGAGGCGTTCGAGATTCCGGGCACGCCGATACGCTTGATGCTGCGCGAGAAAGACAACCCGTTCAAAGGCCGGGCCAAGCACAAGCATTGATGCAGGCGAGAGGCCGCCGTCACCGGCGGCCTCCTTTGTCACCCGCAAACTATTTCTTGGCGCAGATCGCCGTCATGCCGTTGGCCGGACCGCATTGGGCCGACGATGCCTGCACAAGGGGCAGAACCGGTGTATCGGCCGTACAGACCGCCGAGGCGATGACTTCGTCTGCGTTGCACGAGACCTTGCAGCCGCTGCCGCTGCAATCGGCCGATCCCATCTGTACCAGTCGCATTGTGACGCCGGCGTTCGCGCCGGCCTCGCCTCTGGCGCCTTGCGGGCCGGCCGGTCCCTGCGGACCCGCGGGCCCCGCCGCGCCGTCTTTCCCTGCTGGGCCTGCCGGTCCGGCGATGCCGGCCGGTCCCGGCGGACCCGCCGGTCCAACCGGTCCTTGCGCACCGGTGTCTCCCTTCGGACCTGCCGCACCGGCTGGTCCTTGCGGCCCCTCGGAGCAGCCGGCGATCAGCAAGGCCGACGCCATGACCACGGACAGCGCTAAAGCTCGCATAGGTCTATCCCCCTGATATGGGTTGGTGTCCCGATGTCGGCCCGGGCTTGCAACCCTGCTTGCAGCGACCATTGAGAAGTCGTCCACCCGAAGCTTAACCCGGTGAAACCCGGATCGCCAAGCAGCGGCAGGACGTCGCTATTGAAGCAATGGAATGTTTTGAAAAGACGAAAGGCGCTTCACGTATCGTGCGGCAAGCGCATCAAGCCGGGACCGGAAACGCCAGAAAGCGTGCTTCGCGGAAGCTGTAAATCTTTCCGGTCTCGGTGCAGTCAGGTGCGCACAACGGCATGATTTTCGCCGCCACCGTTTCCGGTGTCGGCAGCGTTTCTGGATCGACGCCGGGGAAAGCGCCCAGATACATGCGCGTACGCGTTGGGCCGGGTGCATAGAGATTGGCGCGTACAGATGTCGTCGCCGTCTCCGCGGCATAGGCGCGCACCATCTCTTCCAGAGCCGCCTTCGACGCTGCATAGGGACCCCAATAGGCGCGACCGTAATGGGCCACGCCGGAGGTCATGAACACAGCACGTCCGGCCGGCGCGGCTCGGAGCAGCGGGTCCATGGTGCGGATCAGTTGCCAGTTGGCGGTGACGTTCACCGCGAACATGTTGTTCCAGACCTTGGGCTCGATATGGGCGACGGGCGACAGCGGGCCCAGAACGCCCGCATTGCCGACCATGACGTCAAGGCGGCCGTAACGTTCGTGCAGCGCCAAGGCCAGCCGGGCGATGCCGTCGTTATCCGTAACGTCCAGCGGCACCAGCGTGGCCGTGCCACCGGCGGCGCGGATTTTGTCGTCGAGTTCCTCGAGCCCGCCGACCGTGCGCGCGACCGCCACCACGTGCGCGCCAGCTTGCGCCAGTTCCAGCGCGATAGCCGCGCCAATTCCGCGGGAGGCGCCTGTGACCAGCGCAATTCGGTCGGAGAGAGGTCCGGGCATATGTCTCAGCTCAATGGATCGTCAGGGAGCTTGATGCCCAGTTCCGCGGCGGTGCGCAACACCTGCGACGGCAAATACGGCTTTTGCAGAAACTTGCTGCGGGGCAGCGGGGTCATGCGTTCGGAATAACCGCTGGCATAGATGACCGGCACGTTGGCATGGCGCGAACGGATCTCCTCGGCCAGCCGCCAGCCGTCGATCCCCGGCAGGCGGATGTCGGTGAACAGCAGATCGAGATGGTCTATCTGCAGCGACAGCGCGTCTTCCGCGGTGGCGGCTTCCTGCACCTCGAAGCCAGCTTGCTGCAACTCGTACACGATCATGTCGCGCACCAGAAACTCATCCTCGACGATCAGGACCCGGGGTGTGGCCGGCATGCTCGTTAACCTGCCTGGCCGAGCGCGGACGCGGCGTAAGGCGCGAATGTATCGGCGGAGAGCTGGCGCTGATCGGTTGGCTGCGCGCGCGGCAGGTACATGTGCACGCTGGTGCCTTTGCCCGGCTCGCTGTCGATGTCGATATGGCCGTCCGACTGATTGACGAAGCCATAGACCTGGCTGAGGCCCAGTCCCGAGCCCTGACCGACCGGCTTGGTCGTATAAAACGGTTCGAAGGCGCGGCCGAGCACGTCCGGCGCCATGCCGCTGCCGGTGTCGCTGACTGTCAGCAGGACGCTATGGCCGTTGCGAGTTTCGTCATCGGCCATGCGCGGGCGAACAACATTGCTGCTTCGGATCGTGAGCGTGCCGCCGTCCGGCATGGCGTCCCGCGCATTGACCGCCAGATTGAGCAGTGCGTTCTCCAGTTGACTCGGATCGACCTCGACGGGCCACAGGTCTGGCGTGAGATCGAGTTCGACCGTGATGCGCTCGCCGACGGCGCGGCGGATCAGATCGGCCATGCTCTCGACCACCGCATTGGCATCGAGCTGTTGCGTCGTGAACGGCTGACGGCGGCCGAAGGCCAACAGCTTCTGCGTCAGCGCGGCGCCGCGCGTGGCACCTTCCATAGCGCCGCGGATCGCGCGGTGGGCCTCAGGGTCGTCGCGGAAGCGCTTTTCCAGACGCTCGAGGTTGCCGACGACGATGGTGAGCAGGTTATTGAAATCATGCGCGATGCCGCCGGTAAGCTGGCCGACCGCTTCCATCTTCTGCGCCTGCCGGAGCATTTCCTCGGTCTTGAGCCGCTCGGCTTTCTCGGCGCGCAGTTCGGCCAGCGCGGCGTTGCGTTCGCTGATCTGCCGGGTCAGTTCCTCGTTCATGCTCTGCAACTGGACCGTCGAAGGAATGGCCAGCGCCTTCGGCAGCAGCGGCCACAGCATCACGGCCGTGAACACCGATAGCGCCGCGGTAACAATCTTGATGATGGCCTCGATGCCATAATCGGGGACCCAGAGCGTCCAGATGGCGAAGAAATGCGTGGTGCCGCAGGCGAGAATAAAAAAGGCGAAGGCCCAAAACACCCAGCCGAACTGGATGTCCGTGCGGCGCGAGACGAAATAAGCAAGTGCGACGGGAATGGAAAAATACGACAGGCCGATCAGTGCGTCTGCGGTGACATGGGTCCAGATCAAGTCCGGCCGCCACAACAAGCAGATGCCGTGCGGCGACAGGCTGGCGTCGTCCCACAACTGCCGAAAATATTCGAGCATGGCGGTTTTCCCAGGAAGCGGATGCGCGCGGGGCAATTCACCGCGAGTCGCGAGACCGTAGCGACCCAGAATACCGGGAGGTTCGGGACTTGTAAAAGTTCCGCAGGGCCAAGGCGGGGCTTTTGCCCGATTAAACGGGCTTTTTTTGCCGGTCAGATGGCCTCGGCCAGTAGCGACAGTTGGCGCGGGCTGGCGTCGGTGGCGCCCTGATCGGTCAGGGGAGTTGGGTAATCGCCGGTGAAGCAGTGGTCGGTGAACTGCGGCCGTACCGCATCGCGTTTGTCGAAGCCCATGGCGCGATAAATGCCATCGACCGACAGGAAGGCCAGCGTATCGGCGCCGATGAACCGGCGCATGCCTTCCAGGTCGTGCGTGGCGGCGAGGAGCTTGTCGCGTTCCGGCGTGTCGATGCCGTAATAGTCCGGATGCGTGATGGGCGGCGAGGCGATGCGGAAGTGAACTTCGGTGGCGCCGGCGTCGCGCATCATCTGCACGATCTTGCGTGATGTGGTGCCGCGCACGATCGAGTCGTCGACCAGCACGATGCGTTTGCCGGCGACCACCGCGCGGTTGGCGGAGTGCTTGAGCCGGACTCCCTGGTCGCGAATTGCCTGCGTCGGCTCGATAAAGGTGCGGCCGACATAATGATTGCGAATGATGCCGAGCTCGTAGGGGATACCCGATTCCTGCGAATAACCGATCGCGGCCGGCACGCCGGAGTCCGGCACCGGCACGATCACGTCGGCGGGCGCCGGTGCTTCGCGGGCCAGTTCGACGCCGAGCGTCTTGCGGACGTTGTAGACGCTGCGGCCGCCGACGATGGAGTCGGGGCGGGCGAAATAGATGTACTCGAAGATGCAGGGGCGTGACTGGACCGGCGGGAACGGCTTGTGCGACTGCGCGCCGTCCTCGTCGAATACCACCACTTCGCCGTTTTCGACATCGCGCACGTATTGCGCGCCGATGATGTCGAGGGCGCAGGTTTCCGACGCCAAGATCGGACAGCCGTCGAGGCTGCCGATCACCAGCGGCCGGATGCCGAGCGGATCGCGCGCGCCGACCAGCTTCTTGTTGGTGAGTCCGACGAAGGCATAGGCGCCTTCAAGCTGGCGCAGACCGTCGATGAAGCGGTCGACAAACCGGTTACGGGCCGATTTCGCCACCAGATGCAGGATCGCCTCGGTGTCGGTGGTCGACTGCATCATGGCGCCTTCGCGCACCAGATCGCGGCGCAGCTTGACGCCGTTGGTCAGATTGCCGTTGTGGCCGATGGCAAAGCCGCCGGCGTTCAGCTCGGCGAACAGCGGCTGAACGTTGCGCAGGATGGTTTCGCCGGTCGTGGAGTAGCGGACGTGACCGACCGCCGAATTGCCGGGCAGGCGGTCGATCACCTCCCGGCGGGTAAAGGCGTCGCCGACCAGACCCATGCGGCGCTCGGAATGAAAGCGCTTGCCGTCGAAGGTAACGATGCCGGCCGCTTCCTGGCCGCGATGCTGGAGCGCATGAAGGCCAAGCGCGGTGATCGCCGCCGCATCCGGATGATTGAATATCCCGAACACCCCGCATTCCTCGCGCAGGCGGTCGGCGTTGGGATCGAAGGTGCTGTCCGCCGTCGCCACGAGGTCTTGCCGGGGCTTTTCCATCGTTATTGCGTTCCGCTGTTGTGCGCCTGAACCACCGGTGCCGGAAGGTCCGAACGCTGTCCCGGGGCTGCCGGCACGTCGGGATCGGCCGGAGCCGGCTTCTTCAATCTCTGTAAGATGGTGCTCTCAGGGTCATCCGGCAACATCGACATCAGCCATTGTCCCGTACTTTCCAGCACGACCTTCGACTTGGCGCCCCGCACCCATTCCGGCTGGCTGCGCTCGGGAACCAGCCACGCAAAGAACAGAAACGCCACCACAACAATGATTAATCCGCGGCCGAGGCCGAACAGAAAGCCGAGCGTGCGGTCCAGCGCCCCGACCCGGCTGTCGAGGATCATGTCTGATATGCGCACAGTGATGATCGAGACCACCAGAAGCGTCACCAGGAACACGGTGCCGATGGTGACGGCGGCGGCGATCGTGTCGCTGGCCACGTAACCCTTCACGATCGGCAGCACGCGTGAATAGGAATACAACGTCACCACCGCCGCGACACCCCAGGCGCCGATCGACAGAATCTCGCGCATGAAGCCGCGGATCATCGCCAGCAGCCCGGAAATCAGCATCACGACCAGCAACAGAATGTCGAGCAATGTGACGGGCATCGTCGCTTCACGCGCTCCTAAGGCAGGACAGGGGACAGCGACCGACGAACGCGCGCCCGCGGAGCGAATCCGGGAACGCCGGCACGGCTCCGGCACAGGGCGGCAAGGTCGTCCTTAAGGTCTTAATTTTAAACTCATTTTCTGGGCAGGCGGCCCGGCATGTCAGGCCGCCGCAGGCGGCGGTTTCGGCGCGCCCTGTGTATAGCCGGGCGTCACCGTGCCGTCACCCGTCTTGTCCACGGGTTTTCGCCGCCGGACGCGGTTTGCCGAGGGCCGCGATGTCGGCCACCAGGCTCGCCAGGCTGCCGACATAGTCGGCGTTCAGACCGCCGGATTCGCCGCGCCCGGCGTCGGGCACAACGGCGCGCGCGAAGCCGAGCTTGGCCGCTTCTTTCAGCCGGCTGGCCGCATGCGCCACCGGGCGGATGGCGCCCGACAGCGATACCTCCCCGAAATAAACCGCATCGGCGGGAAGGGGTGAGTTCGCCAGCGACGAGACCAGCGCGGCGGCGGCGGCGAGATCGGCGGCCGGTTCCTGGATGCGCATGCCGCCAGCGACATTGAGGTACACGTCGTAGCCGCCCAGCTTGACGCCGCAATGTGCCTCCAGCACCGCCAGCACCATCGACAGCCGGCTGGAATCCCAGCCGACCACCGAGCGGCGCGGCGTGCCGAGCGACGTCGGCGCCACCAGCGCCTGGATCTCCACCAGCAGCGGACGCGAGCCCTCCATGCCGGCGAACACGGCGGTGCCGGGCGAACCGAGATCGCGCTCGGACAGAAACAGTTCCGATGGATTGGTAACTTCGCGCAACCCCGCCCCGGTCATCTCGAACACGCCGATTTCGTCGGTCGGGCCGAAACGGTTTTTGACGGCGCGCAGAATGCGGAACTGGTGCGAGCCTTCACCCTCGAAGGACAGCACGGCGTCAACCATGTGCTCGACCACGCGGGGGCCTGCAATCTGGCCGTCTTTGGTGACGTGGCCGACCAGGATGATGGCGGCGCCGGAGCGCTTGGCGAAGCGGATCAGCGATTGGGCCGCGCCGCGAACCTGACTGACGGTGCCCGGGGCGGATTCGACCTGTTCGGTCCACATGGTCTGGATCGAGTCGATGACGATCAGGCGCGGCACCTTGCCTTCCGACAGCGTGGCGATGATGTCCTCGACCGAGGTCTCGGCGGCGAGGTCGACCGGCGCATCACGCAATCCCAGCCGCTCGGCGCGCAGCCGAACCTGCGCCACGGCTTCCTCGCCGGAAATGTAGACGGCGCGGTGGCCCGTCCGCGCCATCGCCGCGGTCGCCTGGATCAGCAGCGTCGATTTGCCGATGCCCGGGTCGCCGGCCATCAGCAGCACCGAGCCGCGCACAAAGCCGCCGCCGGTGACGCGGTCCAGCTCCGTGACGCCGCAGGCCAGCCGCGGCGCGTCGAGCGCGTCGCCCGCCAGCCCTTCCAGCTTGAACAGGCGGCCCTTGCCGGCCTTGCGGCCGGGACCGGCGGGGCGGTCGGCGCCTTCCTCGGTCAGCGTGTTCCATTCGCCGCAGGCTTCGCATTTCCCCTGCCAGCGCGAAGCGGCGGCGCCGCAGTTCTGGCAGATGAAGCTGAGGCTGCGCTTGGACATGGGAGGGCCCCGGAATCGTGAAAATGCGTTCGCCGACGCTAGAGCGACGACGAGAACAATACAAGAACATTGTTTAAAAGCCGGTGAACAGGCCGCTGTCAGGCGGTCCGGTACACCCGGTGATAGCGGCGGCCGAGACCGGTCAGGATCTCATAGCCGATCGTACCGGCCGCTTTGGCGACGTCGTCGAGGGTCAGCTCATCGCCGATCAGGGTGACCATATCGCCACGGCGCGCGGCGCCGTCGGGCAGGTCGGTGATGTCGATGGCCATCAGGTCCATCGAGACCCGCCCGGCCAGCGGGCAGCGCTTGCCGGCGACGATCGCGGCGCCGCCCGGCGCTTCGTCGGAACTGGAGGCGGCGCGGGGATAGCCATCGGCATAGCCGACCGCGACCACGGCGATGCGGGTGGCGCGGCGCGTGGTCCAGGCAGCGTCGTAGCCGACGGTCTCGCCCTTCGGCACGGTCCGCAATTGGACGATGCGGGCCTGCAGATTAACGACCGGGCGCATGGGGTTGCGGTGGCCGGGGGTCGGATTGACGCCGTACAACGCCACACCCGGCCGCACCATGTCGCAATGCGCCGGATTGCCGATGAACACGCCCGATGAATTGGCAAGCGACGCGGGAATGCCGCGGTACAGAATACGCACCTCCCGGAACAGCCGGACCTGACGGTCGGTGAGCGGGTGGTCGGCTTTCTCGGCGTAGGCGAGGTGGCTCATCAGCAACGTGATGCCGTGATTTTCGGCGCGGATGCGCGGGGCCAGTGCGGCGGCATCATTGGCGCTGATGCCAAGCCGGTTCATGCCGGTATCGACGTGCAGTGCGGCACCGCCGTGCCACCCTTGGGCCGACACAAACGCGTCCCACTCGGCCAGTTCGACCAGGCTGCCGATGACCGGCCGCGCACGCAATTCGGCATAGACCGGGCCGGTGCCGGCCATCAGCCCGCTGAGCACATAGATGGCGGCGTCCGGAGCGACCGCGCGGGCGCGGCGGGCTTCTGCCAAGTCGGCGACGAAGAAGGTTCTGCAGCCTGCGCGCACCAAATGCGCTGCGACCTGTTCGAGACCGCAGCCATAGGCGTCGGCCTTGATGACGGCCGCGCATTCCGACGGCATGGCGCGGCGTCCGAGCGCGCGCCAGTTGGCTTCGATAGCGGTGAGATCGATGGTGAGGATGCCGCCGGCTTCCGCGGCCGGCGGGCCGGCCGTGAAGGCGTGATCCGCCGGGTCGGCGGGTGGATCGAGATCCGGTTGCAGTGCGGGTTCAGCTTCGGCCATGACGTGAACGGTTTAGCGGCCTCGGGCCGCTCCGTCCATGCTGCGGAACGGACTTATTCGAGCCGCGCCGGGATGTGATCGGACTCGGCCAGAGTCGAGAACTTGGTGATCTCGCCATTGAAGTGGAGCGGGACTGTGCCGGTTGGGCCATGTCGCTGCTTGCCGATGATGACTTCGGCCTTGCCCATCATGGCATCCATTTCAGATTGCCACTTGAAATGCTCTTCTGATCCAGGCCGCGGCTCCTTGTTTTTCAGGTAATATTCTTCTCGGTAGACGAACATAACCACGTCGGCGTCCTGTTCGATCGATCCGGATTCACGCAGATCGGACAATTGCGGGCGCTTGTCTTCGCGGCTTTCGACCTGACGCGACAACTGCGACAGCGCGATCACCGGCACCGCCAGTTCCTTGGCCAGCGCCTTGAGGCGCGTGGTGATCTCGGTGATTTCCTGCACGCGGTTTTCCGACGAGCGCTTCGATGAGCCGGTCAGCAGTTGCAGGTAGTCGACCACGATCAGGTCGAGGCCGCGCTGGCGCTTGAGCCGCCGCGCGCGGGCCGCCAATTGCGCGATCGACAGACCGCCGGTCTCATCGACGTAAAGCTTCAGATTCTGCAGCCGGATCGAATAGTCCTTGATCTTCTCGAACTGGGCTTCGTTGATCGCGCCGCGGCGGATCTGGTTCGAGGGAATCTCGGTCTGCTCGGCGATGATACGGGTGGCGAGCTGCTCGGCCGACATTTCCAGCGAGAAGAAGCCGACGATGCCGCCATTGGTGGTGACGGTGTGGCCGTCGGCGCGCACCTCGCCGGCCCAGGCATTGGCGACGTTGAAGGCGATATTAGTGGCGAGCGCGGTCTTGCCCATGCCGGGACGGCCGGCCAGCACGATCAAGTCGGATTTCTGCAGGCCGCCCATCATGCGGTCGAGGTCGTCGAGGCCGGTGGCGATGCCGGACAGTTTGCCATCGCGCTGGAAGGCATTGGCCGCCATGTCGATAGCGGTGGTCAGCGCCTGGCCGAAGCCCTGGAAACCGCCGTCGTAGCGGCCGGTTTCGGCTAGTTCGAACAGTTTGCGCTCGGAATCCTCGATCTGGTCGCGCGGCGAGAAGTCGACCGGCGCGTCGTAGGCGACATTGACCATGTCCTCGCCGACGATGATCAGCGCCCGGCGGATCGACAGGTCGTAGATGGTGCGGCCGTAGTCCTCGGCGTTGATGATGGTGGTGGCTTCGGCGGCGAGGCGGGCCAGATACTGGCTCAGCGTCATGCCACCGATGTCTACATTGCCGTCGAGGAATGTTTTCAGGGTGATTGGGGTGGCGATCTTGCCGGCGCGGATCAGGTCGCGCGACAGCTGGAACACTTTCTGGTGGATCGGCTCGAAGAAATGCGTCGGCTCGAGAAAATCCGATACACGGTAATAGGCTTCGTTATTGACCAGAATAGCGCCCAGCAGCGCCTGTTCCGCCTCGATATTGTGCGGAGCGGAACGAAACTGCGGCGCAGGTTCGAGCTGCTTGCGGAGTGCCGAATCGATTGGTGCCATGATGTCTTTGCTTACCCGGAAAATGTGGCATAGCACGCGCGTTCCGGCGGGCAGGAAACAACGCGTTAACGTGCCCGCAATTCACAAGCGAAAATCGATGGGGGCTGCTGCCGGTTTTTTCTTGACCGGTGTATCGGGCGCGGGTGCGAGACAGTTTACTCGCCGGCCAGCCGAAGAGGCGGGCGGCGCGCCGCTTCGGCCATTCGCAGCCGCTGTTCCTCGCGCACGATATAGTCGCGTGTCATCGGCACCACCTTCTGCCGTTTCGTCAGTTGGAGTTGGAACACCATCATGTTCTGCTCGCGGAAGGCCATTTCCGACGCCGCCAGGTAGAATTCCCACATCCGCACGAAGCGCTGATCGTAGATGCGCTCGACTTCGCCGCGGTGCGCGATAAACCGCTCGCGCCAGTGCCTGAGGGTCTCGGCGTAATGCAGCCGCAGGATCTCGATGTCGGTCACCAGCAGGCCGGATTTCTGCACCGCCGCCAGAACTTCCGACAAGGACGGTATATAGCCGCCGGGGAAAATGTACTTGGAAATCCATGCGTTGGTCACGCTGGGGCCTTCTGAGCGTCCGATAGAATGGAGCACCATCACCCCGTCGTCGGCCAGCAACTGCGCGCCCTTGCGGAAGAAGGCGTCGTAGTGATTGACGCCGACGTGTTCGAACATGCCAACCGACACAACGCGGTCGAACGGACCGGTGACGTCCCGATAATCGCGCAGCACGAAGCGGGCGCGGGAGGACATGCCCTTTTCCGCGGCGCGCGCGTTGGCGACGCCAAGTTGTTCTCGTGACAGCGTGATGCCAGTCACGTCGGCGCCGCCGATATCGGCGAGATAAAGTCCGAGACCGCCCCAGCCGCAGCCGATATCGAGCAAGCGAGGCGGCGATTTGAGATCGTCCGGGCTAAGTTTCAGCTTGGCCGCAAGGTGACGCTTCTTGGCCAGCTGCGCATCGTCCAGCGACTGGCCGGGGAACTCGAAATAGGCACAGCTGTACTGCCGGTCGGCATCGAGGAAGAGCGAATACAAGCGGCCGTCGAGGTCGTAGTGGTGCGCGACGTTGCGGCGCGAGCGCGGGCGCGGGTTGAACTGGCTTAGCCGCCGCTTCAGATACCGCAGCCAGGTCTGCAGCAGCGCCCAGTGCGGCACATCGGATCCCTGCCCGAGGGCGATGGCCAGCACATCGGCGATCGAGCCTTGCTCGACCACGAAGGTGCCGTTCATGTAGGATTCGCCGAACTTGAGTTCGGGATCGAGGAGAATGCCCCATTCGGCGGCGCGTGAGGTAAAGCGGACCGATACCGGCTGGCCGGTCCCATCGCCGAATGTGAAAACCGTGCCGCGCGAGGTGGTTACCCTGAAAGTCCCTCGCCGGATGAAGGTCTTCAGCAGAAACTGAAGCAACCGGTCCATCGGCCGCCCCCAATTCCTCTCATGCGTTTATCGGTCTGCCGTCGCTTCTCCTTGGCCCGTCAAAGGTCGGGTGCCTTTCCGTCAGTGCCCAGGATTTGATCAAAAAAGTCGCGGTACAGCAATGCCACAAATGGCCGCGCGCGGCGGAATCTGGCAGGGTCCCAACAGCCGCCAATACGTTATCAGGACGATTGAATCGCGATGGCGGGCGAACGGCGCGCCGCGAGCAGGGGATGGACCAGAATGACAGTTTTTAATGGCGGTCTCCGGCTGGTGACGGGGATTTTGGCGCTGACCCTCGTGCTGCCGGCGGCAGCGCAGGAGATCCTCGGGCAGGGCAAGACTGGCGCTCAGCTGTTCGCCTCAAACTGCGCCCTCTGCCACAAGTCGCCGCAGGGGCTGACCAAGGCCGGAGGAATTTTCGGGCTCAGCTCGTTCCTGAGGCAGCATTATACGTCCAGCCGGGAAACCGCCGCGGCCATCGCTGCGTATCTGGAAACCGTGGACAGAGCCGCTCCGCCGTCCAGGACGCCGGCCCGCCGTGGCAAAGCTGATGACAAGGGGAAACCGGCTGCGCGGCGACCGGAGCCAGCCAAGCCTGGCGAGACGGCGCCTGGCGAGACGAAATCTGGCGCGACCAGGTCGAAACCGGCCGAGACCAAGGCTTCGGATAGCACTCCCGTCGAGGCCTCCGAACCGGCACAGGCGAAGCCAGTGGACGCTAAGCCCGCAGACGAGAAAGCCGGTGAGCCAAAGGCTGCACCGGCTTCCAAGCCTGATTAACGCGGTCGAGACCTGCGTCAGTCCTCGTCGGCGTCTTTCTTCTTCTTGGCGGCCTTGGCCGGCTTCTCGGCGTCGGCGGTTTCTTCGCCTTCGGCCTCGCTGTCGTCTTCGTCCGCCGTCTTGTTTTCGTCGAACAAAGCCTCGGCCTTGGCCAGTGCTTCGGCCGCATCCTCCTCGTCATCGTCGCGACGGATGTTGACGTTCTCGCCACGGGCGATGCGCTCGGCTTCCGCCTCGCTGCGGGCGACGGTGACAGTGACGGTCACTTCGACGTCCGGGTGCAGGTCGAGCGGCACCTTGTAAGCGCCGATCAGCTTGATCGGTGCGTTCAGCGCGATCTGGGCGCGGTTGACGTCGGCACCTTCGGCCTGGATCAGGCTGGCGATGTCGCGGGTCGACACCGAGCCGAACAGCTGGCCGGTTTCGCTCGCCTGACGGATCACGACGTAGGTCTTGCCGTCGACCTTGGCGGCGAGCTTGCCGGCTTCGCCCTTGGCTTCCAGGCTCTTGGTCTGCAATTCGGCCTTCATGCCCTCGAAGCGGGCCTTGTTGTCGGCGCTGGCGCGCAGCGCCTTGCCGCGGGGCAGCAGGAAGTTACGGGCATAGCCGTCCTTCACTTTGACCACATCGCCCATTTGGCCAAGCCGGCCGATACGCTCGAGTAGGATCACGTCCATTGTCGTCACTCCTTGAGTTGATCTGAAACGGTTAAGTAAGAAGGCTAGATTCGGTTGGCGGGCGGCGCCGGCGGCGGCCGCTTTTGCGCGATGCGGGCACGCAGATCGATGGCGGTCTCGATCAGGCCGAGGATGCAGAGCGCCAGCACCGGCCAGCCGAAAATCATCACGGAGGCGTAGACGCCGCCGAGCACAAAGGGGCGGCTGTTGATACCGAGCGTGACGGCGTGCAGCACCGCGAAACCCAGCACGGCATAGGCCATCAGCAGCGCTGCGGACACGACGTTGGCGACGATGCCGATCATGCCGCCGAAGAAGCCCAGCGCCAGCGCGATCGCCAGCGCGGCGGCGACGGCGCGGGGAAATTCCAGGTCCGCCAGCGGCGGCCATGGCCGTGTCAGGCGGCCCGAATACTTCACCACGCGGGCGGCGAGCCACAGGTTGACGACGTTGGTGATGGTGGCCAGCACCGCCGCCGCGGGCGGGATCGCCACCACCAGAAAGTCGACCAGGCGGGCGACGTTGGTGGTGTTGTCAGGACCTGCGGGGGCGCCGGTTTCGATCCGCAGCATGCGGGAGAGGGAGTCGCGCAAGGTGGTGCGGAAGGTTTCCGCGTCGAGGCCGAAATTCGGGATCGCGATCACCACAATCATCGACGCCAGCACTGCCGCCCAGACCACCAGGCGGCCCGGGGGATACCATTCAAGCAGCGGCACGCTGCCGTTGCCGGCGGTGCCGGGCCGCGCCAGCATGGCCAGATAGCCGAGCCACCAGGCGGGCAATCCGCAGCCGGCCAGAAAGGCGAAGAAAAACACGAAACCGAACGCCACCCCGAGGGCAACGGCGCCGGTGAAAGCGGCCACCAGCGCCGCCCAGTGGCTCCAGCCGAGCCCGGCGATCATGATCGGCAAGGGGGCGAGGTAGAACAGCAGAATCGACAGCAGGGAGCCGGACGTCACCGAGGCGAACAGCAAAGCTGCCGCGGCGCCCGCGCCTACACCGATCGATCCAAGCTGCATCATCACGAGCTGTCCCGCTCCCGTCGAGCGGTTAGAGACGGATCATCCCGCCCCAACCATCGGCTCCCGGGGCGCCCCCGGAAGCCTCGTTGAAAGTGATCTTTGTCAGATCACGTCACCGATCCGCAAACTCGGATCAGCGAATGACGTAGGGCAGAAGGCCGAGGAAACGGCAGCGCTTGATCGCCTGCGCCAGTTCGCGCTGCTTCTTGGCCGATACCGCGGTGATGCGGCTCGGCACGATCTTGCCGCGTTCCGAGACGTAACGCTGCAGCAGCTTCACGTCCTTGTAGTCGATCTTCGGCGCACCGGTACCGGTGAACGGGCAGGTCTTGCGCCGCCGGAAAAACGGCCGGCGCGCACCGCCGCCACCACCACCAGCTCCGCCAGCGCCTTGGGATGAGAATGCCATGGTCTATTCCTCCACCGACGCTGTTTCGCCGGCCTCGTCGTCGCGCCGCGGACGGCGTTCGCCGCGGTCACCGCCGCGCCCGCCACGATCACCACCCCCGCGATCGAAGCGGTCGCCCCGATCGCCGCGATCGTCGCGATCCGACTTGCGCATCATCGCCGACGGGCCTTCCTCGTGCTCTTCGACGCGGATGGTCAGGTACCGCAGCACGTCTTCGTTCAGACGTTCCTGGCGCTCGACCTCGCTGAGGGCGGCAGCCGGCGCATCGACATTGAGCAGCGTCAGATGCGACTTGCGGTTCTTGTTGATCCGGTAGGAGAGGGACTTGAGGCCCCAATATTCGTTCTTGACGACCTTGCCGCCGTTGGCCTCGAGAATGCCGGTCAGCTGCGCGGTCAATTCCTCGACCTGTTGCGTGCTCAGATCCTGGCGCGCAAGATAGACGTGTTCGTACAATGGCATGAATTGCCTTTCCCTGATGAACCCAATGTCCTCAACCCTGGCGCCTAGCCCTTCGAGCCCTTCGGGAAAGGCTCGAAACTGCTTCGAAGGCGGGAACACGGGACGACGGGCACGCTGGCCCTACCGGTTATCCACGAAAGTCGTGCAAAAACGGCCGTCCGTTCAGCTCCCAACCAGGATCGACGGAACGCGCGGTTTATAGGGTGTTTTTGTCAAAACGCAAGCCGGACCGCGGCTGGCGGTCTGGCCGAGGCTAGCCGCGCTGTTGCAGCCGGGCGGCGAGTTGGACCGCCAGGTCGGCGCCTTCCTTCAGCTGCCGGGCGATTTCGGGCGCTTTGCCACCGGATTGGCGCATTTTCGAGAGGGCTTGCAGCAATTGCTCGAGGTTTTGGGCAATCAATTGCTGTCGGAACTCCGGATCGCGGCGCGCCCGGGTGAGAGCCTCTTCGTTGACCAGTTCACGCATAACACCGCCCAAGGCCGACCGACGGCCCACCCTAGCGGGGGAGTCTTTGCACCGGGTTACCGCTGGCGGCGCAACTTGACAGAAGCGGGTGCGCGGTGTCTCTCGGCCCGATTTTCGCGCAAGCGGGGCAAAAAGGGCACGAGATGGCGGTCGCTTTTCTATTTCCGGGCCAGGGCAGTCAGTCCGTCGGCATGGGCAAGGCGCTGGCGGCGAATTTTCCCGCCGCGGCAAAAGTCTTTGCAGAGGTCGACGACGCGCTTGGTGTCAAACTGAGCGACATCGTCTTCGAAGGTCCGGCCGATACGCTGACGCTGACGGAGAACGCCCAGCCGGCGCTGATGGCGATGTCGCTGGCGACCCTGCGGGTGCTGGAGACTGAAGCCGGGCTCGACCTCGCGCGCGATGCGCGGTTCGTGGCCGGCCATTCGCTCGGCGAGTATTCGGCGCTGGCCGCGGCCGGGGCCTTCAGCATCGCCGACGCGGCGCGGCTGCTGCGCACGCGCGGGCAGGCGATGCAGAAGGCGGTACCGGTTGGCGTCGGCGCCATGGCGGCGCTGATCGGACTGGACTTCGACACCGCGTCGGCGATTGCTGATGAGGCGGCACAGGGCCAAGTGTGCCAGGCTGCCAACGATAACGGTGCCGGACAGGTTGTGGTGTCGGGCGACAAGGCTGCGGTCGAGCGCGCCGTCGAAATCGCCAAGGCCAAAGGCGCCAAGCGCGCGATGCTGCTGCCGGTCTCGGCCCCGTTCCATTGTGCGCTGATGGCGCCGGCCGCCGATGTGATGGCCGAGGCGCTGTCGAAGGTGAAGGTCAACCGGCCGGTCGTGCCGGTGGTCGCCAATGTGCGGGCCCATCCGCTCCAGGATCCGGCGGAGATCGTTCATGCGCTGGTGGAGCAGGTCACCGGCACGGTGCGCTGGCGCGAGTCGGTCGTCGCTATGGCGCAGGCGGGCGTCACCGAGTTCTATGAGATCGGCGCCGGCAAGGTGCTGAGCGGGTTGGTCAAGCGTATCGCCGACGGTGCCAGCGCCACGGCGATCGGCACGCCCGAGGATATTGCTGCCTACAAGGCCGGGAGGAATTCATGATGTTCGATTTGACGGGCAAGACCGCGCTGGTGACCGGCGCAACCGGCGCGCTGGGCGGCGCCATTGTGCGTGCGCTGCATGCGCAGGGCGCGACCGTTGCCATCTCCGGCA
The DNA here is from genome assembly GCA_022843325.1 of Pseudolabrys sp. Classification (GTDB taxonomy): domain Bacteria; phylum Pseudomonadota; class Alphaproteobacteria; order Rhizobiales; family Xanthobacteraceae; genus Pseudolabrys. The sequence goes on along the minus strand of JALHNV010000076.1, from coordinate 2,710 downwards.
CGCGTGCCGAGCAGCTCGAGGCGCTGGCTGCCGAACTCAACAGCCGTGTTCACGTGCTGCCCTGCGATCTGACCGACAAGGATTCGATCGAGGCGCTGGTGCCGAGCGCGGAAGAAAAGATGGAGCGGCTCGACATCCTCGTCGCCAATGCCGGCGTCAACCGCGATAATCTTTTTGTGCAGTTGAACGACGACGATTGGGACAAGGTCATCGCCGTCAATCTGACCGCCACCTTCCGGCTTACCCGCGCCGCGGTGAAGGGCATGATGCGCCGCCGCTGGGGCCGCGTGATCGGCATTTCGTCGGTGGTCGGCTTTACCGGCAATCCGGGGCAGGGCAATTACACCGCGTCGAAGGCCGGCCTGGTCGGCATGCTCAAGTCGGTGGCCTGGGAATATGCCAAGCGCAACGTGACGGCGAACTGCATTGCCCCCGGCATCATCACCAGCGCGATGACCGACAAGCTCAACGACAAGCAGCGCGAGACGATCCTGAGCCGGGTTCCTGCGGGAAAGCTGGGGACGCCTCTGGACGTGGCCGCGGCGGCGGTGTACCTCGCCTCCGACGAGGCCGGCTACATCACCGGGCAGACCATTCACGTCAATGGTGGCATGGCCATGATCTGATCGGCCCGGGGGGAAAGGCTTGGCTTTCCAAGGCTTGTACGGCTACGCTGGCGCGCGCTAGTCAACGCTTTTGAAGTATGGTAACCGAAATTCGGGCCGGTTGGGGCGGCCGACGGCGGGTAAGTCGCGAGTATCGCACCGCAATCGAAAACGTCCCGCACCGTCACCACGACGAGGCCTAACCGCGATGGCTGCGATCTGATCCGGGTTGCAGCCCAATCTAAAAAGCACGAGGTTGAACGATGAGTGACATTGGCGAGCGGGTGAAGAAAATCGTCGTGGAGCACCTTGGGGTGGAACCCGACAAGGTGACCGAGCAGGCGAGCTTCATCGACGATCTGGGCGCCGACAGTCTCGACACCGTCGAGCTCGTGATGGCTTTCGAAGAAGAATTCGCCTGCGAAATTCCCGACGATGCGGCGGAGACGATCCTGACCGTCGGCGACGCGGTGAAGTTTCTCGAAAAGAACGCAAAAAGCTGAGCAGTTGCAGTCGCGATTGCTCGCCAGCAATACCAGCTCTTGGCTAATGGGCTATGCGCGAAGCGGCTGCGCATATAATTCCGCTCGGAGCCGGTCATGAGACGTGTCGTCATCACCGGAATGGGTATGCTGACGCCGCTGGGCTGCGGCGTCGACGCGACGTGGCAGCGCCTGCTCAAAGGTGAGAGTGGCGCCAAGCAGATCGACACGTTCGACGTCTCGGACATCTCCTGCAAGATCGCCTGCGTGATTCCGCGCGGCGACGGCACCAACGGCACCTACAATCCCGATCAGTGGATGGAGCCGAAGGAGCAGCGCAAGGTCGACGACTTCATTGTCTTCGCCATGTGCGCTGCGCGCCAGGCACTGGACGATGCCGGCTGGCATCCGAAGAGCTACGAAGACCAGACGATGACCGGCGTGCTGATCGGCTCCGGCATCGGCGGCATCGAAGGCATCGCCGACATGGCGGTGACCTTGCATGAGAAGGGACCGCGCCGGGTCTCGCCGTTCTTCATTCCAGGCCGCATCATCAATCTCGCGTCCGGGTTTGTCTCGATCGAATTCGGCCTCAAGGGACCCAACCACGCTGTCGTGACCGCGTGCTCGACCGGCGCTCATGCCATTGGCGATGCCGCGCGCATGGTGGCGCTCGGCGATGCCAACGTGATGGTCGCGGGTGGGGCGGAATCGCCCGTCAATCGCATGGCCATGGCGGGCTTCGCCGCGCTGCGGGCGTTGTCGACCAATTTCAACGACGAGCCGACGCGCGCGTCGCGTCCCTATGACAAGGGCCGCGATGGCTTTGTTATGGGCGAGGGCGCCGGCGCCGTGGTGCTGGAAGAGCTCGAACACGCCAAGGCGCGCGGCGCCAAGATCTACGCCGAACTGGTCGGCTATGGCATGTCTGGCGACGCTTATCACATTACGGCGCCTGCGCCCGATGGCGACGGCGCCTACCGTTGCATGGGCATGGCAGTGCGGCGCGCCGGCATGTCGATGGCCGACATCGACTACATCAATGCCCACGGCACCTCGACGCCGCTCGGCGACGAGATCGAGCTTGGCGCGGTCCAGCGTCTGGTCGGCGAACACGCCAGCCATATATCGATGTCGTCGACGAAGTCCTGCATCGGACATCTGCTCGGCGCCGCCGGGGCGGTTGAGGCGATCTTCTCGGTTCTGGCGATTCGCGACAACGTCGTTCCGCCCACCATCAATCTGGACAATCCGTCGGTGCAGACCCCGATCGATCTTGTGCCGCACAAGGCGCGGCAGCGCACCATCGACGCTGCACTGTCGAATTCGTTCGGATTTGGCGGCACCAACGCCTCCCTGATCTTCCGGCGCTATGCCGACTAGGGACCGTTGCCGGCCGTTTTCCCAAGCCCAAGCTTCGCCATAATTCCGCCTAACGTGGCAAAGGTGCTAGTGTTTTCGCGATGGCGCAGCGCGCCTGCGAATCGGATGCCCCAGCCGCACACAGGAGTTTGCCTAAGGTGAGTCAGCCGGGATCGACAGCGGGGATCAGCGCGTGAATTCGACTTCACCGCCCAATGGCAATGGCAATGGCGCGGGTCCCGGCGCGGGTTTGCCGCCGCC
>JALHNV010000075.1:7482-21268 GCA_022843325.1 Pseudolabrys sp. | reverse complement strand
GCTCGCGACCTCTCCCCGCCCGCGGGGAGAGGTGAAGAAAAGAATGACCGAGGGGAAACACATGTCCGACGCCTTCCTGAAGAACCCGCACAGCCTGTTCGACATCAAGGGCAAGACCGCCATCGTCACCGGCGCGTCCGGTGCGTTCGGCTCATTGTCGGCCAAGGTGCTGGCCGGTGCGGGCGCCAACGTCGTGCTGGCGGCGAGCAAGGCCGACGAACTCAAGAAAGTCGCGGCCGAGTGCGAAGCGCTCGGCGCCAAGGCCGCCGTCATCGCCCTGCGGCCGTCGTCGGAGGAAAACTGCGACAGGATCGTCAAGGCCGCGGTCGATGCCTTCGGCCAGCTCGACATTCTGGTCGTGGCGTCCGGGCTCAACAAGGTGGCCAAGATCGTCGACCAGAAGCCCGATGACTTCCTCGACGTGATGGACGCCAACGTCACCCAGTCCTGGCTGATGGCGCGCGCCGCCGGCAAGCAGATGCTGGCGCAGGGCAAAGGCGGCAAGGTGATCCTCACCTCCTCCGCGCGCGGCCTGCTCGGCCATCCGGCCGGCTACACCGCCTATTGCGCGTCGAAGTCCGCCGTCGATGGCATCACCAAGGCGCTGGGCTGCGAATGGGGCGAGACCGGCATCACCGTCAATGCGCTGGGACCGACGGTGTTTCGCTCGCCCCTCACCGCCTGGATGTATGAGGACACCGAACGCGCCCAGACCGTGCGCAAGGGCTTCCTCGCCCGCGTGCCGAAAGGCCGTCTTGGCGAACCGGAAGACCTCGCCGGCCCGCTGCTGTTCCTCGCCTCCAAGGCATCGGATTTCTACACCGGGCACATTCTCTATGCGGATGGCGGATATACGGCGGGGTAGCTGATTGTCCCGGGCGCAACGCGCCGCGTCCGGGACACGGGAGTGATCGGATGAGCAAGGCCAAAATCACCGTCATCGGCGCCGGGTTTATGGGCCACGGCATCGCCCAGGTGTTCGCGCTGGCCGGTCATGACGTCACGCTCTACGACTCCGTCGCCGATACGCTGGCGACGGCGAAAGCGCGCATTCTCACCAACCTGAAGGATCTCGGCGACGACGAACGCGCGGTCGAGCGCGTGACGCTGCAAGGCGACATGGCGCTGGCGCTGCGCGAGGCCGATTATGTGGTCGAGGCGGTGCTGGAGGATCTGCCGCTGAAGCAGAAGCTGTTCGCCGAGATCGAGCGTCACGTCCGCCCCGACACGATCCTCGCCAGCAACACCTCGGTCATTCCGATCACGTCGATCATGCAGACACTGAAGCGCCGCGAGCGCGCCCTCGGCACGCACTGGTGGAATCCGCCGTTCCTGGTGCCGCTGGTGGAAGTGATCCAGACCGAATGGACCAGCCCTGAGGCTATCGACTTCACCATGAAGCTGCATGCCGACGCCGGCAAAGAGCCGGCGCATGTGAAGAAGGACGTGCCTGGCTTCATCGGCAACCGGTTGCAGCATGCGCTGTGGCGGGAGGCGATCGCGCTGGTGGAAAACGGCATCTGCGACGCCGAGACCGTCGATAGTGTCATCAAGGCGGCGTTCGGGCGGCGGCTCGCCGTGCTCGGGCCGCTGGAGAATGCCGACATGGTCGGCACCGACCTGACGCTGGCCATCCACCAGACTGTGCTGGACGACATCGACAGCCGGCCCGGCCCCTCGCCCTATCTGGAAAAGCTGGTGGCCGACGGCAAGCTCGGCTTCAAATCCGGCGAAGGCTTTCGCACCTGGAGTCCGCAACAACAGGCGGAGTTGCGGGCCAAGGTCGTTGCGCACCTGAAAGAGGCACGGACCAGGGACCAGCAGGCATGAGCCCGATCATCGACATCTACTGCCACATCTTCCCGGACCGCTATTTCCAGGAGATGACGCGCGTGGCGCCCAACCTCACCAACATCGGCAAGCGGCTGCGCGGCATCACCAAGCTGTTTGACCTCGACGCACGCTTCAAGGAAATGGATGCGTTCGGCGACTACCGCCAGGTGATCTCGCTGCCCAATCCGGCGATCGAGGATATCGCCACGCCCGACGTCGGCATCGGCCTGGCGCGCATCGCCAACGACGCCATGGCCGAGCTGTGCCGCAAGCACCCGGAGCGCTTTCCGACCTTCGCCGCGGCACTGTGCCTGACCGATATCGAAGGCTCGATTGGGGAAGCGCGCCGCGCGGTCAGGGACCTCGGCGCCGCCGGTGTGCTGGTCTACACCAACGTCGCCGGCGAGCCGCTGGACGATCCGAAGTTCGCACCGTTCTTCGCCGCCATCGCCGAACTCGACGCAGCGATCTGGCTGCACCCGGTCGGCACCGCGGCAATGCCGGATTATCCGTCGGAGAAGAAGTCACGCTTCGAAATGTGGTGGTGCTTCCACTGGCCTTACGAGACCTCGGTCGCCATGGTGCGGCTGGTGTTCAGCGGCCTCTTCGACCGCCATCCGAGCCTGAAGATCATCACCCACCATCTCGGCGGCATGATCCCCTATTACGACGGCCGCGTCGGCGCGGGCCTTGAAGTGCTCGGCCAGCGCACGTCCGATGAGGACTATTCGCAAATTCTGCCGTCGCTGAAGCGTCCGCACATGGACTATTTACATGACTTCTACGGCGACACCGCCATGTTCGGCGGCGGTGCCCATGCGCTGCGTTGCGGACTGGAATTCTTCGGCGCCGACAAGGTGGTGTTCGCTACCGATACCCCGCTCGGGCCGATCGGCAAGACGATCGAGGCGGTCAAAAAGCTGGAGCTTGCGCCGGAGGACCAGCGCAAGCTCTTGTGTGGCAATGCGGAGAAGTTGCTGAAAATGCGCTTCTAGTTAAAAGCCTAGTGAGTTTTCTTTTTTTTCTCGACGTCCGCAGCGCCGGTGACGCCGGGATTGAACGAGGGCGCGTCGCTGGCCGGGAAGCTTTCATCCGAATTGAGGGTCACCTCGTCTTCTTCTTTCTTGATCCGGGTGCGTTCTTCTTCAGCGTGCTGTTTCGGTTTTTCAGTCATGACATGAAACCTCCTGATGGCGCGCGCTTTCCTGAGCGCCGCGAACCTGCAATATCAACGCGGCGGGAACCTCCCAGGTTCCATCGGACGTTTCAGGCGGAGAATTAATATGTTGCGGGCGGCCATTTGCGGCGCGGGCCAGTGGGGCACCAAGCTGATCGCGTCGGTGCAGGGCAAAAGCGCCACAATCGGCTTTGTCGCGGCCGTGACCCGCGACCCGGCCGCCAAGCGTCCCCTTGCCGAGCGCTTCGGCCTCGCCCTGACCGCCGATTACGCCGCAGTGCTTGCCGATCCGGCCATTGACGCCGTGGTGCTGGCGACGCCGCATTCGCAGCACGCTGCCGAGATCGTCGCCGCCGCCAAGGCCGGCAAGCACGTGTTCGTCGAAAAGCCCTTCACCCTGACGGTGGCCGACGCTCACACCGCCATCGCCGCCTGCGCGGCGGCGGGCATCACGCTGCAGGTCGGCTTCAACCGCCGCCATGCGCCGGCCTATGTCGAGATGCGGCGGCGGATTGCGGCCGGCGAAATCGGCCGGCTGCGGCATCTCGAAGGACAGTTCTCCGGCCCACCGAGTTATCAGACCGCGCCGGGCAACTGGCGCTCCAACCAGGTCGAAAGCCCGGGCGGCTCCATGACGGCGCGCGGCGTGCACATGGTCGACAGCATGGTGGCGATCGCCGGCCGGGTGACGACGGTGTTTTCGTTCAGCGAGAAGCTGCAGCACGAGATCGACGTCGACGACACCACCTCAGCTCTGCTGCGCTTTGACGGCGGCGTCACCGGCTATCTCGGCACCCTCCACGCGGCGAGCCCGCTGTACCGGCTCCATGTGTTCGGCGCCGAGGGCGCGCTGGAAGTGCGCGGCGAAACCGAGCTGTTCGTCTCCGACCTGACCGGCAAGACCGAGCGCATCGCGTTCGAGCCGGTCGACAAGGAGCGCGCGGTACTGGAGGCCTTTGCCGATGCCGTCGCGGCCGGCGACAAGTTCGTCATCCCGCCGGACGAGATCGTCAACAACGTCGCGGTGCTGGAGGCGGTGACCGCCTCGGCCCGGCGCGGCGCGATGGTGGCGATTGGGTGAGGCGTAGCCAATCTCCGCTCATTCCCGCGCAAGCGGGGACGAGCGTTGCTGCAGCTTGCGAAGCTAGAGATCCTGCCTTACCCACTCGCCCTGAACGTCCTCGCACCAGTTGCCGACGTTCCACTGCCCCCAGGCACCCAGACCGCCGCGCTCGTCCGGACCGCTGTAGACCGGCACATGCACGACCGAGAAGCCGTCATAAGCGCGCGCCTCTTTCAGCGCGGCGCGCAGCGCATCGGCATCATCGCCACCGAACACCGCCTTGACGCCGGTCACCGCCGCCGCCAGTTGCCGGTAATCGACCGCAACCGCGTCATTGGTCTTGAACTCGGTGTTGTACTGCGCGTGCTGCAATCCCGTGATCGCCGCCATGCGGCGGTTGTCGAAGATCACCAGCATGCCGCGCACACCGTGCTCGACCGCGTCGATCAGGATCTGCGGGTTCATCATGAACGAGCCGTCGCCGGAGAAGGCGATGCCGTAGCGCGGCGTCTCGGCCACCGCGGAGGCAAGCAGCGCGCTGGCGGCGAAGCCCATGTAGGACGCACCGGTCTCGGTATAGGTGTCGCCGGTCCGGTCGTCCTCGACGATCTGGAAGCCGTTGGCCTGCACGTCGCCGGCGTCGAAGAACTTGGCGGCGCCGACGGACTTGGCGAAGTCGGCGACAATCTTGATCGCGGCCGGCTGCGGCAGCACCGGACGGCCCCAGACCGCATCGGCGAGCGGCGGGCATGAATAGCGCGCCTGCTTGTAGTCGGCCCATTCCTGTTTCTTCGCCGCGCAGGCCGCCAGCCAGTCGCCGGCCTTGGGCGGGCTCAGTTTTTGCGCCAGCCGCTCGGCCACGACGGAGATGTCGCCGGTGAGCGCCACCGTCTTGTTGTAGTGCAGCGCGTCGGCCAGATCGCCATTGATGTTGATGACCGCCTGCGCCTTCTTGTAACCGATGCCCGAGCAGTCGGCCTGGCAGACGGCGCGCGAGCCGATCACGATCAGGAGGTCGGCCTCGGCCATGGCGTAGTTGCCGCTGATCGAGCCCTTCGAGCCGCCGACATGCATGTTCTGCGGATGCGTGTCGGGCAGCACGCCGGTCGAGCCCGGCGACAGCACGACCGCGGCGCCAGACGCTTCGGCCAGCCGCCGCACCGCGGCGTCATGGCCGCGCGTGCCGCCGCCGGCCTTGATCGCGATCCGGCTCGCCTTGCCGATCAGCGCCGCCGCTTGGTCAAGCGAACTGTCATCGGCGGGCGCCAACTTTGGCAATTCCGGCGTCGCGGGAAGCGCCGCCAGGTTGAGCGTCAGCCGCGCCGGCTGGGTGTTCAGCGGCAGCAACAGGAAGAACGGCCCGGCCCGGTACGGATGGTTCACGCACAGCGCACCGCGCCGCAACGCGTCACGGATCGCTTCCGGCGTGTGCAGCACATAGGACTGGCCCATTGCCGCCGTCATGCGGCCAAACAGGCTTTGCTCCTCCTTCGGCACCTGCTGCATGTTGTAGCCTTCGCCGAAGGTCGTCTCGTCGCCGTAGATATGATAGACGCCGACGCCGTTCGAGGCCGCCGCCAGCGAGCCGGCCATGGCCTGCAAGGCGCCGGGACCGATCGAAGTCACCACCGCGCAGCCTTCGCCGTATTGCCAGCGCAGCGCGGTCGCGGCATGTGCCATCTCCACCTCGTTGCGGCAGTTGACGGTGCGGGTAACGCCCTCCTCCTCGTAGACGCGCAGCACGTCGCCAAGATCGGTCGAGCCGTGGCCGAAGATAGCGAAGTACTTGGCGACGCCCTGTTTCAGGAGGCCGAGCACCAGAGCCTCCGACAACGTACAGTCGATCAGCTTGGGCAGGCTGCCATTGGCCATTGCCGCGGACAGACCGCCGGCCTTGGCGATAATGCGGGCGCGGGCGCGAGCCTCGGCGCGCGGATCGGGCTTGTTCGGGTCGAGCATCATACCTTGCCTTCATGGTCGCGCAGGAAGGCGTCCACGATCGGATTCCACTCCTGCCAATGGCGGCGGTACGAATAGTGGCCGCCCTCCTCGACGATCACAAGCTTTGAGCCGGCGATCGCATTGTGCAAGTCCTCGGACTGATAGAATGGCACGGTGGAATCGTCGCGGGTGCCGACGATCAGCGAGGGATTTCTCACGCGGTGCAGGTCCGCTGTGCGGTCATGCACCATGGTCATGTCTAGGCGCCCCGCCAGCACCTCGACCGGCGCGACGGTCTTGAGCGCGCGGGCCTCCAGCTCCATCACCTTGTCGAGGTCGTAGCGGAACTGCATGGCGCCGTTGGTGAACAGCGACGACACCTTGACGTATTCTTCCGGGCCATAGGCCAGCGCAATCCGCTTGCGGGTCATTTGCACGCGGGTGATGTATTCGTCGGCCTTGACCCAGGTGTTCGAGAACACGCAGGCGTTCAGCCGGTCTGGATAGTCTATTGCCAGGTTCTGCAATACGCAGCCGCCGGTCGAGGTACCGGCGACATGGGCCTTGTCGATGCCGAGCGCATCCAGCAGCGCCACCGCGTCCCCGGCGATGGCCTGCGTCGAGTAGGAGTCCTTGGGCTTGTCGCTGTCGCCGGTGCCGCGGTGGTCAAAGGCAATGCATCGGTAGCGCTTGGAGAATTCCGCCATCTGGAATTCCCACGCGTTTAAAAGCCCGACCAGACCGGGAATGAACAGAAAGGCGGGGCCCTCGCCCCGCTCCTCATAGTTCAGCGTGATGTGACCGACATCGATGCGCGGCACACTATTCCCCGCTCTTTAGTATCTCGGCCACATCGATCGCCCGGCCTTCCCTGGCGCTGCGGACGCCGGCCTTGATCACCGCCAGATTGCGCGAAGCCCAGACGCCGCCGGTTTCCGGCTTGGTCCCGTTGCGGACGCATTCGACGAATTCGTCGAGCTCTTCGCGGATGGCGTCGTTGGCTTCGGTCTTCACCGGCGTCGCCTTGGTCTCGCCGCGCTTGAGGTGGCGCAGGCCGTTGAACAGGTCGTAATAGGCGGTGGCTTCCTTGCCGTAGATGTTCATCATGTAATACTCGGACGCCGACGCGTAGGACGCGGTCAGGTTCGAAATCGCGCCGTTCTCGTGCTCAAGAATGAGGTTGGCGACATCCGGATTGTCGCCCGGCAGTACCAGCCGGTTCGACATGCCGGACACGCGCTTGACCGGCCCCATCAGGAATTCCAGCACGTCGACATAATGGATGCCGATCTGCAACATGACGCCGCCCGGCATGCCTGAGGCCTGGTAGCGCCAGGATGACAGGTCGATCTTGCCGAGCCGGTCGCGGCTGATATTGCCTTCGGCCTGCACCAGTTTGCCGAAGCGACCGGCGTCGATCTCGTTTTTGATCCAGCGGAAATGCGTCTCGCGGCGGCGCTGATAGCCGAGCGCCAGCACCACACCGGCCTGTTCGCAGACCCGGGCAATTTCCATGCCTTCGGCGACCGTATTGGCGATCGGCTTGTCGAGGAAGACGTGCTTGCCGGCTTCGGCCGCCTGCCGCGTCGTCTCAAGATGCACGTTGTTGGGCGTGGTGTTGATGATCGCCTCGATCGAGGGATCGGCCAGAATCGCCTCGTAACTGTCGGCCTGCGCGCATTTGTACTTCTCGGCGAAGGCGGCGCGTTTGTCCGGCGAGCGGGTATAACAGGTTGCGATGTCGAACAGGCTGGAGCGCTGGCAGGCATCGGCCAGCACATCCGACCACCAGCCAATCCCGAGAACGGCGACGCGTAACGGCTTTGTTGTCATGGAAAATCAAGCTTTCATTGTTCAATACGACGCTCCGCTCATTCCCGCGAAAGCGGGAATCCAAGGCCAAGATCGAAACCTTGGAAATGCGACCCTGGGTCCCCGCTTGCGCGGGGACGAGCGGAGGATGGGTAAGGGGGCTTCTACTTCTTCTCGGCTGACGCTTCCTTCAGGATCGGCGCCCAACGCGGGATGTCCTCGGCGAGTGACTTGCGCAGGAATTCGGGCCCGCGCTGGTCCTTCTTCGGCACTGTGGCGCCGAGATTGCCGAGCTTCTTGGCAGTCTCCGGATCGTCGAGCGCCTTGTTAAGCGCGTCATTGAGCTTGTCGAGCGCAGCCTTCGGCGTGCCCTTCGGCGCGTAGATCGCGTTCCAGACGTTGAGCTGATAGTCGGGCGCGCCGGCTTCCTTGGCGCCCGGAACGTCCGGCATCACCGCCAGCCGCTCGTCGGTGGAGACGACCAGCGCCTTGACCTTCTTGCCGACGGCATTGGGCGCGATATTCACCACCTGCTCGCAGTAATAGTCGATATGGCCACCGAGAAGATCGTTCATCGCCGGGCCGGTGCCGCGATAGGCCACCAGCGTCGGCTTCAGATCGAAAATCTTGTTGAACAGCAGGCAAGCCATGTGCGACGACGCGCCGACACCGCCATGCGCTTGCTTCACGTTAGCGCCGTGTTTCTTCACATAGGCGACGAATTCCTGGACGTTGTTGACCGGAAGGTCGGTCTTGACCGCGACGGCAGCCGGCATGTCCGCGGTCATGCCCAGCGGTTCGAAGTCCTTGGTCGCGTCATATTTCAGGTTCGGATAAAATGTCGGGGCTGCGATCATTGTGCCCATGCTGCCGGCCAGCAAGGTGTAGCCGTCGGCCGCCGCTTCCGCGGCCCGGGTCGCGCCGACGGTGCCGCCAGCGCCGCCGACATTCTCAATCAGCACGTTCTGACCGATGTATTTGGTCATGCCCTCGGCCATGATGCGGGCGACCGTGTCACTTGGCCCGCCCGGCGGGAATGGCACGATCATGACAATGTTCTTAGTCGGGAAGCCCTGCGCCTGTAACGGCGCCGGCGCGAGCAGTGCGAGTGCCGACAACACCAATGCGCCGCCGAGAAGTGCTTTTTTCATCGTTTTCTCCCTATCGATTTTCTGTTCTGAGTATCGCTTGCCGTCAGATCGTCAGGTCGCCTCCGATCGTTCCGTCTTTCACCAAAGCTGCGAAGTGTTCGTCGTCGTGCGTAACCAGCAGCGTCACATTCTTTTCATTGTTCAACACGCCGTTGAGCCAGCGCAACTGACCAATCACCGCAGGCACGTCTTCCTTCACCCACGGCGCGGCCTTGCCCTTGATTTGCGCAATATTCTCCAGAACCCAGCCGACATCGACGCTGTGCAGAATCTCGCGGCCGGAGGCGAGCGCGATGTAGACCATCTGGTGGTCGGCGCTGTGGCCCGGCGCCTTCATCAGCACGATGCCAGGCGCCACCGGGTAATACTGACCGTAATCGAAGATGATGAACTGATTGATCTGGTCCGCCGTCATGGTCAGATGCGGTTTGTGCGGCGTGTTCAGCAGGCATTGCGCGGTGGCAACGCTGATGACGGTCTTGGCGGCCAGTGCAGAAAAATTGGCGGCGCGTGTCACGCCGGCGACGTGGTCGGCATGAAAATGCGTCAGGACGATCATGCGCGCGGCATCGAGGGCGCGCTGCAACTGGGCAAAGGCTGCGGGGTAATAGGGCTCGCGCTTGTCGGGGGTCGAAAACGAGTCGTGGGTTTCCCGGTCCAGTCCGGCGTCGATCATCACCGTACTGTCAGGATAGACCACCTGAAACGCCGTGCGGGGCATGGTAACCGGTCGGTCGTCACCGCCTTCGATGACGACACGGTGGGGACGGACGCTGGCGGCAACCCGGATACCGTTGACCGCCACCGGCAGCGCGCCGGGCAGCAGGTGGGCAAGACGACGGATGTCGGCGAGATCGGCCGCGAACGGCGTCGTCCTGACCCCTGCCTGTGCCGCGCCTTCAACCACAGCCATCTCGTACTCGCTTACTCGGCGGCCTGAACCGCCATCTGGTTTTCGCGCTGCTGCTTTTCGCGGATCGCCATCAGCACCTTTTCCGGCGTCGCCGGCAGCGACGTGATGCGCACGCCGACGGCGTCGTAGATCGCGTTCATGATGGCTGGAATGGTCGGCACCATCGCCGGCTCGCCGATGCCCTTGACGCCGAGCGGTCCGATCGGATCGGGATCCTCGACAATGATCGAGTTCATCATCGGGACATCGAGCGACGTCGGCAGGATGTACTTTGCGAAACCGGGTGTGGTCGTGTGGCCGTTGCTCAGCTCATAATCTTCCATGAGCGCCTGACCGATCGCCTGGACGATGCCGCCTTCGATCTGCCCCTCGACGCCTTTCGGATTGACGGCACGGCCGACGTCATGAGCGGCCCACATGCCCAGCACCTGGACCTCGCCGGTGACCGTATCGACCTCGACCTCGGCGACCTGACAGCCGAACACATAAGCCTGCCAGGGCCGGCCGGCGCCATCGGTACCGTCGAGTCCCGTGGTATCGGTGCCGAATGTCGCGGAGCCCACCGGCACGACGCCGCGCTGCTTGCAGCACTCGACCGCCTTGCCCATGGTAATCTTGTGATTTGTGTTCTCCGCCCACACGAAGCCATTGCCGGTGCGGATGGTGGAAGGCTCAACCTCCCACATCTTCGCCAACACCTCGACGAGCTTGCCGCGCGCCTCGCGCGAGGCCAGCGCCACCACATTGCCGATCATGTAGGTCTGCCGGGTTGCGCCGGCATGCGCCGCCTCCGGCGCGCGCGCCGTGTCGTTGTCGCCGATCACGACGTCCTCGGGCTTGAGGCCCATTTCATGGGCGGCGATCTGCGCCAGCACGGTGAGAATGCCTTCGCCGATCTCGGTGACACCGGTGACGATCTTGGCCGAGCCGCCATCGTCGATCTCGGCCCAGGCGGCGGCACGGTCGACCGTCGCCGTGCGCGCGATGCCGTACCAGCAGGCCGCCATTCCTCGTCCGCGCATACGGGCCATCGGGGTTACTCCGCCGCTTCCTGCTTGGTATCGCCGACAAATCGCGCGCCCAGCGCCACGGCGGGCCGCAGGCCCTCGCCGTTCAGATCGCCGCGGCCATTGCGTTGACCGGAAACGCCCTTCTCCCAACCGCTCGCCTTTTCCGCGGCGTCGAGGACGCGGCCGATACTGACGGATTTGAGCTTCTGCTTGGTGTGGGTTGTGGCGCCATCGCGCATCATGTTGATACGCCGGATTTCAAACGGATCGAGGCCGAGACGCTCGCAGGCGATGTCGAGATGGCTCTCGGTCGCGAACTGGGTCTGCAGGGCGCCAAACGAGCGGAAGGCACCCGACGGCGTGTTGTTGGTGTAGACGCCGATGGTGTCCATCTGCAGGTTCGGAATGACGTACGGCCCGGCGCCAAGGATCGCGGCCTTGCGCATGACGCCCTCGGTGGACAGACCGTAAGCGCCGCCATCGGCGATCATCCTGAAGGCCACCGCGCGAATCCTGCCGTCGCGCATCAAACCCATGCGCAAGGTGGTCTTCGACGGGTGGCGCTTGGCGGTGCTGGCGATCGACTCCTCGCGGGTGAAGACGAGGCGCACAGGGCGGCCGGTCTTCATCGCCAGCAAAGCCAGCATGCCCTGGTAGATCATGTCTTCCTTGCCGCCGAAGCCGCCGCCGACCGGCGACATGATGAAGCGCACCTTGGCGATGGGCTTGGCGATGATCTTCGCCAGCATGTGGCGGTGATGGGTGATGTTCTGGCTCGGCGAAATCACCACGACGACGCCGTCGTGATCGACATAGGCGAGACCGGCCTCGGGCTCGAGATAGGCGTGCTCGATCGCCTGCGTCTCGTAGTTTTCTTCAATGACCAGGTCGGATTCCGCAAGCCCCGCTTCCACGTCGCCGACCCGGATCGGAATATGCTTGGTTATATTGTCCGGCGCATAGGCGTGCACGACCGGAGCACCCGGCCGCAGCGCGTCCTCGGCGCTGAATACGGCCGGCAGCGGCTCATACACCACCTTGATCGCCGCAGCGGCGCGGCGCGCGATCAGCGGATCTTCCGCCGCCACCGCGGCCACCGCCTCGCCGACATAACGCACCTTGTCGCGCGCCATCACCGGCTGGTCGTGCACAAAGACGCCGAACCCGTCCTCGCCCGGCACATCGGCCGACGTGATGACCCCCTCGACGCCTTCCATGGCCTGCGCGGCGGACGTATCGATTGACAGGATTCTCGCGTGCGCATGCGGCGAGCGCAGCACGTGGACGTGCAACATGTCCGGCATCAGCATGTCACCGGCGTATTTGAGCTTGCCCGACACCTTGCTCGGGGCATCGATGCGGCTGACATTCTTGCCGATATAATCGCCCTGCTCGGCGTCGATGCCGTCCAGCATGGTCGCCGGCAGCCGGCCGTTCTGCACATCGCGCGCCAGTTCGACAGCGTCGAAGATCTTCTGGTAGCCGGTGCAACGGCAGATGTTGCCGCCCAGCCGCTCCTTGATCTCCTCGCGGTCGGCGAAGGGATTGCTGCGCAGTGCCGCGGTCGCCGCCATCACCATGCCAGGGATGCAGTAGCCGCACTGGCTCGCACCGGCCTTGTGGAACGCCTTCTGTAGCACGCTGAGTTCGCCGGTTTTGGCCAGCGACTCGATGGTATCGATCTGGGTGCCCTGCGCCTTGGCGACCGGCAGCAGGCAGGACTTCATCAGCACGCCGTCGACGAACACCGAACAGGTGCCGCACTCGCCGGCGCCGCAGCCTTCCTTGTTGCCAGTGAGGTTGAGATCGTCGCGGATAAAGTCGAGCAGCCGCTGGCTCGGCTGCGCGCTGCGCGAAATCTTGCGGCCGTTGACGGTGGCCTTGATCTGCAACTCAGCCATAGGCGGCCTCCATCTCGGGGGTCAGCGCGTCCGGATCGGCGCCGGCGCGCTTGGCGGCGTTTATCAGCCCGCGCACCAGGAAGCCGCGCACCACGTCGCGGCGGTATTCCTGCCGCGTGCGCGATTGCACCAGATCAAGCTGCATGTCGGCCGCCTCTTCCAGCCGCGCCGAAGACAGCGGGCCGCCGCGGAGGAAGTCCTCGATCTCGTGCAGGCGCCGCGGCACCGGCCGGATGCCGGCGATGGCGAGGCGGACCTCGTCGAAGTTGCGGCCTTGGGCGTCGAGCTTCACAAGTGTGGCAAGGCAGACGATGGAAATCACCAGCGAGCGGCGGTGGCCCACTTTCTCGAAGCTGCCGCCATAGCCCGGCAGCGCGTCGCATTCGACCGCCACCACCAGTTCGTCGTCGGCGAGCACGGTCTTGCCCGGCCCGAGAATGAAATCGCGCAGCGCCACGCTGCGGCGAACGATTCTCCCGTCCCGCATCGCCGCCAGCTCGACGTTGGCCTCATGGGCCACCAGGCACGGTGTGACATCGGCGGCGGGCGACGCATTGACGATGTTGCCGCCGATGGTGGCCTGGGCGCGGATCTGGTCGTCGGCGAACCACACGGCGCAGCGCGGCATTTCCGGCATGGCGCGCGCCAGCGCCGCATTGTCGAGAAAGCGCTGGATCGGTGTCGCGGCGCCCATGCGCACGCGGCGCTCGTCGACCTTGATGTCGTTCAGTTCGGGAATTTTCGAGACGTCGATCAGCACCGGAATCTCGACATCGCCGGCACGGCCCTCGCGCGCCCACGGCAATGTGTCGGTGCAGCCGGCGACGATGCGGCTGCGGCCACGGTGCTGATGCATCGCGGCGAAGGCCTCATCGAGCGAAACGGGCGTCAGATATTCGTCGCAGATGAGCATGATCGTGAGCCACCTTGCTTTCTTCCCTCTCCCCTTGAGGGAGAGGGTGGCGAGCACCGCAGGTGCGAGCCG
>JALHNV010000075.1:0-7472 GCA_022843325.1 Pseudolabrys sp. | reverse complement strand
CCTCGCTTCGCTCGGGCACCCTCTCCCTCAAGGGGAGAGGGTAAGAAGTCGTCGCTACTCCGCCGCCTGCTTGGCGACGGCGTCCATCTTCGCCTTCACCACCACCTTGATGGCGTCGTCGACGCGGTCCTTGGCGTAACGCAACGCGGTCGGCAGATCGTCGAGCGGGAACGTATGGGTATGGATCAGCGTCGCGTCGAAACGCTTCTGCCGCATGAAGGCTTCGGCGCGATGCGTGGCGCTCTTGCCCTCGCCGCGGATGCCGTAGAGGTAGATGTTGTTGCGCACGATATGCGCGACATCGACCGGCACTTCCTCATGCGCGAAGGCGGCGAGGCAGACGCGGCCGCCGCGGTTGACCATGCGCACCGCGTCATTGACGGCGCTCGACGCGGCCGAGCATTCGACGACGTAATCAACGCCCTTGCCGCCGTTGAGCTTCTTCACTTCGGCGACGACGTCCGGGGTCTTGCGGATGTTGATGACGTGATCGGCGCCGAGCTGCTTGCCGATCTCGAGACGGTTGTCGCGGGTACCGGTCAGGATGACGGGCTGCGCGCCCATCGCCTTGGCCACCGCCACCGCCATCAGGCCGATCGGGCCCGGGCCGGTAACGACGACGCTTTCACCGGCCACCAGGCCGCCGAGTTCGGTCAGCCCGTACATCGCGGTGCCGGCGGTCACGACCAGCGTGCCCTCCTCGTCCGACATCTCGTCGGAAATCTTGACCAGGGTATTGATGTTGTTGACCTGGTATTCGCAGAAGCCGCCGTCGGTGGTGAAGCCGTTGGCGCGGTGGCCCTTGTCGACGTCCCCGTAGTTCAGGCCGTAGTTGTGGCAGGACGTGTACATGCCCTCGCGGCAGCGCTTGCACTGGCCGCAGCCGGCGTGAATTTCGACGCTGACGCGGGTGCCGATCTTGTATTCGTCAACGCCGGGTCCGAGCGCGACCACGGTGCCCATGTATTCATGGCCCGGGGTCCAGTTCTTGTTGAACGGCAGGCCGCCTTCGATCATTGCCGGCGGGCCGTGATAGATGTTGTCGAGATCGGTTGCGCAGATCGCGACCGCATCGATACGCACCAGCACTTCCGCCTTTTTCGGCACCGGCACCGGCTTGTCCTTCATCGACAGTTCGCCCGGATCGCCGAGCACCCACGCCCGCATGCTTTCCGGAATCGGAAATTCGTTATGGTTTGTTTTGACACCGGTGGGTGCGTACATCGTGATCTCCAGACAGAATGAAAAACGAAATGGACGCCGCTTTAGCTGGCGGCGGCTTGCGACCGGTCGGTCGCGCCCTGTTGCGATGACGGCTCACCGAATTCCGCCGACAGCGCACGGGTGGCGGCGGTGATCTCGTCGCGCATCAGATTGAGATGTTCGTCGGTGGCGCGCATCGCCGGGGTCGAGGCGCTGATTGCGCCGATCACAGTGCCGACCTGATCGCGAATGGCGGCGCCGATGCAGAAGACGCCCGGCAGGTGCTCTTCGCGGTCCAGCGCGAAGCCATTGCGGCGAACGTGCCGCAGCGCGTCGATCAACTCGGGAAGTTCCGTGATTGTCTTTTCGGTGCAGCGCTTCATGCCGTGGGCCACCATGCGGCCGATCTCATCCTCGGGTAGCCAGGCCATGATGGCCTTGCCGATCGAGGTGGCATGCGGGGACTCCAGCCGGCCGACACGGCCGGTATCGACGCGGATGGCGTGGCGCGCTTCGCGCACCGCCAGCGTCACGATCGAGTCGCCTTGCAGGGCGGCCAGGTGAACGGTTTCGCCAGTGGCGCGATTGACCGCCTCCAGATACGGCTGCGCCCGGCGCGGCAGATCGACCTGCAGACAGGCGTGGCCGAGATAGAGGATGCGGGCGCCGAGGGCGTAGAGCCGGCGGCCCGGGACCTTGGCGGCAAAGCCGCGCTGGATCAGCGTCGCCAGCAGATGGTGGCAGGTCGAAATGTTGAGGCCGGTGCGGTTGGCGAGATCGGTGAGCGTGGCCTCGCCGCCGGCTTCGGCGATGGTCTCAAGCAGGAACAGCGCCCGGTCGACTGACTGGATGCTATGGCGATCACCTTCGGTGCGCGGGCGTGGCGGACGCGCCTGAATGCCCGGTCCGGGCAAAATCGTTGCAACCATTGTTTGTTTTCTCCCTACCGCCAGCAGAAATCGTAAGAGCTGCCGAGTCAAGGAGTTTTCAGATAGAGGAACGGCGTTTTCAAGTGGCGAAATAAATAAATCGCGAGGTCCTGCCTGCGTTACCGGCTCGGTTAAAAACTTGCGTGCGTCCGCTAGCCGCGCTCGGACTCGGCCGCCAGCACCTGATGGATCTGCGCCACCACGCCGGCGCCCTCCCCGACCGCAGCAGCAACGCGCTTGGTCGAACCGGCCCTGACGTCGCCGATGGCGAACACGCCGGGGACCGTGGTTTCCAGCGAGTGCGGCGCCCGGCCGCCGGCGTCGAAGGTGAATCTCTCGCCGGTGACGATGAAGCCGGTGTTGTCGACGGCGACGCTCTTGGCGACCCAGCCCGCATTGGGATCGGCGCCGACGAACATGAACAGATGCCGCAGCGGACATGTGCTCAGTTCGCCGGTGGCGCGATCGCGAAAGGTCGCCGAAGCGAGTGCACCGGTGCGGTCGCCTTCGAGCGCCACGATTTCCGTCCCGACATGAAGCTCGACATTCGGCAGCGCGCGAATGCGATCGATCAGATAGCGCGACATGCTGGCCTCGAGGCCATCGCCGCGCACGATCAGATGCAGATGCTTGACCTTTGGCGCCAGAAACACCACCGCCTGCCCGGCCGAATTGCCGCCGCCGATCAGCGCCACTTCCTCCCCTTCGCAGAGCCGCGCCTCGATCTGCGACGCCCAGTAGGAGACGCCGTTGCCGTCAAACGCGTCGAGGTTGGCGATGTCTGGCCGCCGATAGCGCGCGCCGGAAGCGACCACCACCGTGCGCGCCTTGATCGTCGCGCCGCCGCCGATCTCCAGCCGCAGCGGATCGCCAGGCTTGCGCGCCGCACCACCGCAATCGAGCCTCACCACCTCCAGCGGAATGGCGATCTCGGCGCCGAATTTCTGTGCCTGGGTGAAGGCTCGGCCAGCCAGCGCGGCACCGGAAATGCCGGTCGGAAAGCCGAGATAGTTTTCGATCCGCGCGGACGCGCCGGCCTGGCCGCCAAAGGCCCGCTGGTCGAGCACGATCATCGACAGGCCCTCTGACGCGCCATAGACCGCCGTCGCCAAGCCGGCCGGACCGGCGCCGACCACGGCCACATCATAAATGGTTTCCGGATCGAGCTCCGGCGTGATGCCAAGACACATCCCGGCCTCGGCATCGGTCGGCCGCTTCAGAATCTTGCCGTTCGGACAGATCATCAACGGCAATTCTTCCGGCAGCACGGCGAACCGATCGACAGCCGCGCGCGCGGCTTCGTCGGTGGCCGCGTCCAGCACCGTGTAGGGATAGCCGTTGCGGGTGAGAAATCCTTCCAGCCGGATCAGTTCGGGTGAGCCGGGCGAGGCGATCAGCAGCGAGCCCGCGCCGCCCTCCTCGATCAACGCCACGCGGCGCAGAATGAAGGCCCGCATCACGATTTCGCCGATCTCGGCCGAGCCGACCACCAGCGCACGCACGTGAGTCGCGTCGAAGGGCAAGACCGTGCATCCCTGCTCGCCGGCGATTCCGGCGGCGAGCGAGCCGAGGCCGGCCAACTGGCTGACTTCGCCAGAAATCTGACCGGGGCCGAGCGACACAACCGAGGACTGGCGGTGCAGCCCGTCGCGCCGCACCACCTCGATCGCGCCTTCAAGCACGAGGTACGCCGGCACGTTGCGCACGCCGACATCGTAGATTACGGCGCCCGCCTCAAAGCGCTGCGCCGGTCCGCTGGCGAAGCGGCTGGCCGTCTCGATCTGCACCGGATCGAACACCGGAAACATCTGCTCGAACCGGTCCGCAATGGTACTCATCGCGCTCTCCTGGATTGCTCAAAGCTGTCCGGGCTCAATTCGTTTTGCAAGCCCGGACCGGCCGCATACCCGAGAGAGGTTTGCCCAATGCGGCGGCACCGTGCCTGCGAAGCAGCCTCGGCCCTGCCACACAGACTCAATCACATGGCTGGCGGGATGCCGCGCCCGAGGTAAATGCTCTTGGCCAGCACCGACCCGTCGGCCTGCGTGTCCGAGGCCATGATGACGATCGCCGTGCCGGCCTTCAGTTCATCCTTGCTGCCGGGCGCGACCGCCGCAATGACCGTCTCCGGGGAAATCAGCACTTTTTTCTCGCCGTCCTTGTACTTGACCATCACCGCATCGCCGTCTTTGTCTTTGGCGATGGCTCCCACGTAGGCGTTGGTCATGGTGCTGTTCGGCCGGCCGTCCCAGGCGCCGTGACGGTCCGGTACCACGCCACGCTGCGCTGGAAGGAAAATGTGAACCGAGTAGGCACCGATGCTGCCATCCGGCAGCGGGATACCGGCAACGCCGACGAAGGTGTCCGGCTTGAGGTCGGCGAGCGAAGCCTTGACCAGCGCCGCCACCCGCACGTCATCGGCGAGTTTGACATTCAGCATCGTACCATCGCGGGTTTTCAGTGAAAATGTCGCGCCGTCGATCTGTTCGATCTGGCCGCGAATGCGGCCCGGCTGCTGCGCGACCGCTATCGTTGCCCCCAATGACAGAATAACCGCAGCGCACAGCGCGCGGCCCAGTTTATGCGCTATGACCATGGTGACCTCCCGGACGCGCCCGCCGCCATCGCGGGCTGTCAGACCGCAAACCCGCGCGCCGAACGTTTATTCCGGCCGCAGCGATTTACTTGCCCTTCAGCAGGTCGGCTTCCACCAGCGCCCGCAATTCCGGCGTCACCTCAGGCCGAACGCCGAACCACAGTTCGAAACCGCGCACCGCCTGGTGCAGCAGCATGCCGAGTCCGTCCGCAGTGCGCAGGCCGCGTTCATGCGCCAGCGCCAGCAGACCGGTGATCAGCGGCGCATAGACCAGATCGGCCACGACCATCGACACGGGGCAGCGCAGGTTGATCTCCAGCGGCGGCTGGCCGGTCATGCCGAGCGTCGTGGTGTTGACCAGGAGCCCAGCACCGCCGAGCAGGCCGGTGGTTTCGTCCCAGCCGGCCGGGATCACCTGCTTGCCGAACTTCTTGCGCAAAGCCTGCGGCCGCTCTGGCGAACGATTAATGACGTAAATGTTCTCGACCTCCCGCGACAGCAATGCATAGACCACCGCGCGCGCACCGCCGCCCGCGCCCAGCACCACCGCACTTTGCAGCCCGCGATCCCAGCCCGGCGTCGCCGCGTCGAGATTGGCAAGGAAGCCTTCGACGTCGGTATTGGTCGAACGCAACCGGTCGCCGTCGTACCACAGCGTATTGGCGGCGCCGACGGCGCGGGCGCGCTCGTCCGGCTCGGTGAGCGCCAAGGCGGCCTCCTTGTGCGGGACCGTCACATTGGCGCCGACGTAACCCCTGTCGCGCAGGCTCTTGAGAAAATCGGCGAACTGCTCCGGCGGCACGGCCTCACGGCGGTATTCGGCGTCGAGCTTGTGCTGCGCGATCCAGTAATTATGAATCAGCGGCGAGCGCGAATGCCCCGCGGGCCAGGCGATGACGCAGGCGGCCTTGTGCTGTCGATCGCTCATGCTTCCGCCACCACCGTGTTACGTAAAAACCCGATCTCCGGTACCGCAATCTCGATGACATCGCCCGGCTTCAGCCAGACCGGCGGATCGATGCGCGGACCGCGCTTGACCGGCGTGCCGGTGGCGATGATATCGCCGGGCTTCAGCGTCATGAAGGTGCTGACATAGGCGATCAGGTCGGCAAACGGCTTGATCATGCTGGCAGTGGTGTCGTCCTGGGTAATCTCACCGTTGAGTTTGACCGTGATGTGCAGCGGCGTGGCGAGGTCGATTTCGTCGGTGGTGACGATGCAGGGACCGATGCTGCCGGTCGCGTCCCAGTTCTTGCCCTGGGTGACATTGAATTTGCCGTGGCGCACCCAGTCGCGGATCGTGCCTTCGTTGCACAGCGTGACCCCGGCGACATGGTCGAGCGCCTGGTCGACCGGAATACGCCGGCCGCCGCGGCCGATCACCAAAGCGATCTCGCCTTCGTAGTCCAGTTGCTCGGATTCATGCGGTCGCACGATCGGCTGCTCGTGGGCGGTCAGCGAACCGGGCACCCGAAAGAACATGCTCGGATACCGAGGGACCTCGGCGTCGCCATAGTCGGCGTTTCGGTTAACGTAATTAATGCCGATGCAGAGGATTTTCTCCGGCGCCAGAATGGGCGGTAGCCACTCGACTTCGCGCAGCGGGAAATCGGCACGCACGCCGCGCACGGTTGTGCGCGCAATGTCGAGACCATTGTCCCGCAGCAGATCGAGCACGCTGTTGAAGCGCGGCGCCAGCCGGGTTTTGAGATCGACCACGCCGTCCTCGACCACGGCGCCGAAGCTGGCCCGCCCGCGCACCTTGAAGCTCGCCAGTTTCATCCGTCGTTCCCGCCACAGCTCCGGCCAGCCGTGTATTCCGGGCCTGGGCATGCGTCAACGCCGTGCTCTTCCCTCTCCGCGTGCCATGTGGGAAGAATGAGAGATGCCGCGCCAGAGACACACATGAAATCGATCTTTATCGACTGCAATGACCAGCTTGCCCCGGTCTGGGACAGTGTCCTGCGACCGGACGATCCGGCGATTGACGTCAATCGCAAGGCTTACAAGACCGAGGAGCTGCCGCGTGTGATCGACGGGTACGAGATCGTGCTCGACGACCATTCCTACATGCCGACCGAACTGGTGTCGCAAAGCAAGACGCTCAAGCACATCGTGTTTCTGGGCACCGGCGCCGCCAGCTACATGAACCTGGCCGAACTGAAGGCGCTCGGCATCACCGTGCATATCATCAAGGGCTATGGCGACATCGCGGTGGCCGAGCACACCATCGCGCTGATGTTTGCGGCAGCGCGCGACATCGCCCGTATGGACCGGGAGGTGCGCGGCGGCATCTGGACGCCGCAGGAGGGCATACAACTTTTTGGCAAGACCCTGGGGGTAATCGGCGTCGGCGGCATTGGCCGGGAGGTGGCGCGAATGGCGCGCGGCCTCGGGATGGAGGTGCTGGCCTATAACCGGACACCGCGCGCCGAGTCCGGTATGACGATGGTGGACCTCGACACCCTGCTGACCCAGTCCGACGTCGTGTCGCTCAACCTGGTGCTCAATGACGAGACCCGCGGCTTTCTCGATGCGGCGCGTCTCGGCCGCATGAAGCCGGGCGCGATCCTGGTCAATACCGCCCGGGCGGCGCTGGTCGACGAAGCGGCGCTGCTGGACGCCCTGAGCAGCGGCCATATCCGTCATGCCGGGCTGGACGTCTTCCACAAGGAGCCGCTGGCGGCAGACCATCCGCTGACCGCCCTGCCGAACGTGACGCTGACCTCGCATGCGGCGTTCCG
>JALHNV010000074.1 GCA_022843325.1 Pseudolabrys sp. | reverse complement strand
CGACCTTCATCCAGTCCTTCGCCAGGGTCAGCCTGATCCCCGACAGCGGCGGCACCTGGACGCTGCCGCGGCTGGTCGGCGACGCCCGCGCCCGCGGGCTGGCGCTGCTGGCCGAGCCGCTGCCGGCGGACAAGGCCGAGCAATGGGGCCTGATCTGGCGATGCGTCGACGACGCGGCGCTGCTTGAGGAGGCGCGCAACCTGTGCGCCCACTTCGCCACCGCGCCGACGCAAGGTCTGGCGTTGATCAAGCGCGCATTTGAGGCTTCCGCCGGCAATTCGCTCGACGCCCAGCTCGACCTCGAGCGCGACCTGCAGCGCACCGCGAGCCAGACACCCGACTATGCCGAAGGCGTCAGAGCCTTTATGGAGAAGCGGAAACCGACTTTCCGCGGGCGCAAATCATGATCAGCCAGGCCATCGATATCCATACCCACGTCGTCCCGGCGGAATTTCCCGTCTATGCCGGCAAGCACAAGACCGAGTTCGGCGGCAAGCAGTGGCCGCAGATGGCGATGGGCTGCGACTGCCACCACAAGAACGTGATGATCGACGGCAAGAACTTCCGCACCGTCACCGACGAGTGCTGGGACATCCACCGCCGCGCCGAGGCGATGGCGCAAATGAACATCGCCCGCCAGGTGCTGTCGCCGATGCCGGAGCTGTTGTCCTACTGGCTGCCGCTGGAGGATGCGCTGCCGCTGACCCGGCACGTCAACGACAGCATCGCCGCCATGGTGGCGCAGGCGCCGGACAAGTTCATCGGCCTCGGCGGCGTGCCGATGCAGGACCCCGACGTCGCGGCGCGCGAGCTGGAACGGCTGATGCGCGACGGCTTCCGCGGCGTCGAGCTCGGCAGCAACATCAACGGCGCGGCGCTGGGCGATCCGAAGTTCGACGTGTTCTTCGCCGCGGCGGAAGAACTCGGCGCCGCCATTTTCGTCCACGCGCTGCACCCGGCCGGCAAGGAGCGCATCGTCGGCCCGCCCGGGCTGATGGCCTATATCGGCTTCCCGCTCGATACCGCCTATGCCATCGCCTCGCTGATGACCGGTGGCACGCTGACGCGCTACCCGAAACTGCGCCTCGCCTTCAGCCACGGCGGCGGCGCCTTCGCCTCGATCCTGCCGCGGCTGGCGCGCGGCTGGGACATCAAGCCGGAATTCGCCGAGCGCATCGGCGTCTCGCCGTTCGAGCATGCCCGGAGGCTTTATTACGACACACTGGTCTACGACCCGCACACGCTGCGCCATCTGATCGATACCTTCGGCGTGCGCCAGCTCTGCATCGGCACCGATTTCCCGTTCGACATCCACGACCGTACGCCGGTCGAGTCGGTCGCCGCGCTGAAACTGTCCGACGGCGATCTCAAGCTGCTGCATCACGACAATGCCATGCGTTTTCTGGGTGACCCGACATGACCACGACCCGCGTCCGCGCCTTGCGCAGCATCGAGATCGGCCTCACCGATCCGGTCAAGGCGTTGAAGTTCTTCACCGAAGTCTGGCACCTGAGCCATGTCGGCGACACCAACGCCGTGCATCATTTGCGCGGCACCGGGCCGTTTCACCACATTCTCGGCCTGCGCTTCACGCCGCGCCCGGCGCTGATCCGCATGGTGTTCGACGCCGCCGACCGCGCCGCGGTCGACGCCATTCACGAACAGGCCAGGGCGCATGGCATCACAACCATCGATCCGCCCGCGCCGCTGCGCCAGCCGCATGGCGACTACGGCTTCGGCTTCAAGGATCCGGAGGGCCGCAATATCGCGGTCGTCTGCGGCGTAGCGGATCATGCCGATACGGCGGACCAGCCTGACCGGCCGCGCAAGCTCAGCCACATCAATCTCAACACCGGCGACGCCGACGCGACCTTCGTCTGCTTCCGCGATGTGCTCGGCTTCCGGCTTACCGACACGACGCGGAAGATGCGGTTCCTGTCCTGCGGCAGCGACCACCACAGCATGGTGATGGGCTTCGACGGCGGCCCGACCCTGAACCACATCGCCTTCGAGATGCCCGATCTCGAATCGGTGATGCGCGGCGCCGGCCGCATGCGCGACGACGGTCGCGGCATCGAATGGGGACCTGGCCGGCACGGCCCGGGCAACAACGTTTTCTGCTACTTTCTCGGGCCGGAAAACATGCCGGTCGAATACACCGGCGAGATGCAGCAGATCGACGCCGGCTACCGCGCAGGCAAGCCGGAAGACTGGACTTGGCCGCCGGGCCGGCTCGATCACTGGGGCCTCACCGCCAAGCCGAGCGAGCGCATGGAGACGGCAGGCCAAGCCTACCGCTTTACCGACGAAGGCTACCGGCTGCAGGAGTGGCGGTAGCGCCCTCCCGCGGCGTTTGCATATCGCGAAAGCTGAGGCTATGGGTCCCCGCCTGCGCGGAGACCACAGACGCGTTTCCGCGAAACGAATTTAAGGAGTTCCAACCTTGTCCACCCAATCGCCCCTTCGTGTCGGTGTCGCCGGTCTCGGCGCGGTCGGCCTCGACCTCGCCCGCAAGTTGATCGACGGCGATGTGCCCGGCCTGACGCTGGCCGCCGTTTCGGTGCGCGACGTCGACAAGGCGCGCGCCAAACTGCCGCAGATCGGCGACATGATCGCGCTGCGCACGCCCGCCGCGCTGGCCGACGACTGCGACATCGTGGTCGAGGCGCTGCCGCCGTCCGTCTTCCGCGAGGTCGCCATTGCCGCCATCGACAAGGGCCGCATCTTCGTGCCGCTCAGCGTCGCGCAACTGCTGCAGCATGGCGACCTGATCGAGCGCGCCAAGGGCACCGGCGCCCGCATCGTGGTGCCGACCGGCGCCCTGCTCGGGCTCGACGCCATGCGCGCGGTCGCCGAAGGCACCATCCATTCGGTGGAGATGGTCACGCGCAAGCCGCCGGCCGGACTCGAGGGTGCGCAGTACCTCAAGGACCGCGGCATCTCCGTCGTTGGCGTCACCGCGCCGCAGAAGGTGTTCGACGGCAGCGCGCGCGAAGGCGCACTCGGCTTTCCGACCAACGTCAATGTCGCGGCCGCGCTGAGCCTCGCCGGCATCGGCCCGGACCGCACCCGGCTGCAGATCTGGGCCGATCCGACCGTGACCCGCAACACCCACACCATCACGGTCGACGCCGACTCGGCGCGCTTCACCATGACGATCGAGAACGTGCCGTCGGAGAACCCGCGCACCGGCAAGGTCGTGGCGTTGTCGACCCTCGCCGCGCTGCGCGGACTGGTGTCGCCGCTGAAGGTCGGCAGCTAGACTGAGCGCCTGCGTCAACCTCGCTGGGCTCCCTCTCCCCTTGGGGGAGAGGTGAAGACCGGCGTCGTCAGCCGGCCTTGGCGACGAAGGAGACGTTGTCGGTGCCGCGCTCGGCGATGCTGGAGCCGTACAGCAGCCCCTCTTTCACCCTCGGCAGCGTCCGGGCGACGTCGCCGATGACCAGGCCGTGCGTCGGCGCGATGGTCTTGACGTCGAGCCGCGCGATCAGCTGGTCGAGCCGGTCGCAATAGTTCTTCATGTCGGCGAACTTGGTCCAGAACAGCGCCAGGTCGGCGAACACCGCGGTCGTGTCCTTGAGATCGAGCGAGGAGGCCTCCTCGGCGATCAGGCCGCAGTGATGGTCCTCGTGGTAGTGGCTGTAGGCGAAGCCGTCGCCGGGAAACAGCACGCGGTCGCGGGTCTCGAAGCCCCACCAGGTCGTGCGCATGTCGCGCACCACCGGCTCCACGACGCGCAACGAACGGCCGCCGAGGTCGAGTTCGTCGCCCTCCTTCAGCCAGCGCATTCGGTGTTCGTGCTGCGGGAAAGCCAGATGATAATCGCTGATGTCGCCGCACAGGATGGCTTCGGGGTAGCGCGTCAGCACGCGGCCGAGCCCGCCGGAATGCGGCGTCTCCTGATGGGTGATGAAGAGATATTTCAAAGGCGGCTTGCCGGCGAGCAGTTTCGTGAGCTGCTTCTCGATGATCGGAAAGTCCTTCGGATGACCGGTCTCGACCAGCATCGATCCGGTCTCGCCGACGATCAGGAAGGCCGCATTATAGGCGTGATAGATCTTGCTCTGCAGGCGCTGCTCGAGGCATTCGCCCAGCCAGAAGACGCCGGGCGCGACTTCGCGCGGCAGGGGATTCGGTCGGTTCAGGGTCGACGGCGCCATAACGATTACCTTACTTCGTCGCGCGAGATGTAACGCGACACTGCGACGCTCTTGTCCAGCGACTTCAACACATCGTCCATCAGTTTGTAGTGCTTCTCGACCGTCTTGCGGCCGCGCAGCACACAGCCGTAGCCGGGCGCCAGCGTCTCGACATCGTGCTTGTCGAAAATCTTGTCGATGTCGCGGCGCAAGGTCGTGGTGTCGACGCCCTCCAGCCACCAGTACCGCGTGTGCAGCAGGAACGACCGCAGCCAGTCGAAATCGATCTCGTCCGGATCGCCGTCCTCGATGATCCAGGGCCCGTCCAGCGCCTGGCGCCAGACATGCGAGAACATGTCGGAGGTGAAGAGCGTCCTGGTCGCTTCGTCGTAAATCCAGCGGGTGGCGATCAGGCGGATCGGCGCGTTGTAGGCGAGGAAGGCGCGGCCCTGATTGCCGATCGGAATCGGGTCGCGGCCAATGGTGGAAATCTTCAGCCGGTGCAGTGTGTCTTGGCCGGAATCCGAACCGGCGCCGAAATCGAACCACAGCGCGGCGTCAGGATTGCCGGTATAAACCTGCTCGACATTGAAATACGCCGAGAACGGTTCGACATTCTGAATCGACATGAATTCGTTCAGACGCAGCGGCAGCAGCGACAGTGGCAGCGTCTTCGGGATCAAGGATTCGATCTGCCCCCGGATGGTCGGCTCGTCACAGCCGAACCCGGTGTCGATCAGCAAGGCCGCGTCGGGCTGCTTGAGCAGATAGCAGTTGGTGACCGAGTAGCCGGTGGCATTGTGCGGATAGGCGCTGACACGGCCGTCGAGCGCCATGGTGTTCTGCAACGCATAGAGCGCGCCGGGAACGAGTTCGTTGATCAACGATTTCTTCGACGTACGATCGAGCACGCGTTGCTTCCTGCACTTGCGACATGGTCAAACTGCTGCGCGCCAACGCAACATTCGCCCGGCTTATAGCACCGGCGTTTCAGGCAAATAAAGGCATAGTCAGCTGCGCCGGTTCCGCCGCGCCGCGATGGTCTGCTCGGCAGCGGCGACGCCGGTGAGATAGCCGCCATGCGCGGTCGAGAAGTCGTTGGTGGAGCAGGCCTCGCCGGCGAAGAACAAACGGCCGTCGACCGGCGCCGCCAGCACGGGACGGCACCCGGCCTTGCCCGGCAGCGCAAACGAATACGAGCCGCGCGCGAACGGATCGCTACCCCAGCAATGCATGCGCAGCGGCTTCACCCGGCGCGCGAAGTCGGCGCCGAACAGACCGGTCAGTTCCCCCACGGCGAAATCGAAGAATGCCCCTTCGCCCGCCGCCTCCAGTTCGGCCGGCAGCCGGCCGCCGAAGTAGACTTCGATCAGCGGGCGGCCGAGCGGGCGGAATTGGTAGGTCGCGGTGGCAGCGCGGTCGATATGCCCGATGGCGCGGGTGTCGGCCTCGAACTCTCCGGCGCCCTCGAGCGTGAGAAACAGCTTGTCGGCAAGTCCCAATGGCAGCCCGCGCGCGGCCTCGGTCTTCTCCGGCAGCGCCGGTGAGAACAGGGCCTCCTTGTCGGCGATCACCGCACTGGGCAGTGTCACGATCGCCTGGTCGGCGGTGAAGGAGCCCTTGGCGGTTTCGACCTTCAGCCGCCGCCCGCGATGGTCGATCTGCAGCACCGGGCAATCGAGCACCACGTTCAGGTCGCGGCCGTAGCCGGCAATCGCCGTGCCATAGCCCTCCGTCACGCGCCAGTTGACGCCGGTGTCGGCATAATTGTCGAAGTCCTGCACCGACAGCCGTTCGAGTTCGGCGCCGCTGATGTAGCTGCCGACCGCGGCGAGCAGGCCGTTCCAGCGGCAGCCCGGCTCGAGCAGCGCCGAGGCAGGCACGTCGGGCTCGCGCTGCGCGGCCGCTTCCATGCGCGTGAAGAAATCGCTCTGGGCGCGGCCGAATTCGTCCTGCAGGTGCGCCGGAAAGCCGGCCGTCATCGCCGGCTTTTTCCAGGGCGGCAGGCTTTTATCGACGGTATAGCCCTGCGCCTCGACGATCGGCACCCACGGGTTGCGGTCAGCCGAATGCAGCCAGCCGCAGCCGAGATCGAGCGCAAAGCCGGCTTCGCTGGTTTCGGTCCACGCCCGGCCGCCCAGCCGGCTGCGCGCTTCAATGACAATGCAGGGGATGGCCGCCCTGGCGAGTTGCCGCGCGGCGGCGATACCGGCCGCGCCGCCGCCGATGATCACGACTTCGCTGTCGCTGTTCGCCATTCGATCCGTCTGCGCCTGACCATTCCGCCCGCCGCCACGCATAGGCGCCGGTAGGGGTCAGGGCAAGCGCATCAAGAAGCCGGAACTGGCGCGCCTCTACTTCGATCCGAACATCGGCGATCCCAGGATCACGATAATCCAGATGGCCGCCAGCGATCCAAATGCGATGAGCAGCACTTCCATCGAGCCCTCCCCATTACGACTCTTGTCGTCGCGATCTTGCGTCGCGTGCTGATGTTAGCAGGCCGCCTCGATGCGGCTTCGGACGGAATGTCGCAGGCGTCGCTTTGGCCGGGGCTAGACCGTCTGTTGCCGCGACAGCCGCCGGCGCTCGATCCAGAGCCAGAAGCCCCCGCCAAACAGCAGGATCGCGCCGAGGCCGATGGCCCAGAGGCTGGTCGTCACCAGCAGCGCGCCGGCGACGCCGAACCAGACCCGCCAGTGCGGCCGCAGCGGCGTCAGCAGATAGCCTTCGCTGGCGCCCACCAAAGCGATAAACGCGAGCGTGGAGCTGATAACCGAGACGGCGATTCCGGCCGCATCGCCGATGAACAGCACGCCGGGGTGATAGATGAAGACGAACGGGATGATGAAGGCGACCATCGCCAGCCGGCAGCAGCGGAACGCAATCGCCATCGGATTGGCCTGGGCGATCGAACCGGCCGCAAAGGCAGCCACCGCAATCGGCGGCGTGATTGCCGACATCGAGGCGAAGTAGACGATAAACAAATGCGCCGGCAGCATCGGCACGTCGAGCGCCAGCAGCGCCGGACCCGCCAGCACCGCCGCCAGTGCATAAACCGCCGGCGTCGGCATGCCCATGCCGAGCACGATGACGACAAGGGTGGCGACCGCCAACGTCAGGATCTCGCTGCCTTTGGCCAGCGTGAACATGCCGGACGAAATCTTGCCGGTGAGGTCGGTCATCGACAGCGTGCCTACCACCAGGCCCGCGACGGCGCAGGCGACACCGATGCCGGTCATGCGCTTGAGGCTGTCGTCGAAGGCGTTGAGGATGGTGGTGACGACCTTGACCGGATTGCGGATGCGCCAGATCGCGATCGGCACCAGCGCCGCCAGCGCCATCGCCGCCGAGAACGCCGGCCGGTCATAGGCCAGCACGAACCAGACCAGCATGGCGATGGGTACGAAGAAGTACCAGTTATGCAGGATCACCGTCAGGAAGGTCGGCGCATTGGGATCGACGACGGGCTTCAGGCCGGCCAGCTTGGCGTGGCTGTGCACCGCCAGAAAGACCGAGAAGTAGTAGAGCATCGCCGGAAAGATCGCCGCGACCGCGATGGTGCCGTAGGGAATGCCGGTAAAATCCGCCATCAGGAACGCGGCGGTGCCCATCACCGGCGGCAGCAGCGCGCCGCCGGTCGATGCCGTCGCCTCGACCGCGCCGGCATAGACCGGTTTCAGCCCGGTACGGATCATCAGCGGAATGTTGAATGAGCCGGTGGTGACCACGTCCGCGGTGGGCGAGCCGGAGATCGAGCCGTAAAGGCCGGACGACACGACCGCCACCTTGGCCGGGCCACCGGCCTGGCCGCCGACCAGGCTATTGGCGAGATCGAAGAAAAAATCGCCGCCGCCGCAGCGGTCGAGCAGCGCGCCGAAGGTGACGAAGACGAACACCAGAAACGCCGCGACACTGAGCGCCGAACCGAACAGCCCGTTCGGCGTGAACACCAGTTGGTCGAGCATTTCCGGCAGCGACAGTTCGCGGTGCGAGAACGGCCCCTCGATCAGATGGCCGAACACGCCGTAGACCAGAAACACCAGCACCACCACGACCAGCGTGACGCCGATCACCCGCCTTGTCGCTTCCAGCACCAGCAGCATCATGACGATGGCCGCTGTCTGATCGAGCGCACTCAGTTCGTCGATCATCGGCAGCCGCCGCTCGTAGAACGGCTGCCGGCTCATGAAGTAAATCGAAATCAGCATCGCCAGCGCCGCGGCGCCCCAGCCGAACCAGGAGCCGCGGGCCGGTCGCGCGGGATTGGCGGTGGTGGTGAGATAGGACACGGCGATGATGACGCCGAGGAACCAGTACAGCAGCAGCGCGGGTTCGAAATAGACGCCGAAGGCGACGGCAATGAAGATCGAGCAGGTGACCGCCGCCAGCGCGTAGATCAAATACGACTCGAAACGGCTCAGGACCCGGGACCTGCCGGGCGATATGAGATTCATTGCGCCGCTGAACATCCGGGCCCTTCAATTCTCATCCGCCGCCATGCGGGGGCTCGACCCACGCATGGCCTGCAAGCACCTGCGGCTAACCGCTACTTCAGCAGGCCAGCCTCTTTATAGGCTTTGGCCGCGCCCGGATGCAGCGTCAGCGGCGCCACGTCCGGCAACGCCTTGGCGCCCATGCGGCTGAACGGCGGATAGGCCTTTTCCAGGTAGTCGTAGTTCTTGATCATGCCGGAGACGATGGTGGCTGCCTCCTCGTCCGACATCTTCTCGGACGCGACCAGCACGACGATGCCGGTGACCGTGTTCACCGCCTCAGGTGCGAACGGATAGGTGCCGGCCGGCACTGTGATCGGCATGGTGCCGACATCGGTGGTCAGCTTGTCGGCGACCGCCTTGTCGATGCCGATCAGCCGCAACGGCAAATCACGCGCCAGGCCATTCACTTGCGCCGACGGGAATGCCAGCATGTTCAGGACCAGATCGGTCTGGCCGTTTTTCATCTGCGCCAGCCCGGAATTGTAGTCGACATAATCGACCCGCCCGCCCCAGGCAGCGATATCCGCCATGGTGATGCCGGCGGCCTTGAAGACCTCCTCGCCCGCCACTGCCATCATGGTGCCGCGCCGGTTGAAGGCGACGCGTACCGGCATTTTGTCCTTCTTGATTTGCTCCAGGCTGGTGATCTTTGAATCGGCGCGCACCAAAATCTGCACCGCGGCCTGCGGGTCGAGCAGCGCGATCGCCTTGATGTCGGCGGTTTTGCCCTTGAATGGCTCTTCTCCCTTGATGCCGCGCAGCGCCATCTGGGCGTGGGCAATACCGAGCTGCACCTTGCCGTTGGACACCAGTTGAACATTGGCCGCGTCGACGCCAGGCTCATAGGTGAAGGAAGACCCGGGTGACGTCAGCCGGATCGTTTCGCCGATCGCCGTGCCCATGGTGCTCCAGGCGCCGCCGACCGAGCCGCCTGCCAGCGTTATTTTCAAAGGCGTCGCCGCCAGCGCCACCGCCATGCCCGCACCGACGGCGGCCACTGCCAGAACGCCGCGTCCGCGCCATCCGCTCATCCACGATTTCCGCATGCTGCAATCTCCTGTCCAGGGCCCGGCAAGGTTCTTGCCGTAACTTTCATCCCGTGTCGCCGCATTCTTAGACATCAACGGGCCGGGATTGTCTCACCAGCGTTTGACAATCCAACCACGGACGGTATCGTTTGTACACATACAAAAGTCGTGCCATGGCGCGCCCCGTTGTCGCGCGCCGTGCCGAAACAGCGCATGATCGCTTTTTGACTTCGCGCGAAAGGACCGCATGCTCGACCTCTATCTCGTCAACCGGCAAATCGATCTCTGGCTTGCCGAAGACATCGGACACGGCGACCTGACGTCGCTCACCATGATCGACGCGACCGCGCAAGGCGCCTTCCACATGAACGCGCGCGAAGCAATCTCACTCGCTGGCATCGATGTCGCTGCCGCCTGCTTCCTGCGCTACGATCCGTCTCTGACGGTCGAGGTGACGGCCCGAGACGGCGACCGCGTCGCGGCCAAGACGACACTGCTCAAGGTCAAGGGCAAGGCGCGCAGCCTGCTCACGGTCGAGCGCACCGCGCTCAACATCGTGCAGCATCTGTCCGGCATCGCCACCGAGACCGCGCGCTGGATGGACCGGATCAAAGGCACCAAGGCCAAGCTGATCGATACGCGCAAGACCACGCCCGGCCTGCGCGCCTTGCAGAAGCACGCGGTGATCTGCGGCGGCGGCGCCAATCACCGCCTCGGCCTCGACAGCGGCATCATGATCAAGGACAACCACATCGTTGTCTGCGGCAGCATCGCCAAGGCGATCGAGCGCGCCCGCGCCGGCGCCCCCTCGCTGGTGAAGATCGAAGTCGAATGCGACCGGCTTGAGCAGGTCAAGGAAGCGCTGGCGGCCAAGGCCGACGTCATCATGCTCGACAACATGTCGCTCGAAGACATGCGCGAGGCGGTGAGGCTGGCCGACGGCCGCATTCCGCTCGAGGCGTCGGGCGGCGTGAAGTACGACACGGTGCGGCCGATCGCCGAAACCGGCGTCGACTTCATTTCGTCGAGCAAGATGATCCAGGGCTCCCCCGCGGTCGACGTCGGACTGGACGAGGCGTGAGATGAAACCCGCCGCCTTCGTTCGTCATGTGCCGAAAACACTCGACGAGGCCCTGAAGGTGTTGAGCGATGTCGCGCCGGACGATGGGCGCATTCTGGCCGGCGGCCAGAGCCTGGTGCCGATCATGGCGTTCCGGCTGGCCAAGCCGGCGCATCTGGTCGACATCAACGAGGTCGAAGGGCTCCAGCATATCGCCAGCGACGGCACGATGCTGAGCATCGGCGCCCGCGTGCGCCATGCCGCGTTTCACAAGCCGGTGGTGGACGGCCCGCTCGGCGCCCTGCTCGCTTATGTCGCGCGGCACATCGCCCATTACCCGATCCGCATGCGCGGCACCTTCTGCGGCAGCCTCGCCCATGCCGATCCGTCGTCGGAATGGTGCCTGGTGTCGGCGACGCTCGGCGCCACCATGGTGGTGAAGAGCACGCGCGGCGAACGGCTGATCGCGGCGGCGGATTTTTTCGAAGGCATCATGTCGACGGTGCTGGCCGAGGACGAATTGCTGGCCGAGGTGAAACTGCCGCTGCTCTCCGCCGACACCAAATTCGGCTTCTACGAATTCAGCCGCCGCGCCGGCGACTTCGCCATGGCGTCGGCGCTGGTCACCTATCGCCTGGAGGGTGGCCAGATCGTTGATGCGCGCGTCGGCGTCGGCGGCGCCGAGCCGTCGCCGCGGCGCATAGCCGAGGCCGAGGCTGCGCTCAACGGCCAGGCCCCGGGCGAGGATATTTTCCGGGCCACGGCCGAGGCCGCTGCTGCCGCCGTCGAACCGCTGGAGGATCATCAGACCACGGGCGAGTACCGCCGCGATCTGGTGCGCGCCGTCGTGCACCGCGCTCTGGAGAACAGTGTATGAGCGGCGCCCCCTCCTCCGCTCATTCCCGCGCAAGCGGGAATCCAGAGCTGCGGCACGGGCGCAAATGTGTTGCCGTGGGTCCCCGCTTTCGCGGGGACGAGCGGGTGTGTGGTCAGATATGAGCACCCACGAAACCAAGGGCTCGGGACTAAAGTGGGTCGGCCGCGCCATCCGCCGGCTCGAAGACCCGGCGCTGGTGACCGGCCAGGGCCGTTTCACCGCCGACCTGCCCGCCACGCACTGGGTGCGCTTTGTGCGCAGCCCGGTTGCCGCCGGTTCGATCAAAAGCATCACCTTCCCGGACGGCGCCCGCGTGATCACCGCCGCCGATCTCTCCGGCGTGAAGAAAATCACGCCGATGCTGCACAAATTCAGCTACCGGCCGGTCGGCCAGTCCATCCTCGCCGACGGCCAGGTGCGCTATGTCGGCGAACCGGTCGCCATCGCCGTCGCCTCGAGCGAGGAAGCCGCCGAGGATCTGGCCGATCTGGTCGACATCGACATCGACGAGACCGCGCCGCTGGTCGATGCGCGCGATGCGCTTGCCGATGGTGCGCCGCAGATTCATGCCGAGGCACCCGGCAACGTCATCCTCGAAGGCACGGTCAAGACGCCCGGCTTTGACAGCGTCTGGGACAACGCCGCCAGGATCGTCGCCATCAACGCGCGGTCGCGCCGCCAGAACGCCACGCCGATGGAAGCCCGCGCCGGCCACGCCAGCTACGACGCGCCGACCGGCCGCATCACGCTGACCTGCACCACGCAGATGCCGCACTTGATGCGCACCGCGATTACCGATCTCCTCGGCATGCGCGAGTCCGACCTGCGGGTGATCGCGCCCGACGTCGGCGGCGGCTTCGGCCAGAAAATGTCGCTCTGTGCGGAATATGTCGCGCTGGTCTGGCTGGCGCGCCAACTCAAGAGCTCTGTGGCCTGGACCGAGGACCGGCGCGAAAACCTCATCGCCAGCTTCCATTCGCGCGATCAATACATTGCGCTGGAAGCCGCCTTCGACAAGGACGCCAAACTTATGGCGTTGCGCGCCGACATCGTCTCCAATGTCGGCGCCTATTCCTGCTTCCCCACCACCTCCGGCGTCGAGCCGCTGATGGCGATGGCGGAGATGCCGGGCCCCTATGACGTGCAGCAGTATCAGTGTCGGGCGCGCGGCGTGCTCACCAACACCTGCACCATGGCGGCCTATCGCGGTGTGTCGCGGCCGGTCATTACGTTCACGCTGGAGCGGCTGATGGACAAGGCGGCCGCCGCCTTCGCCATCGACCCGATCGACATCCGGCGACGCAACCTGATTGCCAAATTTCCCTACACCTCGGCGATGGGTCTCGTTTACGACGAGGCGACGTACAAGGAGACGCTGGAGATGGCGGTCGCGGCCATCGACGTGCCGGCGTTCCGCGCCCGTCAGCAGGCCGCCCGCGCCGAGGGCCGGTATCTCGGCGTCGGCTTCGCCACCTTCTCCGAGCGCACCGGCTACGGCAGCCCGGCCTTCGCCGCGCGCGGCATGGCGATCACGCCGGGCTGGGAGACGGTGCATCTCACCGTCGATCCATCCGGCTTTGTCGAGGCGCGCATCGGTTCGTCCCCGCACGGCCAGGGGCTGCGCACCACGCTGGCGCAGATTATCGCCGACGAGATTGGCGTGGCGCCCGACCTCATCAAGGTCATCCACGGCGACACCGACACCGCGCCCTATGGCTGGGGCACCTTCGCCAGCCGCTCGCTGGTGATTTCCGGCGGCGCCACGCTGCTGGCGGCGCGCAAGGTGCGGGCCAAGCTCCTCAAGATCGCCAGCCACATGCTGGAGGCCGCGCCCGAGGACATCGTGCTGGAAAACGGCAGCGCCAAGGTCGCCGGCACCGACCGCACCGTCACCATCGCCGCCATGGCGCGCGAGGCCTATACGCAGACCCATCGTTTCAAGGGCGAGATCGAACCGGGCCTGACCGAAAGCGGTACCTACGATCCGCCCGGCACGTTCTCCAACGCCTGCCACGTCGCGATTGTCGCGGTCGATGTCGAGACCGGTTTTGTCAGGATCGAACGCTTCCTGGTGGCCGAGGACGCGGGGCGGATCATCAACCCGATGATCGCCGACGGCCAGGTCCATGGCGGCGTCGCCCAGGGCATCGGCAACGCGCTGCTGGAAGAGATCGTCTACGACGAGAGCGGCGGCATTCTTACCGCCAACCTCGCCGACTACATGCCGCCGACCGCGCAAGAAATGCCGCCGATCGAACTGCATCATCTGGAAACGCCGAGCACACAGTCGATCACCAAGGCCAAGGGCCTCGGCGAAGGCGGCAGCATCGGCGCGCCGGCTGCGGTGGTGAATGCCATCAATGACGCGCTGGCGCCGTTCGGCGTGCAGATCGACGAAATGCCGGCAACGCCGCAGCGGATTCGCGCGGCGTTGCGCGCTTCTTCTTCCGCTCATTCCCGTGCAAGCGGGAAACCAGGAGCTTAAAATGAGGTGTCTGCGATCCGCCGCTCTGGGTTCCCGCTTTTGCGGGGACGAGCGGAGAAACTTCGAGTTGCGGTCATGACCGAAAAATCCAGCATCACTCTCACCATCAATGGCCAAAACCACGCCATCGCGGTCGAGCCGCGCCGCACGCTGGTCGACGCCATCCGCGAGGACTGCGGCCAGACCGGCACGCACATCGGCTGCGAGCACGGCATTTGCGGCGCCTGCACCGTCATCGTCGACGGCGAGCCGGTGCGGTCCTGCCTGATGTTTGCCGTGCAGGCCGAGGGCAAAAAAATCCGCACCGTCGAAGGCCTCGCCACGGGGGACACGCTGCACCCGATGCAGCAGGCCTTCATCGATCACCACGGCCTGCAGTGCGGCTTCTGCACGCCGGGGTTTCTGATGCTGGCGGTCGGGGTGCTGGAGCGCGAGCCGGACATCGGCGACGACGAGCTGATCGACGTACTGTCGTCGAACCTGTGCCGCTGCACCGGCTACCAGAACATCATCAAGGCCGTCCGCGCCGCGGCGGCGGAGATGCGGAAGTGAGCAACGCCGCATGCTCGCTTTCTTCACCTCTCCCATGGGGAGAGGTCGGATTGCGAAGCAATCCGGGTGAGGGGTTACAACCTCGATTGAGTCACTTGCCCCCTCACCCCCGCCCTCTCCCCCCAGGGGAGAGGGAGTCCCGCTGCGGTGCGCGGTGATGCCGGCACCGACAAAACAAACCTACGTCGGCCAGTCCCTTCCCCGCCTCGAGGACCGGCCGCTGCTGACCGGTCAGGGCCGCTTTGCCGCCGACATTTCGTTTCCCGGGCAATGGACCATGCGCGTGGTGCGCTCCGGCGTGGCGCATGGCCGGATCCTGTCGATCGACACCCGCGCAGCGCTCGCCCTGCCCGGCGTCCACGCGGTGTGGACCGGCGCCGACGTCGCGCATATCCCGCCGATCCCGTTCCGCCTCACCGGCCTGAAGGCGCTGGAGCCCTATCGCCAGCCGGTGCTGGCCCGGGACATCGTGCGCTATGTCGGCGAGCCGGTGGCCGTGGTGTTCGCGCAGGATCAATATGTTGCCGAGGATGCCGCCGACCTCATCGACATCACCATCGAGCCGCTGCCGGCGCAGGTGCGCGCCATCGACGCGCCTGGCGTCTACGCCGACGACCTGAGCACAGAGCCGAGCGTGATCCGCAAAAGCTTCGGCGATATCGAGGCCGCCTTTCGCGACGCGCACGCCGTGGTCGCGCTCGAACTCTCGGTCGGCCGCCACTCCGGCGTGCCGATGGAAACCCGCGGCGCCATCGGCCGCTATGACGAAGTGCGCGACATTCTCGAAATGCACGGCGCCGCCAAGGTGCCGCACTGGAATCGCGACACCATCGCCCAGATGCTGGGGCGCGACCGCAATTCGGTGCAGTTCTTCGAGGGCCATGTCGGCGGCGGCTTCGGCATCCGCGGCGAAATCTATCCCGAGGACGTGCTGGTCTGCGCCGCCGCGCTCAAGTTTCGCCGGCCGGTCAAATGGATCGAGGACCGCCGCGAGCACCTGATCGCCGCCAATCATTCGCGCGACCAGACCCACCGCATCCGCGCCGCCATCGACGCGGAGGGCCGCATTCTTGGCATCGACAACGAATTCTTCCACGACAACGGCGCCTATATGCGCACCCACGCGGCGACGGTGCCGGATCTGGCCGCCGCGATGCTGCCCGGCCCGTACCGCGTGCCGGCCTATCGCGTCGCCGGGCATATCCGGCTGACCAACAAAACGCCGGCCGGCACCTACCGCGCGCCCGGCCGCTACGAATCCACCTTCGTGCGCGAGCGGCTGCTCGATGCCATCGCCGCCAAAGTCGGCGTCGATACCGTCGAAATCCGCCGCCGCAATCTGATCGCCAAAGGCGCCATGCCCTACACGCTCGGGCTGGAAACGCTCGGCACGCATATCGTCTACGACTCCGGCGATTACGCGCTGCTGCTCGACAAGACGCTGGCCGCCGCCGGCTGGGATGACTTGCAGACACAGTTGCAGAACCGCCGCGCCAAGGGCGAACTGGTCGGCGCCGCGGTGGCGATGTTCGTCGAAAAAAGCGGCCTCGGCCCGTTCGACACCGTGCGCGTCGAGGTTACCCCGGACGGCATTGACGTGATCACCGGCGTCGCCTCGATCGGCCAGGGCATCGAGACCGTCATCGCGCAAATCTGCGCCGATGCGCTGGGCGTGCGCTACGACACCATCCGCGTCATCCACGGCCAGACCGACCGCATCGACCGCGGCATGGGCGCCTTCGCCTCGCGCGTCACGGTGATGTGCGGCGAGGCGACACGGATGGCGGCCGGCAAATTGCGCGACAAGGCGTTGCGGCACGCGGCGCAGCTGATGCAGACCGGCGCCGAGAAACTCGACATCGTCGATGGCGAGGTGGTGCGTATCGGCGGCGGCCCCTCGATGCCGCTCTTCGAACTGGCACGCGCGCTGCCGGACGGGCTGAGCGCCGAGGACACCTTCGAGTCGACGCACATGGTCTACCCCTACGGCGTCCACGTCGCCGCTGTGAAGGTCGATCCCGCCACCGGCGCGGTCGCCATCGAGCGCTACGTCATCGGCTACGACATCGGCAAGGCGGTCAATCCGCGACTGGTCGAAGGCCAGATCGCCGGCGGGCTGGCACAAGGCGTTGGTGGCGCGCTGCTGGAAGAGTTTCTCTATGACGAGGCCGGCGAGCCGCTGTCGGTAACCTTCGCCGATTATTTGATGCCGACCGCACGCGAAGTACCTGCATCCACCATTCTGATTACCGAAGACGCGCCGAGCCCGCTCAATGCGCTTGGCCTCAAGGGCGCCGGCGAAGGGGGCGCCAATCCGGCCGGCGCGGCGCTGGCGGCGGCGATCGACGACGCGCTGCAGCGTCCCGGCGCGGTGACGCGGCTGCCGGTGACGCCGATGCGGCTCAAGGCGATGACGTCAGGATAGCTTCTTCAACAGCCGCGCCGCCAGACGCCGTTCGTCCCCGGTCAGCGGCGCCAGCGTCGCTGCCGTGATTTCCGCGGCGACGGCCATCGCCTGCTCGGTCACCTCGCGGCCGCGCTCGGTCAGTGCCACGGCGCGGCGGCGGCGATCCTTGGTGTCGGCCAGCGCCGTCAGGAAGCCGCGCACGCCGAGACGGTCGACCACGCCCTTGATGGTGGCGGCATCGAGAAAGATCAGCCGGCCGAGATGATTCTGCGAGCAGGGCCCGACTTCGTAAAGCTTGGCCAGCGCGGCGAACTGGGTCTGCGTCAAACCCTCGATCATGCGCGACATGAAAATGGAGGTATGCCGCTGCATGGCGACGCGCAGCAGAAACCCCATCTGCTCGTCCAGCACATAGCGGCCGGCGTCGGGCGCCTCCGCGCCGGCGACAACCTTGAGTTTTTCTCGGCGCATCGTTGGGGTTCCCACGGTGTCGAATCATGACCGGGATTGAAGGACGGCGAAAGCTCTAACTTCGATGCCTCCTAAGAAACAAGGAGTCAACGGCGGCTTCAGACCGTCAGATAGGCCCGCTGCACTTCCAGATTATCAGCCAGTTGCGCCATCGTGCCCTGCCAGTGGATCTGGCCCTTTTCCAGCACGTAGACCCGGTCCGCCACCAGTCTGGCGAAATGAATGTTCTGCTCCGACAGCAGAATCGAGAGGCCCGTTTTCTTCAGCTCGACGATGGTGGCGGCCATCTGTTCGACGATCAGCGGCGCCACGCCTTCGGAGGGCTCGTCGAGCAGGACCAGCAGCGGATTGCCCATCAGCGTGCGCGCGACCGTGAGCATCTGCTGTTCGCCGCCGCTCATGCGGCCACCGAGCCTGTGGGGCATTTCCGCGAGGTTTGGAAACAGCGCGAACAGGCGCTCCGGCGTCCACAGCGGCGCCGGCGTGCCGTCGGGAAATTGGCGCGGCGGCTGGCGGCCGATGTCGAGATTCTCCAGCACCGTCAGGTCGGCAAAGATACGCCGGTCCTCGGGCGTGAAGCCGAGTCCCAGCCGGGCAATCTCGAAGGGGCGCATTCGGGCGATGTCGGTGCCCTCAAAACGCACCGCGCCCTCGCGCTGGGGAATGAGGCCCATGATGGTTTTCATGGTGGTCGATTTTCCGGCGCCATTGCGGCCCATCAGCGCCACCACCTCGCCGCGGCCGACCTCGAAATTCAGGTCGTAGAGAATCCGCGCGGCGCCGTACCAGGCGCTCAGGCCCTCGACGGTGAGCATGGCGGCGCTCATGGCGCGGCCCCTTGCGAAGTGCCGTCGGCAAAAGTCTTGCCGGTGCCGAAATAGACTTCCCTGACCTGCGTGTTTTCGCGGATCGCGGCTGCATTGCCATCGGCGATCAGCCGGCCGCGCGCCAGCACGATGATGCGGTCGGCGAACGAGAACACGACGTCCATCGAATGCTCCGTGAACAGCACCGAGATGCCGCGCTCGAGCACCAGTTGCTTGACCAGCTTGATGAGGTCGTTGCGTTCGCGCGGCGCCATGCCGGCGGTTGGCTCGTCCATCAGCAGCAGACGCGGCTCATTGGCGAGCGCAATCGCAAGCTCGACCCGTTTGACGTCGCCATAGGCCAGTTCGCGGCTCGGCCGGTCGGCGGCGTCCTGCATGCCGACTTGCGCCAGCAGTTCGAGCGCACGCGCCCGGTGCAGCGCCGCGGCCGGCCGCCACAGCCGGTAGAGGTCGCCGGCATAGGACAGCAGCGCCATCTGCACGTTTTCGACAACCGTCATCGAGGCGAAGGTGGCGGCAACCTGGAAAGTGCGGCCCACGCCGAGCCGCCAGATCGCGCGCGGCGCCATGCCGGCGATATTGCGGTCACCGAGCAGGATCGCGCCGGAGTCCGGCGCGAGCTGGCCATTGATCATGTTGAAGCACGTCGACTTGCCGGCGCCGTTCGGTCCGATCATGGCGAGGAATTCGCCCGCCCCGATCGCGAAGCTGACATCGTTGACGGCGCGGACGCCGCCGAATGCCTTGGACAGTTGGCGGACGGCCAGAACGCTCATGACGCCCCCCGCCATCTGCGCCACAGGTTCGAGAACGCGCCGACGATGCCGCTCGGGAAGGCCAGCACCAGCACCAGGATGACGGCGCCCAGCAGCGCCCGCCAGTATTCGGTCTGCCGCATGATGGTGTCCTGCAGGAGCGCGAATACCGACGCGCCGACGATGGGCCCGGTCAAAGTCTGGATGCCGCCGAGCAGCACCATCACCAGGCCGTCGATCGAGCGGCCGACATGAATCGACTCCGGCGAGATCGAGCCCTTGGCGAAGGCGAACAGACCGCCGGCCACGCCGCAGATGCAGCCGGCAATGGCGAAGGCCAGCCAGTGGATCCGTTTGACGTCGATACCGATGGCCTCGGCCCGCAGCGGCGAGTCACGCCCGGCCCGCATCGCGTAGCCGAACGGCGCGAACAGAACCCGCCGCAACACGAGCACGGCAACGGTCGCCAGCGCCAGCGTGAGCAGGAAGAACGCCCATCCCTGATTGAACGGCGGCTTCGGCCAGACGCCGATGACGCCGTTCGATCCGCCGGTGAAGCCTTCCCACTGGAATACGGCGGCCCAGACGATCTGCGCGAAGGCGAGCGTCAGCATCGCGAGATAGACGCCGGACAGCCGGACGGCGAACCAGCCGAACAACAATGCGCCAGCCAGCGCCACCAGCGGGGCGGCGGCGAGCGCGAAGCCCATCGGCACCGCCAGCCATTTCACCAGCAGCGCCGCGCCATAGGCACCGAGGCCGAAATAGGCGGCGTGGCCGAACGAATGCATGCCGCCCGGCCCCATGATGAAATGCAGCGAGGTAGCGAAGATCACCGCGATCAGCACGTCGATGCCGAGGATCATCAGATAGGGCGAGGATTGCGCCAGCACCGGCAGGAACAGCAGAAGCCCGAGCACCACGGCCGCCAGCAGCTTCAACATCGGCGTCGCGGCGCGGATCGGCTCTTCCGGTTCGGCGATGGACCGCACCGCGCCCTGCGGTTTGCCGAGCAGGCCGTAAGGCCGCACGATCAGCACGATCGCCATGACCAGGAATTCGGCCACCAGCGTGAACTTGGAAAAGTTGACGGAAATGCCGCCGAGGTTGACGACGCCGATGCCGATGCACAGCGCCTTGACCTCGGCGATGATGACCGCGGCCAGATAGGCGCCGGTGATCGAGCCCATGCCGCCGACCACCACCACCACGAAGGCGTCGCCGAGGGCGATGAGATCGGTGGCGAGCGTCGCCGGCTCCCGCGCCACCTGCAGCGCGCCACCGAGACCGGCCAGCGCGGCGCCGAGCGCAAACACCGACGTGAACAGCACCGCCTGGTTGACGCCCAGCGCGCCGACCATTTCGCGGTCCTGCGTCGCGGCGCGGATCAGCCGGCCAAAGCGCGTCAGCTTCAACGTGAAGTGCAGGATCAGCAGCACAACCGGACCGGCCAGCGCCAGGAACAGATCGTAGCTCGGCAGCCTGCGGCCAAGGAGTTCGACCGAACCAGCCAGGCCCGGCGCGCGCGGCCCGAGCAGATCCTCGGAGCCCCAGATCCAGTGCGTCATGTCGTTGAACACCAGCACCAGCGCGAAGGTCGCGAGCAGCTGGAAAAGTTCGGGCGCGCGATAGATCCGCCGCAGCAACAGTATCTCGATCAGCGCGCCGATGCAGCCGACGATGATCGCGGTGGCAAGGATGCCGCCCCAGAAGCCGATCACGCCGCCGATCTTGGTGGCGAACGAGTAGGCAATGTAGGTCCCCATCATATAGAG
Source organism: Pseudolabrys sp. (assembly GCA_022843325.1). GTDB lineage: Bacteria > Pseudomonadota > Alphaproteobacteria > Rhizobiales > Xanthobacteraceae > Pseudolabrys. The sequence continues at coordinate 655 of JALHNV010000074.1, read as the reverse complement.
GGACCCGTGCGCGAGATTGATGATGCGGGTGACGCCGAAGATCAGCGACAGGCCGACGGCGATGAAGAACAGGCCGGAGGCCGACGAGAGCCCGTTGATCGCCTGGAAGAGGAGTGAGTCGAGGGTCATGGTTTGTTTTATCCCTCCCCTTTCAGGGGAGGGTGGCTGTGAACGAAGTGAACAGCCGGGTGGGGTCGCACTGAAAGATTCACTCCCCCACCCGGTCGGCTTCGCCGACCACCCTCCCCCAACAGGGGGAGGGACAGAAAGAGATCAATTCGCTTCGGCCGGACGCAGCTTCTTCACCTCGTCGGCGCCCGGCAACACCGTGGCGCCGTCGACGTAGGTGAAGTCGACCATGGTGCCCTTGCCGTTCTCAAGCGCGATCTTGCCGACATAGGCGCCCATGGTGGCCTGATGATCGCTGACCCGGTACTCGAACGGACCGAACGGGCTGTCGACCTTCAGGCCGCGAAACGCCTCGATCATCTTTTCGGTGTCGGTGCCCTTGGCCTTCTCGATGCCGGCGGCCAGCGACTTGATGGTGGCGTAGCCGACGATGGAGCCAAGCCGCGGATAGTCGTTGAACTTCTTCTGATAGGCGGCGAGGAACGCCGCGTGCTCGGGTGTCTTGATCTTGTCCCACGGATAGCCG
>JALHNV010000073.1 GCA_022843325.1 Pseudolabrys sp. | reverse complement strand
ATGGAACGCGGCGTCCCCGTTTTTTATCCCGATCGGGCGCTTTTAGCCCGATTTACGCGGCGCGTGCACGCTGGCCGCGGCGCAGCGGCACCGCGGTACGGCCCGTCGCCTGCGCCACAAGCGCGGCGAGGTCGGGCGTCGGCTCCAGTCGGCCGGCGGGCGCGATCATGCCGCGCGCGCCATCGAGCGCGCCGGCCTTGAGTTCGCGGCCGAGCAGGCGATGGCGCTCGAACGGCCCGGGCATCCATAGCGCGCCGGTCTTCTCGCCCGAGAAGCCGAAGCGGCTGTAGTATTCCGGATCGCCGACCAGCAGGATCGCGCCATGGCCGAGGCCGCGCGCGGTCTGAATCGCACGGCGCACCAGGGCGCCGCCGAGCCCGCGCGAACGGCAGTCTTCCGCCACCGCCACGGGGCCCAGCAGCAGCGCCTGCCGTTCATGACCGACGGTCACGTTCCACAGCCGCGCCGTGCCGATGACGCGCTTGCCCTCGGACGCGATGAACGCCAGGCCTTCTGCCGGCAGCCGGTCCTCGCGCAGGCGCTCGGACGACTTGCGGTAGCGGGTCTCGCCGAATGCGGTGTCGAGCAGCGCTTCGCGCGCGTCGATGTCGGTCGGCCGTTCGTGTCGGATCTGCATCATGGTCGTCATCCTTCCCCGCCGAATGCGCGCGCAGGCGCGCGCATTCAAGCGCCGTCAGTTCGAAATGAGGAGGAATGGGGAGGCGGCGAACCGCCTCCCTTAACCGTCAGTGTGGCCCGATCGCGGAGCGATCAGATGTGGTACGTCTTCAGCGGCGGCAAACCGTTGAAGGCCACGGCCGAGTAGGTCGACGTGTAGGCGCCGGTGCCTTCGATCAGCACCCGGTCCCCGATCTCCAGGCTGACCGGGAGCGGGTAGGGCTGCTTCTCGTACAGCACGTCGGCCGAGTCGCAGGTCGGACCTGCGAGCACGCACGGCGCCATGACGTCGCCGTCACGGGTCGTCTTGATCGGGTACCGGATCGACTCGTCCATCGTCTCGGCGAGACCGCCGAACTTGCCGATGTCCAGGTAGACCCAGCGCACGTCGTCTTCCTCGCTCTTCTTCGAGACAAGGACGACTTCGCTCTCGATCACGCCGGCGTTGCCGACCATGCCGCGGCCCGGTTCGATGATGGTCTCCGGGATGCGGTTGCCGAAGTGCTTCCGCAGTGCCTTGAAGATCGCCGAACCGTAGGTCTTCACCGACGGCACGTTCTTCAGGTACTTGGTCGGAAAGCCGCCGCCCAGGTTGACCATCGACAGGTTGATGCCGCGCTCGCCGCACTCCCGGAACACCGCCGCCGCCGAGGCGAGGGCACGGTCCCAGGCATGCTGGTTGCGCTGCTGCGAACCGACATGGAACGACACGCCGTAAGGCTCGAGGCCGGCCCGGAGCGCGTGCTCCAGGACGTCCACCGCCATGCCCGGCTCGCAGCCGAATTTGCGCGACAGCGGCCATTCGGCGCCTGCGCAATCCGACAGGATGCGGCAGAACACCTTCGAGCCGGGCGCCGCGCGGGCGACCTTGTCGACCTCGACCTGGCAATCGACCGCGAAGAGGCGGATGCCGAGCGCGTAGGCGCGCGCCACATCACGTTCCTTCTTGATCGTGTTGCCGAACGAGATGCGATCGGGCGTGGCACCCGCCGCGAGCGCCATCTCGATCTCCTGGACCGAGGCGGTGTCGAAGCAGGAACCCAGTCTGGCGAGCAAAGACAGCACCTCCGGCGCCGGGTTTGCCTTCACGGCGTAGAACACGCGCGTATCCGGCAACGCCTTGGCGAAGTTGGTGTAGTTGTCCTTGACCACGTCGAGGTCGACGACGAGCACGGGGCCCTCGTCAACGCCACGTTCGCGGCGGTCACGCAGAAAATCACGAATGCGCTCGGTCATTGGCGCAAACTCCCAGCTCAAGGAACGGCTCTAGCCGTTCGTTTTCGAGGTGTAAGAACCCTTGGACCGGTGCGCGATGGGGACGCAGCCGTGCCTTAAGCTCTTAACCGCAAATGCTGCCTTGGCTTGGAGGGGAGACCCCGCCGCACTGCTGGCAAAGATGGACAAGCCTCGTCGGTGACCCGTCGCTGGCGGTGGAAGGCCAGCAGAGACCAAAGAAGCCCGCTCCGTCGTTGCTTTAAGTCGCGTCCCCTGCGGAGAGCAGAGTGCGCCGGTTTCGCCTCCGGCTGCCAATCAGAAGACTTGAGACTACTTACTCTTCCCGGAGGAGGAGCTCGCTTGCCTCAGGCGGCTGGCGGGCCTCTTGTCCCGCTACCTACCGATTGACACACGACCACAGGCACGTGCGAAATTGGGCAAGGCTGAAATAGGAAGTTTTTTCGCGTGTTGCAAGAGAATTTCTTCTCCGCGCGCAAGTTCTTCCTTAACTTTTTTGGCTTGCGTTAACGCGCGTCGCTTTGTGCGACGCGGAAGCGCTCAGGCGCGTTCGGTGAACGGCTCGATGCGGTGCGCGAAGCGGACGAACTGCGTCATGACGACCAGGCCGGTCAGGACGAAGATGAACTCGAGCACGCGCTGGCCGGTGCTGCCGAGGTCGAACAAGGTGGCGATCGCCCAGGCGCCGGCAAAGGCGCCGCCAAACACCTCGGCGCCGATCAGGATGGCGGCGCTGATGACGGTGCTGACGTTGAGCCAGTTAATGCGGCGGCCTTGAGCCATGGCAGCAAACTCCATTCGATCCCCGGCAAGGCCTAGACCATGCCTTTGACGGGCGCAATCTCTACGAATTCTACTGACCGATCAAGCCCATAGCATGGCGCCCGGGGTTGATCTGGCGCATGGCGGGAGCAAATCGAAAGGCGCAGAGAGCGGTCATGCCGGTCGACAGCGCGCTCAAATTTGTCCGTCCCTACCTGATCGGCATCGCCGCGTCGGGCCTCGCGGCAGGCTTCGCCGTCAGTCTCGCCGGCCTTGGCGCCTGGTCGGACGCGATCTGGACCGCCGTGACTCTGCCGGTGCTGCTGGCCCTGCTGGTGGAGATCGTCATCAGTCTGCGCCGCGGCGATCTCGGGCTCGACATCGTCGCGGCGCTGTCGATGAGCGCCGCGCTGGCGGTGGGCGAGCATCTGGCCGCAGCGGTGGTCGCCCTGATGTATGCCGGCGGGCAATATCTGGAGCACTTTGCCGAGCGCCATGCCCGCCGCGAGATGACGGCGCTGCTGGCGCGGGTGCCGCGCACGGCCATGCGGCATCGCGATGGCGCGCTGGACGAGGTCCCGCTTGAGCTGATTCGTCCGGGCGAGCGGCTGCTGATCCGCAAGGGCGATGTGGTTCCGGTCGATGGCATCGTCGCGGCCGGCGTAGCCGTGCTCGACCAGTCGGCGCTGACCGGTGAGGCGCTGCCGGTGCAGCAGACCGCCGGCGAGGCGGTGCTGAGCGGCTCGAGCAATGCCGGCGAGGCCTTCGACCTGGTGGCGACGCATCCGGCGGCGGACAGCACCTTCGCCGGCGTGGTGCGGCTGGTGGAGGCGGCGCAGCGCTCGCGTGCGCCGATGGCGCGCATGGCCGACCGCTACGCCATGGTGTTCCTGGCGGTGACGGTGGTGCTGGCGGCGGTGGCGTGGGGGCTGAGCGGCGATCCGGTTCGCGCCGTGGCGGTGCTGGTGGTGGCGACGCCCTGTCCCCTGATCCTGGCGGTGCCAGTGGCGCTGGTGGCGGGTCTGTCCCGCGCGGCCAGCCTCGGCATCCTCATCAAGGGCGGCAAGGCGATCGAGATGCTGGCGCGGGTGCGGGCGCTGGTGATCGACAAGACCGGCACGCTGACCGTCGGTCAGGCCACGATCGTGGCTATCAGGAGCGCCAGCGGCGTCGCGCCGGACGAGGTTCTCCGGCTGGCGGCGTCGCTTGACCAGGCGTCGCAGCACATTGTCGCCCGCACCATCGTCGCTGCGGCGCATGCCAAGGGACTGGCGTTGGCAGTGCCGGCCGGTGTGACCGAGACGCCTGGCGAAGGCGTCGAGGGCCACGTCGAGGGCCGCGCGGTGGTGATCGGTGGGCCGCGTTTTGTCGCCGCCCGCGCCGGCGCCTCACCCTTCGCCCACGAGCGGATGCCGGGCTCGCTGGCGGTGGCGGTGGCCGTCGATGGCCGACCCATCGGCCTGCTGATTTTGTCCGACCAACTGCGCGAGGGCACCGAGAAGCTGCTGCGCGGCCTGCGCAAGGTCGGCATCGAGCGAATCGTGCTGGCCACCGGCGATCGCGCCGAGGTCGCCAGCCACATCGCCGCCGGCCTGTCGATCGACCTTGTGCGGTCGGAACTGACGCCGGATCAGAAGATTCTCGTCGTCCTGTCCGAACGGAAAGACGGCCCGGTGATGATGATCGGCGACGGCGTCAACGACGCGCCGGCGCTGGCCGCCGCCGACGTTGGCATGGCGATGGGCGCCCGCGGCGCCGCCGCCAGCGCCGAGGTCGCCGACGTCGTGCTGCTCGTCGACCAGCTCGACCGCGTCCTGCCTGCCATTCAGATCGCGCGGCGCGCGCGCCGCATCGCCCTGCAAAGTGTCATCGCCGGCATGGGGCTGTCGATGGTGGCGATGGTCGCGGCGGCGTTCGGCCATATCACCCCGGTCCAGGGCGCGCTGTTGCAGGAGGCCATCGATGTTGCGGTGATCCTCAATGCGCTGCGGGCGTTGCGCGGGTGAGGGGCTGCCCGTAGATAGGGCGGATGAACCAGCCCCCCTCGACGCCTGCCGCCGACAACCCCCTCCTGGCCGACTGGACCGGCGCCTTCGGACTGCCGCCGTTTGCTACTCTCGGTCCGGAGCATTTCCGTCCTGCCTTCGACCGGGCGCTGGCGGCGCACCGCACCGAGCTCGACGCCATCGCCGCCAACCCGGCCACGCCGACGTTTTTCAACACCATCGAAGCGCTGGAAAAGAGTGGCCGCGACCTCGACCGCGTCGCCAACGTATTCTTTGTCCTGGCCGGCGCCGATACCGGCGACGCCATCGAAGCGATCGAGCGCGACGTGTCGCCGCTCCTGGCACGGCACAGCAACGCGCTCTACCTCGACCGCGCGCTCTACGCCCGTATCGCTGACCTCTATGCCCGGCGCGACACCTTGGGCCTGAGCGCCGAGCAGGCCCGCGTGCTCGACCGTACGCATACCCGCTTTGTCCGGGCTGGCGGCGCGCTGGACAAGCCGGCGCAGGACCAACTGGCCGCGATCAACGAGAAACTGGCCAGCCTCGGCACCGCGTTCGGGCAGAACGTGCTGGCCGACGAGAAGGCCTACGCGCTGATCCTGGACGAGAGCGACCTCGCCGGGTTGCCCGATTTCGCCCGCGACGCCGCGCGCGCCGCGGCCGAGGAGCGCGGCCAGCCCGGAAAGTTCGCCATCACGCTGGCGCGGTCATCCTGCGAGGGCTTTCTGCAGTTCTCTGCGCGCCGCGATCTGCGCGAGAAAGTGTTCCAGGCCTGGATCAAGCGCGGCGAGAATGGCGGCGCGACCGACAACCGCGCTTTGATCGCCGAGATGGTGCGGCTGCGTGGCGAACGCGCCCGGCTGCTCGGCTTTGCCACTTACGCGGACTACCGGCTCGCCGACCAGATGGCCAAGACCCCCGCCGCGGCGCGGAGCCTGCTCGACGACGTCTGGGGCCGCGCCCGCGCCAAGGCCGGACGCGAACGCGACGCCTTGCAGGAGTTAATAACGGAAGAGGGCGGCAACTTCGCACTGGCGCCGTGGGACTGGCGCTATTACGCCGAGAAGCTGCGCAAGGCGAAGTACGATCTGGATGAAGCCGAGATCAAGCCGTATTTCCAGCTCGACAAGATGATCGAGGCGGCGTTTGAGACGGCGCGGCGGTTGTTCGGCCTCTCTTTCAAGCCGGTCGACGTGCCGCTGTATCACCCGGACGCCAGGGCCTGGGATGTCTCCGATGCCGAGGGCCGTCATGTCGGCCTGTTCATCGGCGACTATTTCGCCCGCGGCTCCAAGCACAGCGGCGCCTGGATGACGTCGCTGCGCGATCAGGAAAAGCTGATCGGCGAAGTGCGGCCGGTCATTCTCAATGTCTGCAATTTCTCCAAGCCGGCCGAGGGCGAGGCGGCGCTGCTGTCGTTCGACGACGCCCGCACGCTGTTTCACGAATTCGGCCACGGCCTGCACGGCCTGTTGTCGAACGTGACCTACCCGTCGCTGGCCGGCACGGCGGTCTCCAGCGACTTTGTCGAACTGCCGTCGCAGCTTTACGAGCACTGGCTGGAGGTGCCCGAGATTCTCCAGCACTACGCCCGCCACGCCACGACCGGCGAGCCGATGCCGAAGGCGCTGCTCGACCGGCTGCTGGCAACGCGCACCTTCAACCAGGGCTTCTCGACCATCGAATACACCGCCTGCGCGCTGGTCGATCTCGACATTCATTCGCTGCCGGACGCGGGCTCGCTCGACGTCACAGCGTTCGAGCGCGAGCGCCTCGCGGACATGAATATGCCGGCGGAAATCGTCATGCGGCACCGCCTGCCGCACTTCCAGCATCTGTTCTCCGGCGGCGGCTACGCGGCGGGCTACTACTCCTACATGTGGTCCGAGGTGCTCGACGCCGACGCCTTCCAGGCCTTTGAGGAGGCCGGCAGTGCCTTCGATCCGGCCATGGCCAAGCTCCTGCACGACTACATCTACTCGGCGGGCAACCTGCGCGATCCGGCGGAAGCCTATACGGCCTTCCGCGGCAAGCTGCCGTCGGTCGATGCGCTGCTCAAGAAGCGCGGGCTGGCCGATGCGGCGTGACATGTACTCGTCCCGGGCGCGCAGCAACATGAAATGTTGCTGCGCAGAACCGGGCCCGTCACAATGTTTGGCGGTCCCGGATCAGCGGTGCACCGTCCGCTTCGCTCACGCAGCACCGCATCCGGGACAATAGAATGAATCTCCACACCGCCGGCCACCGTTATGGCGTCGTCTGCGCGCCGCATGCCGCCACCGTCGAGGATGGCCGCGCCATTTTGGCCGAAGGCGGCAACGCCATCGAGGCGATGATCGCCATGGCGGCGTCGATCGCCGCGGTCTACCCGCACATGAACCATGTCGGCGGCGACGGCTTCTGGCTCATCCGCGAGCCGTCCGGCCGCGTCCATGCGCTGATGGGCGCCGGCCGCGTTGGGGCAAAAGCGACGCGGCAATTCTATCGCGACGCCGGTCAGCATGAGATTCCGTCGCGCGGACCCCTGGCGGCGCTGACGGTGCCGGGCGCGGTGGCGACGTGGGCGCTCGCCGCGCAGGCGGCCAAGACGCAGGTCGGCAAGGGGACACGCGCGCGGCTGCCGCTGGACGTGCTGCTGGGGCCGGCGATCAAGCACGCCCGCGAGGGTTACTCGGTGACGCGCAGCCAGGCGCAGCTCACGGTCGACAAATATGCCGAGCTGGAAAAGGCGCCGGGCTTCGTCAAAGCCTTCCTGCTCGACGGCAAGGCGCCGGAGGTCGGGGCCACGCTCAAGCAGACGGCATTCGCCGCCACGCTCGAACAGCTCGCCAATGCCGGGCTTGACGATTTCTACCGCGGCGATGTCGGCCGCGAGATTGCCGCCGACCTGGAGCGCATCGGCAGCCCGGTGACGCGCGCCGACCTGGAAAGCTTCGAGGCGCGCGCCACGACGCCGCTCAGCGTCTCGATCGGCGCCGGCACGCTCTACAACGCGCCGCCGCCGACGCAAGGACTGGCGTCGCTGATGATCCTGGCGCTGTTCGACCGTCTGCGCGTGGCCAAGGCGGAAAGCTTCGAGCACGTCCACGGGCTGGTCGAGGCCACCAAGCGCGCATTCCGCGTCCGCGACCGCTTTGTCACCGACCCGGACAAGACCGACACGAAGTTCAGCGATTTCCTCGCCAACGCATTCCTCGACACCGAGGCGGCACGCATCGATCCGCGCAAGGCGGCGCGCTGGCCGGCGGCCTATGGCGAGGGCGACACGGTCTGGATGGGCGCGGCCGATGCCAGCGGGCTGGTCGTATCCTACATCCAGTCGATCTACTGGGAGTTCGGCTCCGGCTGCGTGCTGCCGGCGACCGGCGTGCTGATGCAGAACCGCGGCGCCAGCTTCTCGCTCGATCCGAAGGCGGTGAACGTGCTGGAGCCGGGCCGCCGCCCGTTCCACACCCTCAACCCGGCGCTGGCCGTGCTGAAGGACGGCCGGGTGATGGCCTATGGCACCATGGGCGGCGATGGCCAGCCGCAGTCGCAGGCGGCGGTGTTCAGCCGTCACATCCTGTTCGGCCAGCCGCTCGACAAGGCGCTTGCCGCGCCGCGCTGGCTGCTCGGCCGCACCTGGGGCTCGTCGCATACCAACCTGCGGCTGGAGCGGCGCTTCGACGGCCAGCTGGTCGACCGGCTGATGTCGGCCGGTCACGATATTGCAATGCTTGACGAGGACTATTCCGACACCATGGGCCACGCCGGCGCCGTCATCCTGCATACGGACGGCACGCTGGAAGGCGGCCACGATCCCCGGGCCGACGGTGGTGCGGCCGGGGTCTGACCTTCTTTCCCTCTCCCGGTAAACGGTGAGAGGTGAAAAAGCGGACATCTCCATCGGCCCGCGCCACCAAACCGCCGCACTCCGTGATAGTGTGAGGGCCATGACCCCGATCCGCACCGTCCTGGCCGCCATGCTGAGCCTTGCCTTCGCCGGCGCGGCGCAGGCGCACCCGCATGTCTGGGTGACGATGAAGACCGAACTGGTCTACGCCGCCGACGGCGCCGTCACCGGCGTTCGCCACGCCTGGTCGTTCGACGACATGTTCTCGGCCTTCGCGACACAGGGCTTGGAGAGCAAGGTCAAGGGCGAGTTTACCCGCGACGAGTTGAAGCCGCTCGCCAAGGTCAATGTCGAGTCGCTGAAGGAATACGACTTCTTCACCTACGCCACCGCTGACGGCAAGAAGACCGAACTGACCGACCCACTGCCGGAATACTGGCTGGACTACAAAGATCAGGTTCTGACCCTGAACTTCACCTTGCCGTTCAAGAAACCGGTGAAGGCCAAGGAACTGAAGGTCGAAGTCTACGATCCATCGATCTTTGTCGACTTCACTTTCAACAAGGAGCAGCCGGTGCAACTGGTCGGTGCGCCGGCGCAGTGCAAGCTCGATACCGAGCTGCCGCGCGAAATGACCTTTGCCGAGGGCCAGGCGCTGAGCAAGATTCCCGCCGATCAGCAGAACACCTCGATGCTCTGGGGTGCGCAATTCGCCAACAAGATTCTGGTGAAGTGTCCGTAGCCGGGCGCGCCGTCGTTCGCGTTTCCCGCCTCCAATCCACACAAGGCTCTCGACGATGAGGTGGCTGGTCCGGCAATCCGCGTTGGCACAATGCCTGGTCTTCATTCTCTGCATTCTGCTGTTGTTGAGCGCCATCGACGTCGTGCTGGCGCAGCCATTCGGTATGACGCGCCCGCCGGCAACGCCCGAATATAGTGGCGTCACCGGCTGGATCCTGGCCAAGCAGGCCGAATTCTACCGCATGCTGTCGGGCGCCATCCGCGCTGCCAAGGCGGATGGCAGCGCCGCCTGGACGCTGCTCGGCATCTCGTTCGCCTATGGCATCTTCCACGCCGCAGGTCCCGGCCACGGCAAGGCGGTGATCTCGTCGTATCTCGTCGCCAATAACGAAACCTGGCGGCGCGGCATTCTGCTGTCGTTCGCCTCGGCCGCGCTGCAGGCGGTCACCGCGGTTGCGGTGGTCGGCATTGGTGCGGTGTTGCTGGGCGCCACCGCCAAGGCGATGGGCGACACCGTGCGCGTCATCGAGGTGGTCAGCTACGCGCTGATCATGCTGATCGGACTGCGGCTGTTGTGGGTGAAGGGCAGGGCCTTGTTGCGGCTGCTGCGGCCGCGCAAGCACGACCACGCCGCGCACGGCCATCACCATGGCCACGACCATGCGCACCATCAGGGATGCAGTCATGGCCATGCCCACGGTCACGCGCATCACGACCATCATCATCACGATCATGGCGAAGAAGCCTCCGCCTGGGGGCATGGGCATGCGCCGGAGCCCGCCGAACTCGGCGGCCGTCACTGGTGGAAGCGCGGCCTTGCCGCCATCGTCGCGGTCGGGCTGCGGCCGTGCTCGGGTGCAGTCATTGTGCTGGTGTTCGCGCTGGCCCAGGGCCTGTTCTGGACCGGCGTGGCCTCCGCCTTTGTCATGGCGCTCGGCACCGCCATTACGGTTGCCGCCATCGCCACCATCGCGGTTGGCGCGCGCGGCCTTGCGGGGCGGCTGGCCTCAGCCAGCCCGGGCGCGGGCATGATCTGGGTGCGCGGTCTGGAAACCGCCGCCGCCGCGGTGCTTGTGGCGTTCGGCGCGCTGCTGCTGACCGGCTATATCGTCACCGAGCGGCTGATGGGGTTCTAGGTTAGCCGAAATCGTCCGGCCGTAATTCGATCGGCTGACCGTGCGGGGTACGGTCGCAGGCGTGGTCCCAGGCATCGCGATAGCGGTGCAGCGTTTCCGGCGTCGCGACGCCTTTGGCGGCGACGATGGTTTCCAGCGCGGCCAGCCAGTGCGAGTAATAGGTGTCGCCGGTGTCCGGATCGCCTGCGCCTTGCGCGCGCTTGATTTCCGCCGCCAGAGTCGCCGCCCATTCCGGCCAGGTGAACAGTCCGCGGTCGTAAAGCGCGAGCGTCATCGCGAAGGCCTGCGCCTCCCAGGGCGCGCGGAACACTGGGCCGTCCCCGTCACTGGGAATCCCGGGCACATGCTGCGTTGCCTCACGGATACTCGCCTGCGTCACGACACACGCTCCAGGTACGGCTCGAAGGCCTCGATCGAGACCTTCAAGGTCGGGTCGGCATCGTCGCCCCAGAGTTCGCGGCTCTCAAACACCACCGTGTAAAGCCATTGCGGGTTTTCGCCGAGACCATGGGCGGCGCTGTCGGGGAATACGTGACAGCCGTTGATGCGCTCGACGATGCCGCTATGGCCGCGCACGTAGCGCGGCAGCCGGGTATGCGTCGCCGGATTGATGTTCTTCGCCCGCACGCGATCACCCGGCTTGAACATCGCGGGCGCCGCGGCGTCACGGCCGAAGCTGCCGCGCACCATGATGCGCTCGACATCGCCGACTTCGAACTTGCCGCGCTTGAGCGGTGCGCCGTCGCGCAGCGCGTGACCGGCGGCGACTTCGTCCTGGCCGGCCATGCCGAGCGCGGCGAGGTGCCGCTCCAGCGCCAGCAGCCACTTCTTGTAGTAGGAACTCGAGAGATAGACCTCGGGCGGCAGCGCCTCGCGGGCAAAGCGCGACGCATCGATATTGAAGGCGCCTTGCGCGCCCATCGCGCGCACCATCGCCATCACGCGGCCTTCCCATGCCGCATGAAACACCGGCTCGTTCGGCTCGGGCTCCACTTTGCCGAAGCCGTCCATGCCCCCCATGTCGTGCACGCCGTTCATGACGCGGCCTTGGGCTCGACTTTCGGCAACCCGGTGCCGATCATGCTGTCGCGGGTGACAATGCCGGCGAGTTGCTCCTCGCTCCAGCCCTCGGTGCCGGCCGGGCGCATCGGCAGCACCAGGAAGCGCGTCTCGGCGGTCGAGTCCCAGACGCGGATTTCAGTGTCCTTCGGCAGCGTGACGCCGAAATCAGCCAGCACGCCGCGGGGGTCTTTCACCGCGCGCGAGCGATAGGGCGAGGCCTTGTACCAGACCGGCGGCAGGCCGAGCATTTCCCACGGATAACAGGAGCACAGCGTGCAGACGACCATGTTGTGCCGTGACGGCGTGTTCTCGACCGCGATCAGGTGGTCGCCGACGCGGCTGACATGGCCCAGCGTGGCGATCGCCTTGGAGGCGTCATCGAGCAGCGCCTGCTTGAAGGCGGGATCGGTCCAGGCCTTGGCGACGACGCGGGCGCCGTTGCGCGGGCCGATTTTGGTCTGGTAGGCCTCGACGATGGCGTCGAGCGCCGCGGGATCGACATAACCCTTCTCGGTCAGCACCGTTTCCAGCGCGCGCACGCGCAGTTCGGTTTCCGACAGTTCGGAATGGTCGTGGTCGTGATGATGGTGGTCGTGGTGATCGTGCGCCATGCGCGAATGTAACCCCGCAGAGCCGCCTGTGGTCAATCCCACACGCCCTTGTGCTGTTCCGCCGCCTCGTCCTCCAGCAGCGGGCCGATCACCTCGACCTTGCGCTGGCCGGCCGCGAACACCGTGCGGCAAGGCAGGGAGAGCGTCGGATTCTCATCGTGGTCGCCGGTCATGGTTTTGAGCCGTGCTTCCGAAAGGCCATAGACCACGCGGCCGATGCCGACCCAGTACACCGCGCCGGAGCACATTGCGCAGGGCTCGGCCGAGGTGAACATCGTGCACTCGGCGAGGTACTTGGGCTCGTATTTTTTCGACGCCGCCGTGGCCAGCAGCCGCTCGGCGTGCGCCGTCATGTCACGGTCGGGAAACAGCGCGTTCTCGGCCTCCAGCAGCACCTCGCCATCCGGGCCGGCGAGAACACAGCCGAATGGATGGTTGCCGTGGCCCAGCGCCCGTTTCGCCACGGCGAAGGCGAGGCGGAGGCCGGTTTCGTCGTCGATCTGGGGCATGTGCGAGCCTGTCCCTGGCGGTTGCGATAGCGTATCTGGCAGGCACATCCTGTGCCAAGGTTCCGGCCGCGAAGACAAAGACTGCCATGCCGATGACACGCCTGCTCGTCCTCGCCGACTGGATCGACCGCTTCAACACCGCGGTCGGCCGCAGCGTGGCGTGGCTGGCCTTGGCGGTGGTGCTGCTGCAGTTCGCGTTGGTGGTGGCGCGCTATCTGTTCGGCCTCGGCTCGATCTGGCTGACCGAGGCGGTGATCTACGCCCATGCCACGCTGTTCATGCTGGCAGCGGCCTGGACGCTGCGGGCCGGCGGCCACGTCCGCGTCGACGTGTTCTACGCGGAGGCCGCGCCGCGCACGCAGGCGAAGGTCGACCTGATCGGGGCATTGTTACTGCTGCTGCCGTTTGCGGTGGTGCTGCTATGGCTGGCGCTGCCCTATACCGCGCGGTCCTGGGCGATTTTCGAACGGTCGCAGGAATCCAGCGGTCTGCCGTTCGTCTATCTGCTGAAGACGCTGATTCCGCTGTTCGCGGCGATGATGGCGCTGCAGGGCCTGGCGCAGGCGATCCGGGCCGGGGCATTGCTGAAAAACCAGCGGGCGGGGGCCGATGCCGCTCGCTGAGATCCTCGCCATCCTGATGGTGGTCGCGGTCTGCGCGGCGCTGATGGCCGGCTATCCGGTGGCGCTGACGCTGGCGGGCGTATCGCTCGCCTTCGCGGTGTTCGGCGATGCGGTGGGCGCCATGAGCTTTTCCATCCTGGGCGCGCTGCCGCAGCGCATCTTCGGCGTCATGACCAACGATGTGTTGCTGGCGCTGCCGATGTTCATCTTCATGGGTGTGATGCTGGAGCGCTCCGGTATCGCGGAGACGCTGCTCGAGCGGATGGGCGGGCTGTTCGGCTCGCTGCGCGGCGGGCTGGGCTATTCGGTCGTGCTGGTCGGCGCGCTGCTGGCGGCCTCGACCGGCATCGTCGGCGCCACGGCCGTCACCATGGGCCTGATCATGCTGCCGGTGATGATGCGGTACGGCTACGACCCGCGCCTCGCCGCCGGTACGGTCGCCGCATCGGCGACGCTGGCGCAGATCGTGCCGCCATCGACCGTCTTGGTGGTGCTCGGCGACCAGCTCAACAATGCCTACCAGTCGGCGCAACTGGCACAGGGCTCGTTCGCGCCGAATGTGATCTCGGTCAGCGATCTGTTCGCGGGGGCGCTGCTGCCCGGCCTGCTGCTGGTGGTGCTGTATCTTTCCTACCTCGCGGGGATGGCGGTGCTGCGGCCGGCGAGTTGTCCGGCGGTCGAGGCCGCCGAGCGGCCGGCATCGGGCGGATTGCTGCGGGCGCTGTTTGCGCCGGTGGCCCTGATCGTGGCTGTGCTCGGCTCGATCCTCTACGGCATTGCAACGCCGACGGAGGCTGCCGCGGTCGGCGCCGTCGGCGCGCTGCTGCTGTCGGCCCGGCGCACCGGCTTTTTCGCGCTGCTGATGCCGGTGGTCGAGAAGACCACGCAGATCACCGCCATGATCTTCCTCATCCTGATCGGCGCCACGCTGTTCAGTCTGGTATTCCGCGCGCTCGGCGGCGACGACATGGTGCACGGCGCGCTCGACCATCTACCGGGCGGCGCCGGCGCCGCAGTGCTGGTCGTGATGCTGGCGATGTTCCTGCTCGGTTTCGTCATGGACGCGTTCGAGATCGTGTTTGTGGTGGTGCCGATCGTGGCGCCCGCGCTGCTGAAAATGCCCGGCATCGATCCGGTCTGGCTCGGCATCATGATGGCGATGAACCTGCAGATTTCCTACATGCACCCGCCGCTCGGCCCGACACTGTTCTACCTGCGCGGCGTGGCGCCGCCGGAGATCACGACCCGGCACATCTATGTGGGGATCATCCCGTTCGTGGCGATCCAGCTGCTGGCGCTGGCGGTGCTGTGGTTCGTGCCGGGGCTGGCGACCGCGCTGCCGCAGGCGCTTTACGGGCGGTAAGCCCGGCGGCGACATGCGCCGACCGGCGTGGTGACGGGTTCTCAGAAGCCCGGAAAACTGAACCGACTGTGTCCCATGGGGCTTCATCTGGGTTTGCCCGGCCCGTATAACGGTCTTCCGGTCCGCTTCTGGAGCGGATCGGGCGAAAAGGGTGTCGTTGCCGTGTCGGAGCACATTGATGGCCCTCAGACCATGAATTGCACCATGAGCCGCGAGCAATTGGGCGCCATCGTCATCGAACAGGCCAGCTAGATATGGCACGGAGCAAGCCGGCACCGTCACAAGCGATACGAAAGAGGCGTGCTGCCCGCGCCGTCCGGTCCAGCGTTGCCGCGGCGATTGCGACCGCGCCTTCACAAAGCCGGTTATCGCTGACCGAGCGCGCTTATGGCGAGATCCGTCATCGGCTGATCACCCTTGCGTTCCGGCCGGGTGAGTTCCTCAACGAGTCCATGATCTGCGCCTCGCTTGGCATTGGTCGCACACCCGTTCACGAGGCATTGCACCGTCTGCAGCTTGAGGGTCTGGTGCAGATCGTGCCCCGCAAGGGCGTGCTGATCCCGGCCGACTCGCTCAACGATTTGATCGCCCTGATTGAGACCCGCATGGTGGTCGAACCGGCCGGCATGGCGCTGGCCGCTGCGCGCGCCGAACCGGGTCATCTGCGCGCCCTCGAAGCCATGCTCGGACAGGCCCGCGAGGCCATCCAGCAGGGTGACCGGGCCGGCTCCATGGCGCTCGATGCGAAATTCCATAACGAGATCATCCGCGTCACCGGCAATAGTGTGCTCGCCGAAGTGGCCCGCATGCTGCATCAGCGCGCCAGCCGCATCTGGCATCTCCAGGTGTGGTCGGATGCCGACTTGCAGCTAGCCCAGATCGAGCACGAGGCGATCTTCGAGGCGTTGAGGGCCGGCGATGCGGAGCAAACCGCCGCCGCGGCGCGGGCGCACCTGACGTCGTTACGCGGCCGCATCATGGGTGCCGTTTTGCTGAAAAACGCTACGGAATAAAAGCGCATGAAAGCCTCAGACCTGTTCAGCCTCAAGGGCCGCGTGGCGCTGGTCACCGGCGCGTCGAGTGGCCTCGGCATTCAGTTTGCCAAGGCGCTGGCCGACAACGGCGCCGCGGTGGCGCTGGTGGCGCGGCGCGTCGGGCGGCTGGCCGAGGTCAAGCTGGGGATCGAGGCGGCCGGCGGCCGCGCCATCGCGATCGAGGCCGATGTCACCGACAGAGCGGCGATGGCCGGCGCCTTCGACGCGGCCGAGAAGGAATTCGGCACCGTCACCATCCTGGTCAACAATGCCGGAATTGCCCATGGCGGCCGCGCGATCGACATGACGCCGGAAGAATGGCGCAAGGTGTTGGCCACCAATCTCGACGCGGTGTTTTACAATGCCCAGGAAGCGGCGCGGCGTATGCTGGCGGCCAACAAGCCGGGCGCTATCGTCAACATTGCCTCGGTGCTCGGCCTGTCGGTGGCCAGAGGCGTTGCCGCCTATGCCACGGCGAAGGCGGCCGTGGTGCAACTGACCAAGGCGCTGGCGGTCGAACTCGCCTTCAAGGGCATCCGGGTCAACGCCATCGCGCCGGGCTGGTTCGTCACCGAGATCAATGACGAGTATCTGATGAGCGAGGCGGGTGCCGCCATCAAGCGCGACATTCCGATGGGCCGCTTCGGCGCCAGCGGCGATCTGGACGGCGCGCTGCTGCTGTTGACGTCCGATGCCGGCAGTTACATGACCGGCGCGACGCTCGTGGTCGATGGCGGGCAGGTGGTCGGGATCAAGGGATAGCCAACATGGACTTCACACTGCCGCCCGAGATCGAGGACATCCGCCTGCGGGTACGTGCCTTCATTGAGGAGCACGTGCTGCCGCTGGAAGCCGATCCGGCCAACTTCGCCGACCACGAGAACATCCCGCCGGACCGGCTGGCGCCGGTGCGCGCCAAGGCCAAAGCCGCCGGCCTTTGGGCGCCGCAGGCGCCGAAGGACTATGGCGGCATGGGCCTGCCGATGGTGGCTTGGGCCGCCGTCTACGAGGAGGCCGCGCGCTCGGTGTTCGGCCCGCTGGCCATCCACTGCATGGCGCCAGACGACGGCAACATGAACCTGGTCGCCAAGGTCGGCACGCCGGCGCAGAAGGACTGGTTCCTGCGGCCGATCGTTGAAGGCAAGGTGCGCTCGTCAATCGTCATGACCGAGCCTGCGCCCGGCTCCGGCTCCGATCCGACCATGATGCTGACGACGGCGGAGAAAAAGAACGACCGCTACGTCATCCGCGGCCGCAAGTGGTTCATCACCGGCGCCGACGGCGCGGGGCATTTCATTCTGCTGGCGCGGACCTCGAACGATAAACGACGCGGCCTGACGGCGTTTCTGTATCACAAGGATCAGCCGGGCTGGCGTATCGTCCGCCGCATTCCGATCATGGGGCCGGAAGAGCACGGCGGTCATTGCGAGATCGAGTATGACGGGCTGGAAATCCCGGCCGAGAATGTGCTGATGACCGAAGGCGACGGCCTGCGCGCCACGCAGATCAGGCTCGGCCCGGCGCGGCTGACGCATTGCATGCGCTGGCTTGGCTTTGCCAAGCGCTGCATGGAGATCGCGCAGGAATACGTCGAGCGGCGCGAGAGCTTCGGCGTCAAGCTGGCCGATCGCGAGAGCGTGCAGATCAAGCTCGGCCAGGTCGCGCACCAGATACAGATCGGCCGGCTGCTGACCATGCACGCGGCGTGGAAGCTCGATCAGGGCTCGCGTGCACGCAAGGAAGTATCGATGGCCAAGGTCCAGGTCGCAGACGCCCTGCACAATGCCGCCGACGTGGCGATTCAGCTCAATGGCGCGCGCGGTTATTCGACCGACACGATTCTCGAATGGATCTACCGCTATGCTCGACAGGCGCGGCTGGTCGACGGCGCTTCAGAAGTCCACGAGATGGTGATGGCGCGCTTCATGCGCGAAGAGGGGCGTGACTTCTGGAAGTGGGGGTAGCTGTCCCTCCCCCGGTGGGGGGAGGGATAAGAAGCATGCCTAGCTGCGGTAGCTGGTGTCGACCTTGTCGAGCGTGCGCAGATAAGCCGACCAGTCGGCGCTGCCGCGGCCTGAGTCGTGGTGTTCGAACTGCTCGGCGGTCTTGGCGCAAATCTCCTCCGGAATTTCGACCAAGTCACCTTTGGTCGCTTCAAGCGTCAACTGCACATCAATGGCGTCGAGCAGGGTCTTCATCAGGACAAAGCTCTCGCGCGCCGTCTTGCCGACGGTGAGCAGCCCGTGATGGTTGAGGATCATCGCCCGGTTCTTTCCCAGATCGCGGTTGATGCGCTCGCGCTCGGCGAAGTCCTCGGTGATGCCTTCATAGGCATGATAGCCGATGCGCTTGTAGAAGCGGATCGAATGCTGCGACAGCATCCGCAAGCCGCCCTTCAGGGCGCCGATCGCCATGCCGTTGTTGGTATGTACGTGCACCGCGCAGTTGACGTCTTCGCGCGCGCTGAGCACGCCGCCATGCAGCGTAAAGCCGGGGCGATTGACGCCGGACTTTTCGTCGAGGTCGTGGTCCATGCTGACCTTGACCAGGTTGGAGGCGGTCACCTCGGTGTACAGCAGCTCGTGCCGCTTCATCAGGAACATGCGCGGCTCGCCCGGCACCCGCATTGACGAGTGGTTGTAGATGACATCGTCCCAGCCGTAGTGGGCGGTCAGCCGGTAGACGGCGGCAAGATCGACGCGTGCCTGCCATTCTTCCGGTGAGATGTTAGCCGGCTTCATGTCGGCCATTTTGGTCGGTATGTTCATGGGCTTGCGTCCTCCGCTGCATTAGTTGCCGTGATTATAGCGCATTCGCTCCGGGATTTCACTCTGCGTGCGGCGCAGGTATGGTCCGCGCGAGCGCCAACCCCTTGTTTCAGGACGTGAAAATGTCAGCGACCAGCCAGAGCAAAGCCATCCAGATCCGCATGGGTGGCTACGGCCCCCCCACCACCGGATTCAGCAAGTCGCTGAAGTTCATCGGCGACAAACTGGAGGCCGAATTCGGCGACCGGGTCGACATCAAATATGTCTGGAACGTCATGGATCTCGGCTTCAAGGCCGAAGATATCCTGTGGCTGGTCGAGAATGGCCTGTTGACGCTCGGCTATCAGTCGTCGAGCTATCTCACCGACCGGGTCCCGGAACTGGGCTTCGTCGATCTGCCGTTCCTGTTTGCCAATAATGATCAGGCGCGCGGCGCCATGGACGGCGAACTCGGCGCCTTCCTGGCGCGCAAGACCGAGGAGCGGGTCAACTACCGCATTCTCGGCTGGTTCGAGAATGGCTTCCGCCACATCTCGAACAAGCTGCGGCCGATCCGTGTGCCGGCCGACATGAAGGGCATGAAGATCCGGGTGTTGCCGAGCGAGATCCAGCGCCGCACCTTCGAACTGCTCGGCGCGCAGGCGATGCGCATGGACCTCACCGAAGCGATTGCGATGATCAAGGCCGGCACGCTCGATGCGCAGGAAAACCCGCTGGCCAACACCGTCACCTATGGCGTGCATAATTTTCACAAGTATCACACGCTCAGCAACCACTTCTATATTTCGCGGCCGATCTTCCTGCACCGCGCCGCTTTCGATGCCTGGCCGGACGATCTCAAGCAGGCGATGCAGAAAGCGGTGACGGAATCGGTCACGTTCCAGCGCAAGCTGGCCGTTGAAGAGCACGAGCAGTCGCTGCAGGCGATCAAGGATGCCGGCTGCGAGGTCCACGAACTGACCGCGGCCGAGCACGCGGACTTCGCCAAGGCGGTGCAGCCGCTGCTCGACGACGCGCGCGGCATGTATGGCGAGGCGATGTTCAAGATGGTGCCGAAGGCCTAGTCGTCGTTCCTGGGGCCGGCGCCGTTCGCGCCGGCCCCGAGGAGGACCCGCTTAACGACTTCTAAAGCTTAACTAAAGCTTAACGCACCGCTGCCAGGTGCCGGATTCACATCGCAGCAACGAGTCACCGGGTAGACAAGGCACCGGTGTCCTCCTGCAGCGGCGAATTCATGCTCACTCCCCACCGTCCGGCCGCCCTGGCGACACGCGGCCTGTGCAAGCGATTCGACCGCCCCGCGGTCGATTTTCTTGACCTGACCATCCATGGCGGCGAGTTCTACGCACTGGTCGGCCCCAACGGCGCCGGCAAGACCACCACACTGCGCATGGTCACCGGCCTGCTGCGGCCCGATTCCGGCTCCATCGCCATCGACGGCATCGACGCGCTGGCCGATCCGGTCGCCGCCAAGCAGATTACCGCCTGGCTGTCCGACGAGCCAATGATCTACGACAAGCTGACGCCTTACGAATATCTCGAATTTGTCGCCGGACTCTGGCGCATCGATGCCGCCGCGGCCGAGCCGCTGGCGCGCGAATTGCTCGACTGGCTCGGTCTGGCGCCGCATGCGCATGAACGCTGCGAAGGCTTTTCGCGCGGCATGCGGCAGAAAGTGGCGCTGGCCGGCGCGCTGGTGCACGATCCGAAGCTGATCATTCTCGACGAGCCGCTCACCGGGCTCGATGCCGGCTCGGCTCGCCAGGTCAAGAATGTGCTCAAGGAGCGCGTGCGTGCCGGCGGCACCGTGATCATGACGACGCATATTCTCGAAGTCGCCGAACGCATGGCCGACCGCATCGGCGTCATCGCCCATGGCCGGCTGATCGCCGAAGGCACGCTCGACGAATTGCGCGCGCGCTCGGGACAGACAGCCCTGGAAGATGCCTTTTTGGCGCTGGTCGCCGAGCCAGTCGAGGCCGCGTGAGCCGTCCCGACACGCTGACCTGGCTGGCCGAACACGAACTCCGCCTTGGCTGGCGCGACTGGCTGTCGCTGATGACGGCCGGCCGCCGCCGCCGCGCCACGACGGTTGCCGTCGTGCTCATCATCTTCGCCGCCTTTATGCATTTGTTCGCCTACTGGATCGTGGCCGGCTATGCCGACGCCGATGTCGGCTCCACCACGACGGCGCTGATGGCGATCACCGGCGTGCTGCTGCTGTCGTGGTCGCTACTGCTGTCGCAGGCGATGGAATCGGTCACCCGGGCGTTCTATGCGCGCTCCGATCTCGATCTGATCCTCACCTCGCCGGTGTCGTCGCGCAAGGTGTTCGCGGTACGCATGGGCCGCATCGCGGCAGGCTCGGTGCTGGTGTCGATGTTGCTGGCGGTGCCGTTCGTGAATGTGCTGGCGGCGCTCGGCGGGCTGCGCTGGCTGGCCGCCTATGCGGTGGTCGCCGCCATGGGTGCCGTGGCCACCGCTGCGGCGCTGGCCCTGACCATCGCGCTGTTCCGGCTGGTCGGCGCCAAGCGCACACGCCTGATCGCCCAGATCGTTGCCGCCATTATTGGCGCCGCTTTTGTCATCGGTCTGCAGATCGCCGCCATCTTTTCGGCCGGCACGCTGTCTCGATTCACGGCGTTGCAATCGGAGTGGATGCGGGCGAACGCGCCCGATGCCAACAGCTTTGTCTGGTGGCCGGCGCGTGCTGTGCTCGGCGATCTCGGCGCCCTTGGCATCGTCGTGGTCGTTGCCTTTACCTTGCTGACGATATCGATTGCCATCTTCTCGGGCCGCTTCGGCGATCACGCCATGGCTGCCGCGGGCGTGTCCAGCACGGTCGTGCGCCAGCGCCGCTGGTCGCAAGGATTCCGCCGTCGCTCGGCGGCGCGCGTGCTGCGGCAGAAAGAATGGACCCTGCTGCGTCGCGATCCCTGGCTGATGTCGCAGACGCTGATGCAGATTCTCTATCTGCTGCCGCCGGCGATCCTGCTCTGGATCACGTTCCGCGACGGCAACGCGGCCTATGTGGTGCTGATCCCGGTGGTGGTGATGGCGGCCGGGCAGTTGGCTGGTGGTCTGGCTTGGCTGTCGATCTCCGGCGAGGATGCCCCGGACCTGGTCGCAACTGCACCGATTGCGTCAACGCGCATCGTCTGGGCCAAGATCGAGGCCGTCATCGGCATGATCGCGCTGCTGTTCGCGCCACTGATCGCCATGCTGTTGTTCGATTCGCTTTTTGCCTCTTTGATCTGCGCGCTGGGCATTCTGCTCTCCGCGGCGGCGGCCACGCTGATCCAGCTCTGCTTCCGGGTGCAGGCGCGGCGCAGCCAGTTTCGCCGCCGCCAGACCTCTTCGCGTATCGCCACCTTCGCCGAGGCTTTTTCGTCCATCGCCTGGGCGGCGGCCGCGGGCGTTGCTGCAGATGGCAGTTGGTTCGCGATTCTCCCGGCGCTGGTGGGACTCGCCATTCTCGGCGGTGTCTGGCTGATAAGGCCGCGTCAGGCCTGAAC
>JALHNV010000072.1 GCA_022843325.1 Pseudolabrys sp. | reverse complement strand
CTCGAAGGCAAGGAATACGCCCGCGCGGAGAAGTGCCTCGCCAACGCGATTTATTTCGAGGCGCGCAGCGAACCGATCCGCGGCCAGATGGCGGTGGCGCAGGTGGTGCTCAACCGCGTGTTCTCGCCGTTCTATCCGGACGATGTCTGCTCGGTGGTCTATCAGAACGCGCATCGCCGGCTGTCCTGCCAGTTCACCTTCGCCTGCGACGGCAAGAGCAAGGCGATCAACGAGCGCGGCGCCTGGGCGCGGGCGCATCGCATCGCGCGCGAGACGTTGAACGGCAACATCTACCTGCCTGAGGTCGCCAAATCGACGCACTATCACGCGGCCTATGTGTCGCCCTACTGGGTGCGCGAGATGAGGAAGATGGTGCGCCACGGCATCCACACGTTCTATCGGCCGATTGCGTGGGGCAACGGCGCCGACGCGCCGGCCTGGGGCAGCAACGCGATGGCGAGCAGCAAGAAAAACCAGTGAGGCGGCCGGCCGGTGCTGCGGACTGCACCCGAGCCTCGCACCGTCAAACGGCGGATGTACCGACCGTATCCTGACGCGGAGGAGGGGTTGGTGGAGCCAGGCGGGATCGAACCGCCGACCTCCTGCATGCCATGCAGGCGCTCTCCCAGCTGAGCTATGGCCCCAATCCGCTGGAACGCCCGCCATACTAGCGGGCGTCGGAACTCAAGTCTCGTCTTCTTTCTCGATGCCGTCGCCGATGATGTCGGTGACGTCGGGATTGTCCTCGTCCTGCTCTTCGATGAAGGCGGCGTCGTCGAGGCTCTCATCGGCCTCCACTTCGTCTTCCTCGCCTGCAACGCCCTTGCCGGACTTCTTGCCCTGCTGTTCGGCCTCGGCATCCTCGAGCGAAACGAATTCGGCGTCTGCGGTCTCCGGCACGATCGATTCGGCTTCCGCCACCGGGGCAGCCCGCGCCGCCGCTGCCGCCGCCGATTCCGGCCGCGAGCGCGACTGCGGCAGAGCAACGATCGGGACGACCTTGCCGGTGTAAGGAGAAATCACAGGCGATTTGCCCAGGTCGTAAAATTTACGACCGGTCTCAGGGCAGATGCGCTTGGTGCCGAGCTCGGATTTGGCCACGGGTCGCGGTTCCTCGGGAAAGGTCGGTAATTCGGAGCTTCACTTGGCTAGTTGCGACGCACCTGTCAATAGCCGAACGCAACCGCCGGTCCGCGCCGTGACGGGATGACGGGCCGCGCGGCTGCGTGGTAGGAGGGCGCAACCCGCAAGGACAGGCCTCCCGTGACCGATTCCAAATCGACGCCGCTGACCTCCCGCCGCAGCGGCCCTCTGCAGGGCCGCATTCGGGTACCCGGAGACAAGTCGATTTCTCACCGCGCCCTGATCCTGTCGGCCATGACGGTGGGGGAGAGCACCGTCAGCGGCCTTCTGGAGGGTGCCGACGTCATCCACACCGCGGACGCCATGCGGGCGCTGGGCGCCCAGGTGGAGCGCACCGGCGAAGGCCTGTGGCGGATTCACGGCGTCGGCGTTGGCGGTTTTGCCCAGCCCGGCAGTCCGCTCGATTTCGGCAACTCCGGCACCGGCTGCCGGCTGGTGCTCGGCGCGGTGGCGGGCTGTCCGATTGCCGCGACCTTCGACGGCGATGCGTCGCTGCGCAAACGGCCGATGCGGCGCGTGCTCGATCCGCTGGAGAAAATGGGCGCGCGGGCGACAGATGCCGCCGACGGCGGCCGGCTGCCGCTGACGCTTCAGGGCGCCGCCGATCCGATGCCGATCACGTACGAATCGCCGGTGCCGTCGGCACAACTCAAGTCGGCCGTGCTGCTGGCGGGCCTCGCCGCCGCCGGCGAAACGACGGTGATCGAAGCGGAGGCGACTCGCGACCACACCGAGCGGATGCTGAAACATTTCGGCGCCAAGGTGGTGAGCAAATCCTATGGCGACCACGGCCGCCGCATTACGCTGCAAGGCCAGCCGGAACTGTCGGCGGCCAGCGTTGTGGTGCCGGCCGATCCGTCATCGGCGGCGTTTCCGCTGGTCGGCGCGCTGATCACGCCGGGCTCGGACCTGATCCTCGAGGCGGTGATGACCAACCCGCTGCGGACCGGCTTGTTCAAGACGCTGCTCGAGATGGGCGCCAACATTGAAACCGTAGCGACGCGCGACGATGGCGGCGAGGAAGTCGCCGATCTGCGCGTCCGCGCGTCGGTTCTGCGCGGCGTCGAGGTGCCGCCGGAACGGGCGCCGTCGATGATCGACGAGTATCTCATCCTGGCGGTCGCCGCCGCCTTCGCCGAAGGCACCACGCGGATGCGCGGGCTGAAGGAATTGCGGGTCAAGGAATCCGACCGGCTCGAGGCCACAGCGGACATGCTGCGGGTCAACGGCGTCGCGGTCGAGATCGATGGCGACGACCTGATCGTGCACGGCAAGGGCCGTCCCGCCGGCGGCGGTCTGGTCGCCACACATATGGATCACCGTATCGCCATGTCGGCGCTGATGATGGGCCTGGCCAGCGACAACCCGGTCGGCATCGACGACAGCGCCTTCATCGCCACCAGCTTCCCGGGCTTTACCGAAATGATGCGCGGCCTGGGCGCGGATCTCGTATGATCATCGCCATCGACGGACCGGCCGCCTCGGGCAAGGGCACCATCAGCAAGCGCCTGGCGGCGCATTACGGCCTGCGGCATCTGGATACCGGTCTGCTGTACCGGGCCGTGGCCAAGGCGGTCCTTGACGCCGGCCGCAGCCCCGACGATAGCGCCGCGGCGATGGCGGCCACCTTCGGGCTCGATCCGGCGCGCTACGATGAAGCCGCGCTGAAGACCGCGGCCGTCGGTTCCGCCGCCTCCGTGGTGTCGGCTTTTCCGCAGGTTCGCGATGCTTTGCTGGCGTTTCAGCGCGATTTCGCCGCCCATGCGGCCGGCGCCGTGCTGGACGGGCGCGATATCGGCACGGTCATCTGTCCGGACGCCGAGGTGAAGATTTTCGTCACCGCCACGCCGGAGGTGCGCGCTGGCCGCCGGGCGGCGGAATATCGCGGGCAGGGCCACGACGTCGACGACGCCGCCGTGCTGGCCGACATCCGCGCCCGCGACGAGCGCGACACGGGCCGGGCCGCCGCCCCCCTGAAGCAAGCGGCAGATGCGCACTTGCTCGATACCACCGATTTGGATATAGACGCGGCAATACGGGCTGCCATCGACATCGTCGAGGCCACCCGAGCGGGCCGAGGGCGTGGCTAACACCCCTCGCTGTTGGAGGACAAAAGCCCCGCTCGAGCCTCTGCGTTAGGCGCCCCTGCTACTCAATCGTTCCGACCGTACGGTTTTAGCGCCGGCCATCCGTCTTTCCGGAGGTCGTCGAAGGTCTGCGGGACTTTCGTCCCGTACGTCCGGAACATCATTCAAACCCGCCGGCGCACCGCTACAGGAGATTACATGTCCACTGCTACCGCACCCTCGCGTGAAGATTTCGCCGCTATGCTCGACGAGTCCTTCCACACCGGCAATTTGCAGGAAGGCGCCGTCATCAAGGGCAAGGTCGTCGGCATTGAAAAAGACATGGCCGTCATCGACGTCGGCCTGAAGACCGAAGGCCGCGTTGCGGTTCGCGAATTCCAGGGGCCGGGCCGTCAGAACGAACTCAAGATCGGCGACGAGGTCGAGGTCTATCTGGAGCGCGTCGAGAACGCGCTTGGCGAAGCAGTGCTG
The DNA here is from genome assembly GCA_022843325.1 of Pseudolabrys sp. Taxonomy (GTDB): domain Bacteria; phylum Pseudomonadota; class Alphaproteobacteria; order Rhizobiales; family Xanthobacteraceae; genus Pseudolabrys. The sequence goes on along the minus strand of JALHNV010000072.1, from coordinate 18,458 downwards.
TCACGCGACAAGGCGCGGCGCGAGGAAAGCTGGGGCAAGCTTGAAAAGGCCTTCACCAATAACGAAAAAGTCACCGGCGTTATCTTCAATCAGGTCAAGGGCGGTTTCACCGTCGATCTCGACGGCGCCGTGGCCTTCCTGCCGCGCTCGCAGGTGGACATCCGCCCGATCCGCGACGTCACGCCGCTGATGAACGTGCCGCAGCAGTTCCAGATCCTGAAGATGGATCGGCGCCGCGGCAACATCGTCGTGTCGCGCCGCACCGTGCTGGAAGAGACCCGCGCCGAGCAGCGCCAGGAACTGGTGCAGAATCTCGAAGAAGGCCAGGTCATCGACGGCGTGGTGAAGAACATCACCGATTACGGCGCGTTCGTGGACCTCGGCGGCATCGACGGCCTGCTGCATGTCACCGATATCGCCTGGCGTCGCGTCAACCACCCGACCGAAGTGCTCAATATCGGCCAGTCGGTGAAGGTCAAGATCATCAAGATCAACCACGAAACCCACCGCATTTCGCTCGGCATGAAGCAGCTGCTGGACGATCCGTGGCAGGGCATCGAGGCCAAGTACCCGGTCGGCACCAAGTTCAAGGGCCGCGTTACCAACATCACCGACTACGGCGCGTTCGTGGAACTGGAGCCGGGCATCGAAGGCCTGATTCACGTGTCCGAAATGTCGTGGACCAAAAAGAACGTTCACCCCGGCAAGATCGTTTCGACCTCGCAGGAAGTCGAAGTGCAGATCCTCGAAGTCGATCCGGTCAAGCGCCGCATTTCGCTCGGTCTCAAGCAGACCATGCGCAATCCGTGGGAAGTTTTCGTCGAGACCCACCCGCCGGGTTCGACCGTCGAAGGCGAAGTCAAGAACAAGACCGAATTCGGCCTGTTCCTCGGCCTCGACGGCGACGTCGACGGCATGGTCCATCTCTCCGATCTCGACTGGAAGCGTCCGGGCGAACAGGTGATCGACGACTACAAGAAGGGTGACATGGTCACCGCGCAGGTGCTGGACGTCGATGTCGAGAAGGAGCGTATCTCGCTCGGCATCAAGCAGCTGGCGGGCGATCCGATGTCGCAGGGCACGGCCGGCGAGTTGAAGAAGAACTCGGTGGTTACCTGTGAAGTTACCGAAGTGAAGGAAGGCGGCCTCGAGGTCACCATCGTCGGCACCGAGCTGAATGCCTTCATCAAGCGCGCCGATCTGGCGCGCGAGCGTGCCGATCAGCGTCCGGAGCGGTTCGCCGTCGGTCAGAAGGTGGACGCCCGCGTCACCCAGTTCGACCGCAAGACCCACAAGGTCGGCGTTTCCATCAAGGCGCTCGAGGTGTTCGAGGAGAAGGAAGCCCTGGCGCAATACGGCTCCGCCGACTCCGGCGCGTCGCTCGGCGACATCCTGGGCGCTGCACTCAAGCAGCGCGCCGGCGACAAGGCCGAGGCCGACGACGCCGACGGGAAGGAAAAGGCGAAGGAATAGGGCTAAAAAGCCCTTACCCAGTTCCAGCAAAATCAAACCCCCGGGGCATGCCCCGGGGGTTTTTTGTTTCTGCCATCAGGGTGCCAAAAGCCCTGCGGATCACTAGTATCCAGAATTCGATTCACCTGAAGGAGCCGTCATGTCGTTCGATGCCGATGCCATCGTCGATCGCCGCCGGATGCGGCGCAAGCTGAGCTTCTGGCGCGCCGGCGCGATTCTTACCGCTTTGGTCGCCGTCATCGGCTCGGCCATCGTTCTGGCGCCCGGCCGCGGGCTCCTGCCCTCCGGCGATTATATTGCCCGCATCAAGATCCAGGGCCTGATCCGCGGCAATCAGGAACGGGTCGAAGCGCTGGAGCGGCTCGGCAAGTCGCGCGCCAAAGCGGTTATCGTGCACGTTGACAGCCCCGGCGGCACCACCGCGGGCGCCGAGCAACTGTTCGAGTCGCTGCGCCTGTTGCAGGCGCAGAAGCCGATGGTCGTCGTGGTCGATGGGCTTGCTGCCTCCGGGGCCTATATCGCGGCGCTCTCGGCCGACCACATCATTGCGCAGGATACCTCGCTGATCGGTTCGATCGGCGTGCTGTTCCAGTATCCGAACTTCACCGACGTGCTCAAGACCATCGGCATCAAGGTCGAGGAGGTCAAATCCTCGCCGCTGAAGGCGGCACCGAGCGGCTTTGAGCCGACCAGCCCCGAGGCGCGCGCGGCGATCGAGGCCATCGTGCTGGATTCCTACGAGTGGTTCAGGGGGCTGGTGAAGGATCGCCGGAACCTCGACGACGCCCAGTTGAACCAGATCGCCGACGGCCGTGTGTTCACCGGCCGGCAGGCCGTTCCGCTCCGGTTGGTCGACGAGCTCGGCAACGAAAAGACCGCGCTGGCCTGGCTGGAGAAGGAAAAGAAAGTGGCGGCCTCGACGCCGGTGCGGAATTACTCGCTCCAGCCGCGTCTGCGCGAGTTTTCTTTCCTGCATGTGGCCGCCTTCGGCTTCGAGGCAATGGGCCTGAGCGCCTTTGCGACGCGGCTCGAGACCTGGGGTGCCTCGCAGGCGATCGAGCGGCTGAACCTTGACGGTCTCTTGGCGCTTTGGCACCCTCCAACAGCAAACTGAGGGAGCGGGGCGGTGCCAATGATCAAGTCCGAACTTGTGCAACGAATCGCTGCCCAGAACCCCCATCTGTATCAGCGCGACGTCGAGAACATCATCAACGCCATCCTCGGCGAGATCACGGCTGCGATGGCGCAGGGCGACCGGGTCGAGCTGCGCGGTTTCGGCGCATTTTCGGTCAAGCACCGGCCCGCGCGCACCGGCCGCAATCCGCGCACCGGCGCGCATGTGTCGGTCGAGCAGAAGTCGGTTCCATTCTTCAAGACCGGCAAGGAAATGCGCGAGCGCCTGAACAAGGCCGATGGCGTGGCGCCGCCGAGCGAATAAGTCGCGCGGCAGTTCCGGGCAGGCGCATCGCCCCAGCCGGCACCGGGCTTGTCCCGGTCTTCCCCGTATCTAGATTGACGGTCATCATCAGGCGTGGATGACCGGCACATAGGCGTTTGAAAAACGCCGTTCTTTAAACGGCTATGGCCGTGCATGACGAAGGTACAGCCACCATGTTCCACAAAATCGTCACGACCGTCATTGTCGTCCCGCTGGCTGCGATCATTATCGCCTTTGCGATTGCCAACCGGCAATTGGTGACGGTGTCGTTTGATCCGTTCTCGACGACCAACCCCGCTTATGCCGCGACGCTGCCGCTGTTCATCATGATCTTCGTGCTGGTGATCCTCGGCGTGATTGTCGGCGGCGCCGCGGCTTGGCTGCGCCAAAGCAAGTGGCGGCGGACCGCCCGCAAACTGGATGCCGAGGTGCGCACGTTGCATCAGGAACTCGACAGCCTGCGCCAACGCGCGGCCGCGTATCCGCCGCCGCCCCCGGAGCCGACCTATTTTGACCCGACGGCGCCGGCGCGTCCGGCCATCGCGCCGCCGGTTCGCTGACGAACAAGAATGCGTGCTTTGCCGTACGGCGAATTAGGCGGTAGAACCCGCTTACCATGGCATTTTCGGTCAAAATCTGCGGCCTCAAGACCCCGGAAGCGCTTGATGCGGCGCTGGAATCCGGCGCCGATCAGGTCGGCTTCGTGTTTTTTGCGCCGAGCCCGCGTCATGTCGGACTCGAGGCGGCCCGCGCGCTCGGCCAACGCGTCCTCGGCCGCGCCGCCAAGGTGGCGCTGACGGTCGACGCCAACGACGAGACACTGGCCGCCATCATCGCGGCGCTAAAGCCGGACATGCTCCAACTGCACGGCAAGGAAACGCCCGAGCGGGTGGTGGTGGTCCGTACCCGCTTCGGCCTGCCCGTGATGAAGGCGCTGGCGATCGCCGAGCGCTCTGACCTCGCTCCCATTCGTATCTATGCCAAGGTGGTGGACCGGCTGCTGTTCGATGCCCGGCCGCCCAAGGATGCGACCCGGCCCGGTGGCCTCGGTAAACCGTTCGACTGGACGCTGCTGCAGGGCATCGATGCCGGTGTGCCCTTTATGCTGTCGGGCGGCCTCGATGCCGGTAATGTCGCCGAGGCGCTGCGGATCACCCGCGCCGGCGGCGTCGATGTCTCGTCCGGCGTCGAGCGGGCCCCGGGCGAGAAGGACCCTGACAAAATTCGTGCCTTTATCCGCGCGGTGCGGATGCTCGAAGACCCCCTCGATCTTTCCAAGGCGGCTATCGTATGAACGTGCTCCAGCCCAACTCCTTCCGCACCGGCCCCGACGAGCGCGGGCATTTCGGCATCTACGGCGGCCGTTTTGTCGCCGAGACGCTGATGCCGCTGATTCTCGATCTGGAAAAGGCCTACGCCGCCGCCAAGGCCGATCCGAAATACCGCCAGGAAATGGATGGGCATCTTGCGAACTATGTCGGCCGTCCGTCGGCGCTGTATTACGCCGAGCGTCTGACCAGGAAATTCGGCGGCGCCAAGATCTACTTCAAGCGCGAGGACCTCAACCACACCGGCGCGCACAAGGTGAACAATGTGCTCGGCCAGATCATGCTGGCGCTGCGCATGGGCAAGACCCGCATCATCGCCGAAACCGGCGCCGGCATGCACGGCGTCGCCACCGCCACGCTGTGCGCCAAGTTCGGGCTACCGTGCATCGTCTACATGGGCGCGGTCGACGTCGAGCGGCAGCAGCCGAACGTGTTGCGCATGAAGATGCTCGGCGCCGAAGTGCGCGCCGTGGAATCCGGCTCGCGGACCCTGAAGGACGCCATGAACGAGGCGCTGCGCGACTGGGTGACCAATGTCAGCGACACGTTCTATTGCATCGGCACAGTGGCCGGTCCGCACCCGTATCCGGCGATGGTCCGCGACTTCCAGTGCGTGATCGGCAATGAAACCCGCGAGCAGATGATGGCGCTGGAGGGCCGGCTGCCGGATTCGCTGATCGCCTGCATCGGCGGCGGCTCCAATGCCATGGGTCTTTTTCATCCGTTCCTCGACGACCGGTCGGTCGAAATCTACGGCGTCGAGGCGGCTGGCCATGGCGTTGCCACCGGCCAGCACGCGGCGTCAATCGCCGGCGGCAGGCCGGGCGTGCTGCACGGCAATCGCACCTACCTGCTGATGGATGCCGACGGTCAGATCGAGGAAGCGCATTCGATCTCCGCCGGTCTGGATTATCCCGGCATCGGGCCCGAACATTCCTGGCTCAAGGACATGGGGCGCGTGCAGTTCCTGTCGGCGACCGATGACGAAGCGGTGGCGGCGTTCCAGTTGTGCAGCCAGCTTGAAGGCATCATTCCGGCGCTGGAGCCGGCGCACGCGCTGGCGCGCGTGTTCGACCTGGCGCCGCAGAAGCCGAAGGATCACCTGATGGTGGTCAACCTCTCGGGCCGCGGCGACAAGGATCTGGCCTCGGTCGAGGCCTATCTCGAAGGCAAGAAGAAATGACAACACGTATCGACCGCCGCTTCGCTGCGCTGAAAGAGGAAGGCCGCGCCGCGCTGGTGACCTTCACCATGGCCGGCGATCCCGATTACGCCACCTCGCTCGCGGTCGCCAAGGCGCTGCCGAAGGCCGGCGCCGACGTCATCGAACTCGGCATGCCGTTCACCGATCCGATGGCCGATGGCCCGGCGATCCAGGCGGCCGGTGTGCGCGCCTTGCGCGGCGGCCAGACCATGATCAAGACGCTCGAGCTGGTGCGCGAATTCCGCAAGGGCGACGACGCCACGCCGATCGTGCTGATGGGCTATTACAATCCGATCTACATCTACGGCGTCGACAAATTCCTGGTCGATGCCAAGGCGGCCGGCGTCGACGGCCTGATCGTCGTCGATCTGCCGCCGGAAGAAGACGAAGAGCTGTGCCTGCCGGCGCTCAGGGCCGGGTTGAATTTCATCCGTCTGGCCACGCCGACCACCGACGACAAGCGGCTGCCGGCGGTCCTGAACAACACCTCGGGCTTTGTCTATTACGTGTCGATCACCGGTATCACCGGGTCGGCTGCGCCGGACGCTGGCAAGGTCGGCGCCGCGGTCACGCGCATCAAGCGGCATACCAAATTGCCGGTCGCGGTCGGCTTCGGCGTGCGCAGCGCCGAACAGGCGCGCGGCATTGCCACGGGCGCCGACGGCGTCGTCGTCGGTTCGGCGCTGGTGGATGCCTTGCGCCAGAGCCTCGATGCCAGCGGCAAGGCAACCGCCGGCACGGTGAAGGCGGTGGCCGATCTGGTCGCGCACCTGGCGCAGGGGGTGCGTGCCGCCCGCCGCGTGGCGGCGGAGTAACCGCCGCCCCGCAACGGCCGTTTAGCGCGGCGGGATCTGGATCAGGTCGTCGAGCTGCGCCTTGGTCAGTTCGATGGCCGTGAACTTCAGCGCCACCGCGTCCTTCACGATGGTTTCGAGACCGACGATCTTGTCCGGTTCGATCGCCGGCGGCTTGAAGAATTCGTCGCGTGTGCGCTTGGCTTTATCCAGGCTGATCTTCAGCCAGTCGGAGTAGATCTCGAGCCCCTTCGGATCGTTGTACATGAAGGCCACGGTCTCGCGGTAGGCCCTCATGTAGCGGTCGACGACGTCCTTGCGCGTCTTGAGAAAGTTGACGTTGGCGATGTTGAGCCGCACCGTCTGCCCTTGAAAGGCTTTGGCGTCGTTGCCGGTGGCGATGATGCGGATCTGCTTGGCGTCGAGCTGGTCGAGCCCGAACGGCGGCGCCGCCCAGCCGACGTCGATTTGGCCCGACATTACAGCGGTGATGTTGGCCGCCGGCCCGCCCATCGCGGTCGGCTTCGCCGTCAAATTATTTTCCTTGATGAAGGCGGTGACGACGCCGTGCGTAGACGAGCCGTTGGTCGAGTAGGCGAGCGTCTTGTCGTTGGTGTCCTTGAGCGACTTGATCGGCGAATCCGCCTTCACGTACCAGTACAGGTCGCCGGCGCCGGTAGTTTCGGCCGAGATCACGCGCACCGGCGCACCCTTGGAATAGGCGCTGAGCACGCCCATCACGCCCGCCGCGATGCCAATGTCGACGCTGCCGGAGATCACCGCCTGTTGCGTCTCGCCCGCGCCCTGCGTGTAGACCATATCGAGCACCAGGCCGTGCTTCTTGAAGATGCCGGCCCGCTGGCCGATCTCCGACACGGAGGTGTCCCAGTTGCCGCGCTGGCCGATCGCCAGCTTGACCGTGTCCTCGGCGGCTGCCGTGTGCACGGCGCCGACAAGCGCCGCGACCGCGATCGCGCCCGCCATCATCTTTGTCTTCATGTCATCCCCCCTGTTGGTTTTTTTTAATTGTGCCGGAGCGCGCTAGGCGGCGCGCTCCGGCTTGGTTTCACTTCCTCCGCCAAGGCTACGCCAGTTCGTCGTTTTCGGCACGACGCCTTCGAACGAGCTGATCGAGGCATGCGGGATAAGCGGCTCGCCGGTGCCGATCGCCTTGCCGCTGTCGCGCATGGCGCGCGCGGCTTCCAGCATCAGGCGGCGGAAGGCCGCGACGGCGACGTCGCTGGCGCCGAGGCGTTCCTGGCTCCGGTCGCCGATCGGCCCCATCGATTCCCACATGGCGATGTCCTGGTTGGGAATGCCCGCGATGCCGGTGAAATTGCCGGCCTTCATCGCGGCGCGGTCCTGCCGATAGGCATTGGCGGCAGTGCGGACGTTGTTGAAGCTCCCGTCCACATCGACGCCCCATTGCAGCACGTTGAACTTGCGCCAGTCGTCGGGCGCGATGCCCGGCTTGTCGGACCCGTTCCAGGCGATGAAGTAGAACATGGTGGTGGTGTCGTCCTCCGGCGTCAGCAGTGTCGCGACGTTGTGGACGTTGTTCGGCGGGATCAGCGCGGTGAACGGCGCGATGTAGACCGTGGTGCGGATGTAGTCGTGCGTCGCCTCGTTCAGGATCGGCTTGCGGATCGCCGCATAGCGGAAGCCGTAGCTGGTGCGCTCGATCTGGAAGCGCGGCGCCTTGTCGGTCGAGGGCCGCAGCCAGTTGATGTCGGTCGCCTTGGCCCCGTCGACCTGCGCCGGCACCATGTCGGACGAATGCAGGCTGGACGAATGCGCCGAGTCGATCTGCCCTTCCAGGATCTGCGCCCAGTTGCAGTTGACGCGCACTTTGGTCGCGCTCACGCGGGCGTCTGGCGTCGGCGCGAAAGCGGGCGGCTCGAATTCGCGCATCTCCTCCGGGGGGCCCATATAGGTCCACACGAAGCCGCCGGCCTCGCGCGCGGGGTAGGACTTCTGCTTGACGCGGCTCGGATCGACGCTGCCGACCGGCTCGGACGCCATGTCCACCACATTGCCGTCCACGTCGAACTTCCAGCCGTGGTAGAGACAGCGCAGCCCGCATTCCTCGTTGCGGGCAAACACCAGCGAGGCGCGGCGGTGCGAGCAGTACTCGTCGAGAACGCCGAGACGGCCTTTGCTGTCGCGGAACACGACCAGGTTCTCGCCAAGCAGGCGTACGCGCACCGGCTTGCCGTCGGGCTCGGCCACTTCCTCGGACAGGCAGGCCGCGATCCAGTGGCGGCGCATGATCTGGCCCATCGGCGCGTCGCCTTCGACGCGGCACAGCAGGTCGTTTTCTTCTGGCGTCATGGGCGTCTCCGTCCCGCGCGGTTTTTCGGGTTGCGGTGATCGCGGGCTTTATCTTAGATATCTAAGATTATACTAGTGAAAGGCGGTACCCTTGTCGAGCCGGATCGATCCGTGAACGGAGACCGCAAGGTGCGTCTCGGCGTCGCTGGCCTCGGCCGCGCCTTCACCGTGATGCTGCCGACGCTCGCGCGCGATCCGCGCGTGACGCTGGTGGCCGCGGCCGATCCGCGCGCCGACGCGCGGGAACGATTTGCGGCGGATTTCGGCGCGAAAACCTATTCCACGGTGGCGGAACTCTGCGCCGATCCGGCGGTCGAGGCGGTTTATGTTGCGACGCCACATCAACATCATGCGGCGCACACGCGCCTCGCCGCGCAGGCCGGCAAGCACGTGCTGGTCGAGAAACCGATCGCGCTGACCCTCGGCGACGCCTCCGCCATGATCGACGCCGCGCGGGCGGGCGGCGTCCACCTCATCGTCGGCCACAGTCATTCCTTCGATGCGCCGATCGCGCGCACGCGCGCCTTGATCGAAAGCGGCGCGTTTGGCCACGTGCGCATGATCGCGGCGCTGAACTACACCGACTTTCTCTACCGCCCGCGCCGGCCGGAAGAGCTCGACACCGCGCAAGGCGGCGGCGCGCTGTTCAACCAGGCGCCGCATCAGGTGGACGTCGTGCGCCTGCTCGGCGGCGGCCGTGTGAAGAGCGTGCGCGCCGCGACCGGCGCCTGGGACGCAAGCCGGCCGACCGAAGGGTCCTACGCCGCGCTGCTGACGTTCGAGAACGGCGTCTTCGCCTCGCTCGCCTATGGCGGCTACGGAAATTTCGACTCGGATGAATTGCAAGGTTGGATCGGCGAGATGGGCCAGGCGAAAGCGCCCGCCGCGCGCCCGCCGCGCACGTTTGCCGATGCAACCGAAGAAGCTGCCTTTAAGAATGCACGCAACTATGGCGGCGCGAACTATAAGCCGCCCGCAGAGCAGTCGCTCCAGCACCAGCACTTCGGTCCGGTGATCGTGAGCTGTGACGAGGCCGATCTGCGACCGATGCCGGACGGCATCATGATCTATCAGCAGGGCGGGTCGCGGCGGGAGTCGCTGCCGCCGCCGGCGGTGCCGCGCGCCGAAGTCGTCGACGAGCTTTATGCCGCGGTGGTGCACGGACGTCCGCCTTTGCATGACGGCGCCTGGGCCATGGCGACGCTCGAAGTCTGCCTCGCCATGCTGCGCTCCGCGCGCGAGGGCGGCGACGTTACGCTGCATCATCAGGTCGGCCTGCCATGAGCGAGAATTTCGGGACGCAGACCATCCTGCGCCACTGGCGCGAGGCGGTGCCGAAGGACCGGCTCGCGCATCTCGTGAAGGACGCCACCCGCGCGCTGGTGCGCGCGCTGAGCATGCGGCTCGCCGAGCACGGAGTCTCATTCGGCCACTGGACCTTCCTGCGCATCCTGTGGGAGGGCGACGGCATCACCCAGCGCGAACTGAGCGATCAGGCCGGGGTCATGGAGCCGACCACCTTCTCCGCGCTCAAGACCATGGAGAAGCTTGGCTATGTCACGCGCCGCCAACTCGGAAGCGACCGCAAGAAGGTCTATGTCTTTCTCACGCCGAAAGGCCGCGCGCTCAAGGGCCGGCTGGTGCCCCTGGCGGAAGAGGTCAACAGCATCGCGGTCGAAGGCGTGAAGTCGAGCGACATCGCCGTGTCGCGAGCGGTCCTGCTCGCCATCATCGAGAACCTCGCCCGCAACGAGCAGGTGCTCGACAAGCGCATGCCGTCGACCCGTGAGATCGGCCGGCGCGCCGCCAGGGGCGGCGCACCGCCTCGCAAGCGAACGAGAAATTAACGTTATTTTGACCGCGCGGCGTCAGCCGCGGGTCGATATTGCGCGACGGGCGGCTATATCCCGCCCGATTCCTGCGCTATAGCGGACGCCGATTTGGCGGCGCGTCCGCCTGCTGAACGAAGGTTTGCCATGAACTGGATTAACAACGTCGTCCGGCCGAAGATTCGCAGCTTCCTGCGTCGCGAGACGCCGGAGAACATGTGGATCAAGTGCCCGGAATCCGGCCAGCTCGTCTTCTACAAGGACGTCGAGGCTAACCAGTTCGTCATTCCGAGTTCCAACTACCATATGCGCATCAGTGGCCCGATGCGCCTGAAGACCATGTTCGACAACGGCGAGTTCGAGGACATTCCGGTGCCGGAGGTCCAGCTCGATCCGCTCAAGTTTCGCGACGAGCGCCGCTATGCCGACCGGCTGAAGGATGCGCGCATCAAGACCGGCCAGCCGGACGCCATCAAGCTTGGCATCGGACGGCTTGAAGGGCAGATGGTCACGATCGCGGCGCAGGATTTCGATTTCATGGGCGGCTCGCTCGGCATGGCGGCCGGCGAGGCGGTGATTGCCGGGCTGGAAACGGCGGTGCGGCGCGAGACGCCGTTCGTCATGTTCGCCGCGTCGGGCGGCGCCCGCATGCAGGAAGGCATCCTGTCGCTGATGCAGCTGCCGCGCACCACCGTGGCGATCCAGATGCTGCGCGAAGCCGGCAAGCCCTACATCGTGGTGCTGACAAATCCGACCACCGGCGGCGTGACTGCGTCCTACGCCATGCTGGGCGATGTCCATATCGCCGAGCCGGGCGCGCTGATCGGCTTCGCCGGGCCGCGCGTGATCGAGCAGACCATCCGCGAGAAACTGCCGGAGGGCTTCCAGCGCGCCGAATACCTCGCCGAACACGGCATGGTCGATATGGTCGTGCACCGGCACAAGTTGCGCTCGACTGTCGCCGAACTGTGCCGGCTGCTGACCAAGACGCCGCTGCCGGAAGCGCCGGCGCAACTGCCGGTGCCGGCGCACGCCTAGTTAGATGACCTATATCGACTCCATCGTCGCGCGGCTGACGGCGCTGCATCCCAAGCGCATCGATCTGTCGCTCGATCGCCTGCAGCGTCTGCTTGCCGCGCTCGATCATCCCGAGCGCAAGCTGCCGCCGGTGATCCATGTCGCCGGCACCAATGGCAAGGGCTCGACCGTCGCGTTCCTGCGCGCCATTCTGGAAGCCGCCGGTCAGCGCGTCCACGTCTACACCTCGCCGCATCTGGTGCGCTTCAACGAACGCTTCCGCCTCGGCGCGGTGGGCGAGGGCCGTCTCGTCGGCGACGACGAACTGATGGCGGCGCTGGAGCAATGCGAGCGCGCCAATGCCGGCGCGCCGATCACCGTCTTTGAGATCACCACCGCGGCGGGCTTCCTGCTGTTCGCGCAGAATCCGGCCGACGTGCTGCTGCTCGAGGTTGGCCTCGGCGGGCGGCTGGATGCGACCAATGTGATCGACGATCCGCTCGCTACCATCATCACCCGCATTTCGATCGACCACACCGACTTTCTCGGCGACTCGCTGGAGAAGATCGCGACCGAAAAGGCCGGCATTCTCAAGCGGGGGGTACCGGCCATCGTCGCGTCGCAGGCGCGCGACGCGCTGGCGGTTATCGAGCGCCAGGCGGCGCGGCTGAATGCGCCGCTCACGATCGCCGGCGAGGACTGGACCGCGACCGAAGAACGCGGCCGGCTGGTCTACCAGGATGAGGCCGGTCTGCTCGACCTGCCGGCGCCGAAGCTGTACGGCCGCCATCAGTTCGAGAACGCCGGCCTTGCCATTTCCGCGCTGCGCGCGCTGCCGCTGTTCCACATTCCGCCGGCCGCGTTCGAAGCCGGCATGGTCAAGGCCGACTGGCCGGCACGCCTGCAGCGGCTCAGCGCCGGCGCGCTGGTCGATCTGGTGCCGGATGGCAGCGAACTGTGGCTCGACGGCGGCCACAATCCCGACGGCGGCCGCGCCATCGCCGCTGCGCTGGCCGATCTGGAAGAGCGGGTGTCGCGACCGCTGGTGCTGATCGTCGGCATGATCGCCAGCAAGGATGTCGACGGCTTCCTGCGCAATTTTACCGGGCTGGCGCGGCGGCTGATCGCGGTGCCGGTGCCCAGCGCCGACAAGGGCGTGCCGGCCGACGCCGTGGCGGACGCGGCGCGGGCGCTCGATCTGCCGGCGGTGGCGCGCGGCAATCTCACCGAAGCGCTTGACGCGGTGCGCAAGCTCGATCTCGATCCGCCGCCGCGCATCCTGATCACGGGGTCGCTGTATCTGGCCGGCGATGTGCTGCGCGAGAACGGCACGCTGCCGCAGTAGCGGCGCATAAAAAATGGCCGGGCAAGCCCGGCCATTCAAAACGAAATTTTCGGAGAGCGATCAGACCGAACCGCTGATCCACTGATGCAGCTTCTGCTTCGGCGCGGCGCCGACCTGGCGCGAGGCGATTTCGCCGTTCTTGAACAGCAGCAGCGTCGGGATCGACATGATGCCGTATTTGGCGGCGGTCGCCGGGTTCTCGTCGACGTTCAGCTTGACGATCTTGACCTTGTCGCCGACCTGGCCGGAGATTTCATCCAATGCCGGGGCGATCATGCGGCACGGGCCGCACCACTCGGCCCAGAAGTCCACCACCACCGGCTCGGACGACTTGAGAACGTCCGCTTCGAAGCTTGCGTCCGAGGTTTTGCCGACGGCCATGGGGAGATCCTCGCCTTGAGTTGACGGCGCCACAGGCGCCACGATGGAAGGCTGCGAACCTATGAATGCCGTCCGGCAGCGTCAAGCCGAACTCACGCGGAGGTGACCCGCGCCAGCGCCTGGTCCAGCATGTCGGCGGAAATCTCCATCAGATCAGGGACTTCGGTCCATATCAGCGCGGCACGGACAGGTCGGTCCGGGTATAAGTTGACGAGCACCGCCCGGTACAGCGCGAGCTGCCGCAGATACGGGCCCGGAATGTCCTCGATTCGCCGCGGCGGTGGCCGGTTGGTCTTGAAATCGCCGATCAGCACGGCGCCGGGCGTGACGACCAGGCGGTCGATCTGGCCCGACACGCGCACTGTCCGGCCGCCGATGCTCACGCGGCCGACCAGCGGCACCTCGGCGCGGCTGCCCGCGGCAAACAATTCTCCGAACCGCGTATTGGCCAGCACATCCATCACCTGTGCGGCCAATGTCGCGCGCTCGCCGGCGTCGAGTTTGTCGCCGGCACGGGCGAGGTACTCCGCCGCCGCCTGCGCGCGCCGTTCGGCCGGCACGTCGGGCAGCGACTGCATCAGCCGGTGCACCAGCGAACCGCGCAGCAAAGCCTGATCGTCGCCGGTGGCGGGGCGCTGCGCGTCATCGTCGTCGCCGCCCGATGGTGTGACGGAGCGCAACGCCTGCGGCTCAGAGGTGGCGTTGGCGGTCAGCCACAGCGGCAGCGTGATCGCGGCGGGCGGCGGGGGCGTAACCGGCATTCTGTCCGTCGACGTTGGCGCCGGATTCTTGCGATAGCGCCGCACCTCGCCGTCGCCGTCGTCCGCGGCTTCCGTTACGCACAGATCGCCGAGCGCGACGTCGACCAGCTGATACCAGCATCCGTCCGGAATTTTCTTGTCGCCCTGCGTGCCGCAGATCACCAGGCGCTCGGCGGCGCGAGTCATCGCCACATACAGCAGGCGCCGATACTCGTCGCGCGCCTCGCGCTGCGTTTCCGCGCGGGCGTCGGCCATCGCGGCGACATCCTCCGTGCGTGCGACGCCCCATACGAGAGCGTCCTTGGGCAGCGGCAGCAGCCGCGGGTCTTTCGGTCCAGCCGGTTTGGTGGTGGTGTCGGCGAGAATGACAGTATTGGCTTCCAGCCCCTTGGCGCCGTGCACGGTCATCACCCGCACCTCGTCGCGTCCCATCTCCATGTCGCGTTTCACATCGCGCGACGAGGTCCGCAGCCAGGCCATGAAGCCCTGCAGCGACGGCGTCTCGCTGGCCTCATAGGTCAGCGCCAAGTTCAGGAATTCGTCGATCGCGTCATTGGCCTCGGGTCCCAGCCGCGCCAGCATCTTCTGCCGGCCGCGCAAGGCGCCCAGCACATGGGCGAAGAAGGCGAACGGCGTCAGTTGCCGCGCCGCATACGCCATGTGCTCAAGCCCGCGTTCCGTGCCGGCGAAGGCCGCGTCGGCGCCGCTCTTGCCGCGCAGGCTGTCGCGCAGCGACTGCGTCCCGCGATCCCACGCCAGCGCGAACAACTGCTCTTCACTCAAGCCGAACAGCGGGCTTTTGAGCACGCTGGCCAGCGCCAGATCGTCGTCCGGCAGCAACAGGGCGTCGGCCAGCGCCATCAGGTCCATCACGGCAATATGCTGTGTCAGGACAAGCCGGTCGGCGCCGGCCACCGGCACGCCGGCGGTCTTGAGCGCGCGAATGATCGCTTCGAACAGGGGGCCGCGCTGGCGCACCAGCACCAGCACGTCGCCGGGCCGCAGCCCCTTGGCCATCCAGATTTTCACATGGGCGGCGATCTTGCGCGCCAGCAGCACCCGCGGACTTACCTCGCTTTCGGTGTCGAACGGCGCGTCCCAGCCTTCCATATCGCGGCGGGGCTGCGGCGCGATCAGCGGCCACAGCTCGACCAGACCCGGCGCCGCGCCGGGCAGCGAGATATGCGGGGGTATGCCGCCGGCGTCGGTGGTGATGCTGCTGAAATTCTCCGGCGCGCGAAACACTTGATCGACCGAGGCGAGCACATTCTCGCCGGAGCGGAACGAGTGATGAAATTTCAGTTCGCGCCAGCCCTGCTCGGGCGTGTTGAACTGCCGGGCAAAGACGCGGCGGTTGTCGTCGAACGCTTTCGGCGCCGCGCCTTGAAACGAGAAGATCGATTGCTTCTCGTCGCCGACGGCGAACACGGTTCGTTTTGTATTGGCGCGGGCGCCGCCGGGGGTGAACTCGGAGACAATGGTGCTGATCACCGACCACTGTTTCGGGCTGGTATCCTGCGCCTCGTCGATCAGCACGTGGTCGATGCCGAGATCGAGCTTGTACAGCACCCAGGCGGCTGACGATCGCGAAAACAGATCGAGCGTCTTGTCGATCAGATCCTCGTAATCGAGCAAAGCGCGGCGGTCCTTTTCGGACTGATAGCGCGTGATGACCTCGGCAGCGATGGTGACTAGGGCGCTCGTGCGGTCGCGGGCGCGCACGGCGCGTTCGCGTGCCAGCAACTGGCAGACGCGATCCTGTTCGGCCTGCAGCCGCGCCAGCCAGTCCGGGTGGCGCTGCGCCAGCGCCTTGGTGATGAGGTTTTTGCGCGGCGCCAGTTCAGTGGTGCAGAACACTTTGAGATAATTGTCGACCCGCTCGCGGCCGGCCGAGTCACGCGCAGCTTCCAGCGCCGTGCTGTGCTTCTGGTCAGACACCGTGCCGGCATCGAGGATTTCGATCAGGCCGGGCCACTCGGCGGCCGGGATCAGCGACCGGGAGAAGAACTCCTCTTCGACCGATTCGATCGTGTCGTCGGGCGCGAGACCGAACATGGCCGACAGTTCTGCCATCGCGGCATCGACGCTGCCGGCGCGCTCAATCCAGGCCTTGACGGTGTCGCGCTTCTTGATGGCGTCGCCGACCACCGTCATGAAGGTGGTGTCGGCGGCAACGACAATGGCGGTCGCCAGCGCGCGGCCAAGGGCGCTGTCCGGCCTGGCGGAGGCTTCGAGCAGCACGTCCAGCGTCAACTCGTCGAGCAGCTGCGTCGTCGTGGCCTCGTCGAGCACCGTGAAACGGGCGGCGACATTGGCCTCGAACGGAAACTGGTGCAGCAGCCGGGTGCAGAACGCGTGGATGGTCTGCACCTTCAGCCCGCCCGGCGTCTCCAGCGCCGAGGCGAACAGCCGCCGCGCCCGCGCCCGCAAGGCGGCGTTGGGAGCGGCGCCGGTCGACGCCCGGATCTTCTCATCCAGCGCGGCGTCGTCGAGCGTGGTCCATTCCGCCAGCGTGCCGAACACGCGGTTGGCCATGTTGGCGGCGGCGGCCTTGGTGAAGGTGATGCAGAGGATCTTGGCGGGGTCGCAGCCGCGCAGCAGCAGGTTGATGACGCGTTGCGCCAGCACGTGGGTTTTGCCGGCGCCGGCATTGGCGGACACGAAGGCGGAGATGTCCGGATCGGCGGCGCTGATCTGAACGTCGAGGACTTCGGGCGGGATGATGCGGGGGGAGGTCATTCTTCGCCTTCCTCTTCGCCGCCGCTCAGCGACCATTCCTTGACCCGCGCCAGGTGGTCGTAATCGCCGTAGTGGTTCTTCCACATCGGATGAAGCAGCGACAGATACGGCGTTGTTTCGTTTTCGAATGTGGCTGCAAGTTGCTTCAGCCGCGCCAGCGCGTGCTCGCCTTGCGTATCGGGCGTACCCTCCTTGAATTCGATCTCGATCGGCTTGCCGGCCGGATTGCCGCCTTTCAGCGTGACATAGGTGATTTCCACCACCGAGCCGGCGGCGAGATTCTTGAAGGCGCCGGCCCGCAACATGGCCGCCTCAAGCGTCAATTGCGGCGCCAGACCGGTGCGGACCTGCTTCTCGGTGCGCGCAGCGCCGGTCTTGTAGTCGATGATGGCGTAGCGGTTGTCGCGCCGCCGCTCGATGCGGTCGGCGACGCCCGACAGCGTGAATTCGCGCGTCCCGGCGGTGAACTTGAGCTCGCCGCGGATCTCGGCATGCAGGGTTGCGAGGTCGCCGCGGCGCGCCATGTCCCAGGTCGCGAACCACTGCGCGATGCGCAGATAGCGCGGCCACCAGAACGCGCGCGCTTCCGGATAATCGTGCAGCGTGGCGAAATGTTTCTCGCCCAGCGACAGCAGTTCCTTGAGCGGATCTGCCGGGGCCTGGCCGGCGAACAGCTTTGTGTAGTCGCCGATGGCGCCGTGGATGACGTTGCCGCGGTCGCGTGCGCCCGGCGGCGTGTCGACCGCATCGAGCGGCTGCAGGCGCAGGATGTGCCTGGCGTAGATGGTGTAGGGGTCGCGCAGCCAATCCTCGATGGCGGTGACTGACAGTTTCAGCGGCCGGGCCGCCAGCGGCGGCGTCGGTGCCGGCCGCTCTGCCGCCGTCACCGCGGCCGGATGATCGAGCGCGCGGGCCCAGTCCACATAGGCGTTGCCGCGCGTCAGGACGTCGTTCCAGCGCGCTTCGCCCGCCAGCGCCGCGATGCGCTGCACGAAGCGCGAGGTCACCGTCGGCGCGCCGGCGAGTTTGGCGGCACGGCTGAGGATCACCTCCGGCGCGCCCAAAGCCTGGGCGAAGTCGTGCGCGGAAAGCCCGATCCGCCGCTCCGGCGGATCGAGGCCGAGATCGCGCCGCATCGGCCGGCTCAGCCATGGATCGCTGCGCGTCTCCGGCGGCCATGTCGCTTCGTTGAGGCCGCCGAGGATGACGCGATCGATGGACTGCAGACGTGCCTCAAGCGGCCCATAAATGTGGACGCGGACGTCACGTGTTTCCGGCCGGCGCACCGGGCCGTCGCCGACAGCGGTGCGAAACACTTCCGGATAATCGCCGCGGGCCACCGACAGGCTGTTGGCGGTTGGACTTTTTTGCAGATCGTCGAAGGCGCGGGCGAGGGCGATGCCGTCATGACCGGCAAAGGCGGCAATGTCGGCACCGTCGGCACTCAGCGCGGCGATCGTGTCGGCGTGCGCTTTGGCGAGATCCGCCAGCTTATGGTCTCGCGCCGCCAGCGTTTCCAGCGGCGCCAGCGCGGCCCCGAGCCGGGCGACGAGTTGGGCGGCGACGTCGAGTTCGTCGCCGGCAATCAGCCAGCGCGGATCGCTGCGGTGCAATTGATCGCGGTTGTTGCGGAAGCTCGACAGCGCGGCGGCGAGGGCGTCGGAGCCGGGCCGTGGCCGGGGTCCGCGCAGCAGCGCCTGCTCCAGCGCCGCGATGGCGGCCTGGTGCGCTTCCGGCGGACGGCCGAGGCGCAGGAGGGGGTGCTTCAGCAGCGCCAGCAGCGCCACCGGCTCCAGCCCCTTCAGGGCCGCCTCGGCC
>JALHNV010000071.1 GCA_022843325.1 Pseudolabrys sp. | reverse complement strand
GTCAGCAGCGTAATCGGGCGGCAAGCTTGCTTGTCGCGCTTTACGCGTTGTGCCTGGTGACACCGACCGCGGTGCTAGCCCTCGATGTCAGCCCCGTGGCGGCACACTGCCTCACCGACAATAGCCACGGCCAGAGCAATCACCACGCCAGCTATGGTACCGGCGAAAGCCACCACGGCACCGATGGATCGAGCCATCATTCCAACTCGGGCGATGACGAAAAGAACCAAACCGGCAAGTGCTGCGGCCTGTTCTGCGTCAGCTCAATGGTGACTGGCATCGATTTCGTCGCTTGGCAGCACCCGCCTGCCCTGCATGTTGCCTCGCTCTTCGTCGAGAGCCTGTCGGGGCAAGACTCCGACCGCATCGACCGCCCGCCGCGATTCCTCCCGTCGCTTTGAACCGTCGTGCCGTTGCGGCGTGAGCCGCAGCACGCGCGTGCCATCAATCGACGCTTGAGGATTCCGCTATGTCCACGCCCCTATGGCCGTGGTCGACCGCTGCCAAGCAGTGTTCGATCGTCCTGCGCTATTCGCTGCCTGCCACTGTCGCAGCCGTCGCCCTGCTGATGCAGGGATGCGCGACCGCTCCACCGCAGCCTTTTGCCACCGCCCAGCCGTCCGATCCTGATGTGCGCGTTCCGGCAATCGGCTATCGCCCGGTCGTCAGCGGCTATTCACGCCAGCGGCCGGTGGAGCCGCTGCCGTGGCTTGAGCAGAACCGGCGCGTCACTCCTGGCCAGAAGCGGTGAAACCATGATGTATCAATCGTCTACGATTTCCCGCCCGCGCCATATAGCAACCCGCGTTGTCACAACAATTACCGGCGCATTCCTGCTCGCCGGCTGCGCCAGTTTCTCGCCCGATGGCGGCATGACGCCGGTGGCGACCTTCGCCGACATTACGCTCGGCAAGGATGTCGCCGTGCTCCGCACCGAAGCCGACACGCAGGCGGCGCGCGGCGAAGTCGAGCGCCTGCTCAAGCGCCCGCTCACCGCCGACGCCGCGGTGCAGATCGCCTTGCTGAACAACCGCGGCCTGCAAGCCGCCTATAACGAACTTGGCCTTGCCGAAGCCGGCATGGTCGGCGCCAGCCTGCCGCCCAATCCCACGATTGCGCTGTCGCGCATGGCCGGTTCCGGCGAGATAGAAATCGAACGCAAGATTGTCGCCAATATCCTCTCGCTGGCGACCTTGCCGGCGCGTGCCGAGATCGCGTCGCAGCGCTTCCGTCAGGCACAGTTGCAGGCAATGGCCGAAACGATGCGGACCGCGGCCGAGGCGCGCCGGGCTTACGTCCGCGCGGCTGGCGCACGCGCCAAAGCGGCCATTCTGGAGCAGGCGCAGACAGCGTCGGGCACCGCGTTGCAGCTCGCCAAACGCATGGGCGAAAGCGGCGCCATGAACAAGCTCGATCAGGCCCGCGAGCAGGTGTTTCACGCTGACATCGCCGGGCAACTGGCGGCCGCGCGGCGTGCCGTCGATACCGACCGCGAGCAACTGGTGCGCGCCCTCGGTCTGTGGGGCGGTGACCTGTACTTCCGGCTGGCGGCGCTGCCGCCGCTGCCGGCCCGCGCCCGCGCCCAACCGGCCGTGGAAACGGACGCCATTCGTCGCCGCATCGACCTGCAGATCGCTCGCATCGAGGTCGAGACGCTGGCGAAATCCTACGGACTCACGCAGGCGACGCGCTTCATCAATCTGCTGGAGGTTGCGGGCATCTCCAAGACCACGCGCGGCGATGGCGACAGCGTCACCGAACGTGGCGTCGAAGTCGAATTCCAGATTCCCTTGTTCGACTTCGGCGAGGTGCGCGCCCGCGAGGCCGAGCAGCGCTATCAGATGGCGGTCAACCGCCTGATCGAAAAGGCCGTGAACGTTCGCTCGGAGGCGCGCAATGCCTATCGCTCCTATCGTGCGGCCTATGACATCGCGGCACATTACCAGCGTGAGGTCCTGCCGCTGCGCAAGATCATCTCCGACGAAATGCTGCTGCGCTACAACGCCATGCAGATCGACGTGTTCGCGCTGCTGACGGAGTCGCGCCAGCGCCTCGCCGCCAATGCCGCCGCCATCGATGCGCGGCGTGACTTCTGGCTTGCCGACGCCGATCTCATGCTCGCCGTCAGCGGCGCCGGCGGCAGCGCCGGTGGCGCGCCGTCCTCATCCACTATCGCCGTTGCCGGCGAAGCCGCCGGCCACTGAAGGAGAGCGATCATGTTTTCGCGCAGAGGATTTCTCGGATCGGCCGCCGCCCTCGCCGGCGCCAGTGCCGTCAGCGGGCGCACCGCCGCCGCCGCCATTCCGGAGGCGGCCACCATGGATTCGGCGGTGATGCAGCCCCCGCTTTATCCGTCAAACGGGCCCGACTATCAGCCGGTGGTGACACTGAATGGCTGGACGCTGCCGTGGCGCATGAACGGCGACTGGAAAGAATTCCACCTCGTCGCCGAGCCGGTGGTGCGCGAGATCGCGCCGGGCATGAAAGCGCATCTGTGGGGCTATAACGGGCAATCGCCGGGCCCGACCATCGAATGCGTCGAAGGCGACAAGGTGCGCATCTTCGTCACCAACAAGCTGCCCGAGAACACCACCGTTCACTGGCACGGCATGCTGTTGCCGAACGGCATGGACGGTGTCGGCGGGGTGACGCAGCCGCACATCAAGCCGGGCAAGACCTTCGTCTACGAGTTCGTGATGCAGAAAAGCGGGACCTTCATGTACCACCCGCACTCCGACGAAATGGTGCAGATGGCCATGGGCATGATGGGCTTCTTCGTCGTGCACCCGCGCGACCCGGCCTTCATGCGCGTCGACCGCGATTTCGTGTTCCTGCTGAACGCCTTCGACATCGATCCCGGCGCCTATGTGCCGAAGATCATGACGATGCTCGAGTTCAATCTGTGGACCTGGAACAGCCGCGCCTTCCCCGGCATCGACCATCTGGTTGTGCGCCAGGGCGACCGGGTGCGAATCCGCTTCGGCAATCTCACCATGACCAACCATCCGATCCACATGCACGGCTACCACTTCGCCGTGACCTGCACCGATGGCGGCTGGGTCCCCGAAAGCGCGCGCTGGCCGGAGACGTCCATCGATGTCGGCGTCGGTGCAATGCGCGCGTTCGAGTTCGTCGCCGACGTGCCCGGCGACTGGGCGATCCACTGTCACAAGTCGCACCACACCATGAATGCCATGGGCCACGGCGTGAAAACCTTCATCGGCGTGCCGCAGCGCGACACGGTCAAGACCATCCAGCGGCTTGCTTCGCCCGATTACATGGCGATGGGCTCTGCCGGCATGGGCGAGATGGGCGAAATGGAAATGCCGATGCCGGACAACACGCTGCCGATGATGACCGGGTTCGGGCAGTTCGGCCCGATCGAGATGGGCGGCATGTTCTCGGTTGTGAAGGTGCGCGAGGGCCTCGATCGCAACGATTACAAGGACCCCGGCTGGTACCAGCACCCGCCCGGCACCGTTGCCTATGAATACACCGATCCCGTCCCTGAAGCGCCAAGCCGCAAGAGCGACGCGGCGCCAAAGCCGGGCGAGGTTGAAGTTCAAGTCGTCAAGCCACGCGGCAAATCCCACAAACACTGAACAGGAGAGAAGAATATGCGAACTGCGTTTCACATCACGCTCGCGGCCCTCGCCGGCGCCATGATATCCAGCTCAGCCCTGGCCGCGCCCGGCGGCGCGGCGGGCCACAGTCACAGCCACGAAAGCTTCTCGGCTGGCGAGCCAGGGAATCCGAAACAGCCGGCGCGAACGATACAGATCATCATGCGCGAAGGCGACGGCAAGATGCTGTACTCGCCCGAGCGTCTGGAGATCAAACGCGGCGATCAGGTTCGCTTCATCATCGTCAACAATGGCGCACTCGATCATGAGTTCATTCTGGCGACGACCGAGGAGAACCTGAAGCACGCCGAGGAAATGAAGAAGAATCCGGAAATGGAGCACGACGACCCGAACGCCAAGCGCGTAGCACCGAAGAAGAAGCGCGAAATTCTCTGGCGTTTCACCAAAGCCGGGCAGTTCGAATATGGCTGCCTGATCCCCGGTCACAGAGAAGCCGGAATGACAGGCTTCATTGTCGTGAAATGAACGAGCATCAACCTGAAGGAAAATTCATGCGAAAGATAATCCTCACTGTCACCGGTATGTTGTTCCTCTCGGCCGCCACGACCGCTCAGGCAGAAGCGGTCAACGGTCAGGTGACCAAGATCGACGAAGCCGCCGGCAAGATCACCATCAAACACGGGCCATTGAAGAAGTTTGACATGGACGGCATGACCATGGTGTTCCGTACTCAGGAGCCTGCCATGCTCAAGACGGTTAAAACCGGAGACAAGGTGAAGTTTGAGGCTGACAAGGTCAACGGTCAGTTTACGGTCATAAAGATCCAGAAAATTAAGTGACGGCTAAATCTGACGGAGCGGGCCTCGGCTACAGGCGGTGGCCTGCTTCGTAGTGCTATGCGTTAGTTGGACTGCCCCGACGAGGAGCCCGGCAGGTGCCTTTCGCTGGTAACGCGCCACTCTGCGAGTACAGCTGCACTATCCTTGATCTAAATCAATACTGTAGCGGCATAGATTTGTAATAAAAGAGACGGCTTGAGATGCGATCGATGAAAAGGGGCTCGCGTGCAGCAAGTGAAGACATGGCAGCGCAGAAAGGCCCCAAGTCTCTGGACTTCGGGACTGAGGCGTTGGCTCGTGTTGCTGCTGGTACTTGCAATTTCGACGTCAGGTCTCGTTCACGTTCAGATTGGCGACCACGCCGCGTCCGCAGCATCGCTTTTGCATGAGATTGCGTCTGTAGGCCACGAGGCGACTGGGGAGCCGCATTGTGCCGGTGATACAGACGAAGCCAACGGCGCCACCTGCTGCGTCGCCAGCGTTTGTTCGTTTTGCATCCCCCTGACCTCATCTGCGGCCGCAACCAGGACGATGGTCTCTGAGGTTGTCGCAGCGCTGCCCGATGAAGTTCATCTCGGCTGGGCGCCGGCGCCTGGTTTCCGTCCCCCGAGCCTCTCCGCGAACGTCTGAGTCCGCGCGCCCTCTTGGTGCGTTGGGCTAATCCGATCGGCCTTTGTCCGATCCGATCCCCGCACGTTCCCGAGAGAGCCATTCATGCATCATCTGTCACGTCGCCAGTTTCTCGCATCCACCGCTGCCGCAGGCATGCTCGGCGCGGTTCCTTCGCTGCTGATTTCGGGGCCACCCGCCTTGGCAATGCCCACCACTACCATCCGCGCGGCCACCCGCGTGATCGAAGTGAACAAACGTCCGGCGACAGTTTTCGGCCTGACGCAGCCTGACGGTAGCCATAGTCTGATCACGGAAGCCGGAAAGAGCTTCCGTGTAAGGCTAGAGAACCAGCTTGACGAAGAGACCTTAATCCACTGGCACGGTCTGACGCCTCCGTGGCAGCAGGACGGCGTCCCGGCCCTGTCGCAGGCGCCGCTCGTTCCGGGCCAAGCCTATGATTACGACTTCCCGCTGACTCAGCCCGGCACCAACTGGATGCACTCGCACCACGGGCTCCAGGAGCAGCGCCTAATGGCCGCGCCGCTGATCGTCCACGACCCAGCCGAAGCCAGCGAAGACATGCAGGACATCGTGGTTCTGTTCCACGATTTCACCTTTCGAGACCCCGACGAAATTCTTGCCGCGCTTCAGGGCGGCGGACACGGCGCAGCCGGGCATGGCCCGGCCCCGGACAGTCCGAGCTTCCTGCGCCGGATGATGGAAAGAGCCATGCCCATGCGTGGCATGGATCATGGCGCAGGGCATGGCGGCATGGACCACGGATCAACGGCTGCGGGCATGACGCACCTCCATGATGTGGAGTACGACGCCTTCCTCGCCAATGACCGGACGTTTGACGACCCGGAGGTTTTCCGCGTCGAGCGCGGCGGCCGCGTTCGTCTGCGCCTGATCAACGGCGCGACGGCGACCAATTTCTGGCTCGACCTTGACCGTCTCGAAGGGCGGCTGATCGCAGTCGACGGAATGCCGGTTGCCCCGGTTACCGGGCGACGCTTCGAGTTCGCGATCGCGCAGAGACTCGACATCGTCCTAGAACTCCCGCAGGGCGTGGGCGCATGGCCGATCTTCGCCGTGCGGGAAGGCGAACGCGCGCGGACAGGTTTCGTTCTGGCGACAACCGGCGGCACTGTCGAAAGGGTTTCCAGCGAGGCGCCGGACGCGGTCGACCCGGTCGGACTTTCGCTCGAACGCAGGTTACGGGCCGCACACTCCCTGACGCCTCGCAAACCAGACCGCCGCCACACCGTGACCATCACCGAGGCACCAGGTTACGCCTGGATGCTAAACGGCGCCGTACACGGCGCGCACGCCCCGCTGAAAGTCCGCGCGGGCGAACGGATCGAGATTACGTTCGAAGATCGGACCACCATGGCCCATCCGATGCACTTCCATGGGCATCATTTCCAGGTGGTCGCGATCAATGGCGAACGCTTTGCGGGCGCAATGCGCGACACCGTGCTGGTTCCGTCACGTGGCAATGTAACGATCGCCTTTGAAGCGAACAACCCGGGCAAATGGGCGCTGCACTGCCATCATCTCTACCATATGGCCGCGGGCATGATGACCACGGTTGAATACGAGAGCTGAGGGAGACCGGGAGATATGACTATGAAAATGCGAAAATTGCGGCGGGGCACTTCCACTATTGTGGATAGGTCTGCCCAACGACTCCAACTCATGTTCGGCACCACAGCCTTGGCTTTGGCATTAATTCTAGCGCTGGGGCCAAACCTTGGGCGCGCACAGCAATCGCCTGCCCCAGCACCGAACCTCAAAGGCATTGTCTACACCGCCGATGAGCACGGCAATTCCGTCAGTGCGATCGATCTTGCCTCCGGCAAGGTGCAGATCGTACCAATTCCGATCTCCCCCCATAACGTGCAGATCACGGCCGACGGAGCGCGATTGCTCGCGGTCGGTGAGCCAGCGGGCGCCGGTCACGGCCATGGCTCCGGTCCCGCACACGCGGCGAGGGAAGCCAAGGGCCGCCTCCTTGTTTTCGATGCTGCTAAACTGCGTTCTGGGCCGATGACAAATATCGAAGTTGGCGCGCATCCTGCTCATGTCGTCGCTGACCGCGCCAGCCAGCGGGCGTTCGTCACCAACTCGGGAGATGACAGTGTTGTTGTCGTCGATCTCGCGCGCAAGGCCATCCTGCAAACGATCAAGACCGGCCGCTATCCGCACGGTCTGCGCATCAGTCCGGATGGCCGTGACGTTTACATTGCCAATGTGGAGGACGGCAGCGTCTCGGTGATCGATACTTCGAAGCTCACCGAGGTTGCCCGAATTCCCGTGGGCCGTGCCCCGGTTCAGGTTGGGTTCACCCCGGACGGGGGCCGCGTCTATGTTTCGCTGCGCGATGAGAACAGCGTCGCGGTCATCGAAACTGTAAGTCGAACAAAAATCGGAACGATCGCAGTCGGACGCCGACCAATCCAGGTCCACGCCACACCGGATGGACGCTTCGTCTACGTCGCCAATCAGGGCACGGACACCGAGCCTGCGGACACCGTATCGGTGATCGAGGTAGCCAACGGCCAGGTGGTCGACACCATCCGCACCGGCAAAGGCGCGCACGGCGTCGCCGTCAGTGACGACGGTTTGCTCGTACTCGTCAGCAACATCACTGATGGCACGGTTTCGGTCATTGATGCCGCAAAACGGGCGGTCGTCGCCACCTTCAGCGTTGGCCGCGGGCCGAACGGCATCACATACCGTCAATCAAAACGTTGACGGGGCACTCGGCGCTTAGGATTTACCAGCGTCTACAACCGCAAACAACGGAGAACGGTCATGAGTAAAAACGCACGTCTCCAAATTGTCCCGCTGGGACTAAGCCTCAGCTCATTCCTTGTCATCACCTATGTGCTGTGCGTTCTGTTTGGACTCTTCGTGTCCGATCGCGGCATGCATCAGTTGCTTGCTCAGTTTCTTCCAGGCTTCACGTGGATAACCTGGACGAGTTTCTTCCTCGGCTTACTCTGGAGCTTCGTCTACGGCTGGTACGTCGCTGTGGTATTTGCACCGCTGTTTCATTTTTTCAGCGCGCAGACCAAGTGACCGGCCCTAAGCAAAACAAGAGGCGTAACAAGCCATGAAATCATCCAGCAGCGGTCCGATGCGCAGCCAATCGGATGGCCCCACCATCGCGGTCTCGCGCCAAGGTCTATCTGCCCGACTGCTCCGTCTTTGTGGAGCCGTCGGAGTGCTTGCCGCAGCGACGATACTTTTTCTGTTCGGCATATCGACATGGACAGCGATTGCCGTCGTCCTGCTCCTCGCATGTCCGGCAGCCATCGCCTTGGTGCTTGTCGACGAACGTAAGCAGCGGCCACCAACTACGCGGAGATAGAGATGATGGCTACACCCCCCGGCCGCGCCATCGAGGCGCCGACAGTGAGCCTCTAACATGGGAGATCTCAAATGAACTCCGAACACACCGAAGGTACCCCGTTTTGGCGCTCGCCGATCGGCCTAGCACTGTGCGGCTTCCTTGCGATCGCAATATTTTTTATCGCCCTCGAACATCGGGCGCATCTGCTTGGGCTATGGCCGTTGTTGTTTCTGCTGGCGTGCGGCGGCATGCACTTTTTCATGCATCGGGGCCACGGCGGACACGGCCACGGTCAACTTCCCTCCAACAAGAGAGGCGACGATGAACGGTGACTTTCCGGCTTACGGCCTGTGGTTGCTCGTATTCATCAACTCGGCCGTCTTTGTTCTGTTCGCGTTCAGCTTCTTCAAGCCGGCAACGGCGCGGGATTGGCGCTCATTCGGCGCCTATTCCGCATTCATTGTTGCGCTATTCGTGGAGATGTACGGGTTCCCGCTGACGCTTTATTTGCTTGCCGGCTGGCTCGGCAGCCGCGTCCCGCAGCTCGATCCGTTGTCGCACGACGCGGGCCATCTATGGCCCGCCTTGTTCGGCTGGTCGATGGACCCGCACTGGAGCCCGTTTCATCTTCTCAGTTTCGTGTTCATCGGCGGCGGTTTCATCCTGATCGCCAAAGCGTGGCACGTTCTCTATGCGGCGCAACGTGCCGAGCAGCTCGCAACCACTGGACCCTATGCCTACATCCGGCACCCGCAATATGCCGGATTTGCGCTCATCATCATCGGCTTCTTCCTGCAATGGCCGACCTTGGTAACGGGTCTGATGCTGCCGGTGCTCCTCACGATGTATTGGCGCCTTGCCAAAAGGGAGGAACGCGAAGTCGAGGCGCAATTTGGCGAGGCTTACCGTCGCTATGCCGAAGAAGTCCCAGCGTTTATCCCACGGTTCTATCGGCTTACGAAAGGTGCTGCATAGTTTCGCTCACACAATACACGCCTATTTCGATGTCAACGACCCAACCCACCAAGGAGAACTAACATGAAACTCTATCTCAAGATGAGCGTATTCGCTGCCGCCGCGACTGTCGCGACGACGATCCTTACACCAATGCTGTCGACTGTCTCCGCTGTCGCGCAGCCTGCGACGGTGACGGCTCCAAGTTCTTCCGCCCTGTCCGAAGCTACGATCAAATCCCTCCAGGAAGCTTTGAACAAGCAAGGTGTCGCTGTGAAGGCTGACGGCACTCTGACGGATGAGACCCGCGCCGCGATCCGCAAGTACCAGTCCCAGCACCATCTTCCGGTGACGGGCGAGCCCGACAGGGCAACGCTCGATAAGCTCGGCGTTACCGTCTCGGGTGCCGCTCCCGCGGGACAGACCGCGCAAGCTCCGACAACTCCTGGTATGGGCCAGATGATGGGGCGACAGATGATGCAAGGTATGCCTCAGGGCATGATGGGTCCCGGAATGATGGGACCGGGCATGATGGGGCCCGGTATGATGAGCGGCCAGATGCCGGCGGCCGGCGCCAATCCGATGGAACAGGGCATGATGATGTGCCCGATGATGGCCGGTATGAAAGGTCAGCAGCCCGGCATGATGGGGCGCATGATGGGACAGGGCCGCGGCGCCATGGGTCTTGGTGTCGTTACGCCAAGCAGGAGCGTGTCGGTCGATGATGTGCGCGATCATTTCGAGCGCCTTCTCCAAGCGCAAGGCAACCCGCGCGTGAAACTCGGTGAAATCAGGGACGCCGACAAGGAAACGATCGGCGCCGAGATTGTCACAACGGAGGGATCTCTGGTCGACCGCTTCAGCGTCAACCGCCGGTCCGGCGCGATTCAGCGAGCACAATAGGGCTCGACCGCCGGTACAAAAGGAGGCGGCCCTGGGTCTACGCGGTAACGGTCCGTAGGGCCCAGGGCTGCCTCGAACGTGGTGAAGGGAGAGGATGATGTCCCGTTCTTCCTCTGAAGCATGACTGGTCAGAGTGACCGACCCGCGCCTGAAGCCCGTGAAACTTTACCGTGGGCGGCTCGCAGGTTCTGATGTGCGCAAAGTCGACTGAAGCTGCCATGCCTGTGGCCGCAGGCTCTACCACGTCTGTGGGCTCACGCGCGGAACAGGTCGAGTTACTTTGACGGTCTGATGACAGCAAGCGGACCCAAGCCGCGAAAGCCACTGCAGGACTGAGAAAAATGACAGCAGATGAGCCGCACACCCATCCCAAACATCATGACCAAAGCGTGCAAGTTGGTGGGAGTACCCATCCGTCATCTACAATACGGAGAGAGTCCTTGGGAAACGGGGGCTCCGCAAAATCAGAACATGCAGGGCACGGCGGCCATGATCATAGCGCGATGGTTGCCAATTTCCGTCGCCGCTTCTGGGTGACGCTAATTCTCACACCGCCGGTGCTCCTGCTCTCGCCGATGATCCAGCACTGGTTCGGCATTGCTGAGGCACTGGCCTTCCCAGGCGACCGCTACGTCCTCTTCCTGCTCTCGACCGTCGCCTACCTCTTTGGGGGATGGCCGTTCTTGACCGGATTCGCCTCCGAGCTGCGCAAAGGCCAGCCCGGAATGATGACCCTGATCGCTCTCGCCATCTCGGCCGCCTACTTCTTCTCAGCCGCGGTCACTTTCGGCTTTCCGGGGGAGGAATTCTACTGGGAGCTGGTGACGCTACTCGCCATCATGCTGCTAGGGCACTGGATCGAGATGCGCTCGATTATAGGCGCATCGCGCGCGCTGGAGGAGCTTGTCCGGCTCCTGCCGGACAGTGCGACGAAGATTGACGCTGACGGCGCGACCCACGAGGTTGCGATCTCGGCCTTGCGGCCAGGAGACCGCGTGCTGGTACGGCC
Source organism: Pseudolabrys sp. (assembly GCA_022843325.1). GTDB lineage: Bacteria > Pseudomonadota > Alphaproteobacteria > Rhizobiales > Xanthobacteraceae > Pseudolabrys. The sequence continues at coordinate 11,341 of JALHNV010000071.1, read as the reverse complement.
TGGCGCCAAGGTGCCCGTTGACGGCAAGATAGTCGAGGGCTCTTCCGCCTTCAACGAGGCTATGCTGACCGGCGAATCCCGCCCTGTATCCAAGACAGTCGGCGCGACCGCTATCGGCGGCGCGATCAACGGTGCCAATGCCGTTTCCATCGAGGTGACCGCCACGGGCGACGCCACCTATCTGGCGCAGGTCATCGACCTGGTGAAGAAGGCGCAAGCCACCCGGTCCCGCACCCAGGACCTGGCGAACCGCGCGGCCTCATGGCTGACCTATATAGCGCTCACGGTCGGTTTCGGGACGCTTTTTGCCTGGTGGCTGGTATTGGGCGCGCCGCTCGCGTTCGCGATGGAGCGGATGGTGACAGTGATGGTCGTCGCCTGTCCGCACGCGCTCGGTCTTGCCGTTCCGCTCGTCGTGGCGGTCAGCACCTCACTGTCAGCCAGTAACGGGCTTTTGATCCGCGACCGCGCCGCCTTCGAGCGGGCGCGCAACCTCAATACCGTAGTGTTCGACAAGACCGGCACGCTGACCGAAGGCCGCTTCGGAGTCAGCGACATCGTGCTGCTCAATGGAGGCGACGCGAACGAGGAACTGGCCTATGCGGCGGCCGCCGAAAGCCAGTCCGAGCACCCCATCGCCCACGGCATCGTCGCCGAGGCGAAGGACCGTAACCTAAGCTTTCCAAAGGCCAGCGAGGTGAGCAACATCACCGGAGAAGGCATTGTTGCGAGAGTTAACGGCCAGGACGTGCGTATCGTCAGCCCTGGCCACCTCGCACGGCAGGGCAACGCCATCACCATTGAGAGCCTCAAGCGATTGGAAGGACAGGGCAAGACGGTCGTCGTTCTGGTCCGCGACGGCACGCCGCGCGCGCTCTTCGCGCTTGCCGACATCGTCCGTCCGGAATCGAAGGAGGCCATCGCCGAACTCAAGTCCCTCGGGATCAACTCGGTCATGCTCACGGGCGATGCCGAGGGCGTTGCGAAGGCGGTGTCCGAGGAACTCGGCATCACCGAATACTTCGCCGAAGTACTGCCCGACCAGAAGTCTGAGAAGATCACGGAGCTTCAGAGGCGGGGGCTCTCCGTCGCCATGGTCGGCGACGGGGTGAACGACGCGCCTGCCCTGGTGGTGGCCGATCTCGGGATCGCCATCGGCGCGGGCACCGACGTAGCCGTGGAATCCGCCGACGTTGTGCTGGTCAGAAGCGACCCGCGTGATGTCGGCGCCATCCTCGGGCTCTCGCGCGCCACCTATCGAAAGATGGTACAGAACCTCATTTGGGCGACTGGCTACAACGCGATCGCCGTACCGATGGCGGCGGGCATCACCTTTGGCACAGGTTTCATGATGACGCCCGCCGTGGCCGCTGTCTTCATGTCGGCCAGTACCGTCATCGTCGCCATCAACGCCCAGTTCCTGCGCTCCTACAGGCGGCACAAATGAGCTGCAACCTCCGAAAGTCGGGAAATCCCCGTGTGCGGCTTATTCTTCCGCTTCCTGGCAAGGAAGTATTTGCCCGCCAGCTAGCCGAAGCCGGCGGGTGGCAGCCGGGCTTGATCGACATTCGGCGCTTTCCCGACGGCGAGACTTACGTCCGCATCCTTTCCGACGGCGCGGGCAAGCGCAGAAGCCCGGACATCATGGAAGTCCTCGAGCTCTCGTCGTGATGGTCGCGGTCGGATACGGCTGGCTGAACGTGCTGCGGCGCTACTTCATCGTCATGGCACTGGGGAATCTCTTTTGGGAGTTCGCCCATATGCCGCTTTACACCTTGTGGGAAACCGGAAGGCCGAGCGAGATCGTATTCGCGGCGGTCCATTGCACAGGTGGAGACATACTGATCGCGATGAGCGCGCTTCTGAGTGCACTTTTTCTATTCGGAAGCAGCAAGTGGCCGGAGGCGGACTATCGTCGCGTTGCTCTTGCAACGACTCTGTTCGGCATTTTCTACACCGTTTTCAGCGAGTGGCTCAATATCGAGGTCCGGGGAGCCTGGGCATATGGTGACCTGATGCCGGTCATCCCGGTGATCAACGTGGGCATCTCCCCCATCGCACAATGGACCGTGTTGCCGATCTTCGCTTTCTGGTGGGCGGCATCTCAGAAAGAAGCACCATGAAACGTTTGACATCGTTTGCCACCATCCTATTCACAACTGCCTTTCTCCTCGTCGGCACCCCGCACGCTGCTCACGCGCACGGGCGTGCCACTGACCGAGCTGTTGCGTTCGACGCACATCCACGGGCTCGCGGTGGATCGCGCCGACAGTGGCCGCCTTCTCATAGCCACCCATCATGGCTTGCACGCCTTGCGTCTCGACACCCGATTGGTCGACCCCGTATCCGAGCGTCAAGATGACTTCATGGGTTTCAGGCCGCACCCGACTACGACAACGCTCTACGCCAGCGGGCATCCGGCGCGCGGCGGAAATCTCGGGTTTATCACTTCGTCGGATGGCGGCAGGACCTGGACGATGCTGTCGCCAGGATTCGGAGGGCCGGTTGACTTTCACCAGATCGACGTAAGCAGGGCAAGTCCGAATGTGATCTACGGAGTTCATGGCGGACTCCAGATCAGTCGTGACGGCGGGCGCAATTGGAGTCGTGTCGGGCCCGCGCCGGATGGACTGATCGGCCTCGCCGCATCTTCCACTGACGCAGCACGAATCTACGCAGCGACACAGCAGGGGCTTGTCGTCAGCGTTGACGGGGGTCGCGTGTGGCAGCCCGCCCATCCATTACGCAGTCCTGTCAGCATGATGGAAGTGACGACAGACGGCTCCGTCTACGCGTTCATGCTCGGCAGCGGCTTGATTCGCGCAGAGGATCCATTCCTCAACTGGCAAACCTTGAACAACGATTTTGGGGACCGTTACCTGGTGCACTTAGCCATCGATCCCGAGAACGCGGCGCGCCTGTACGCGTCGACGCATCAGAACGAGCTGCTGACCAGCGATGATGGCGGCCGAAACTGGCAACGGTTGGGAGCTCAATGAAGTCAAATATTTTCATCATCATCGGGATTGCCACTGCTATTGCCTCTGTGTCCACCGCAGCTTTTCTGAGCGGCATTGGTCGGCACCCGCAGTGGGGGCAGGCCGACCCTCGAAATACGCGACAGGTTGCTCTTGGTCAGCAAATCTATGGGAAACACTGCGCCGCCTGTCACGGCCCCGATCTGGAAGGCCAGCCAAACTGGAAGTCCCGTCGGGCGGATGGCCGCCTGCCCGCGCCACCACATGACGAAACCGGGCACACTTGGCACCATGCGGACGAAATCCTGTTTCGTATCACTAAAAACGGCGTTTCGGCGGTGGTCCCCGGCTACGAGAGTGATATGCCGGCTTATGCCAATGTCCTGACAGATGAGGAAATCTGGGCCGTTCTCGCGTTCATCAAGAGTCGATGGCCGCTGTCAATTCAAACCCGGCACAAGAGAATTCAATCGTCGAAGTGAGATAAATCGCCGAAGTCGAGGTAGCCAGCCAGATAACCATAATATTGCTTATCATAGGCAATACATATTTGTAAGTGGGAATAGCACGGCGCGGCTTCCACAGCCGACCCGTGCCGTCGTTTGCTTTTTTCGATTCATTTTTCAGCCAAGCTTGGTATTCTTCATTTCCTTGCCCTAGTCCTTGATGAGCTTTTCAGCCACCTTGCGACATTTCGGGATCCTTGCCGTGCTTGAGCTGGATCCTGACCACGGCGATCCCGCCCTCGTGGTGCTGGATCATGCCCCGCGCGAATCGACGTTGCCCGTGAATTCCATGTTCATGTCTTCCATCATGTCGATGAGAGCCTGCTTGACGTCTTTGGTTGACGCCGGATCATTCGGCGCGGGCGTCATCATCTCGATCATTTTTTGCACTTCCCATGCCCTGCATCTGGGCGCGAGCAACGGGTGCGCCGATCGCATGGATGATCGCGGCTGTGGTGAGAGCGCTTCTGATTTTCATTGTCTTTCTCCATAGTGATTTTTGGTCGCGGGGCGGCCCGACGTGTATGCCTAAGCAATCCGTCACGAGTTCGGTCGGTTGAGGCCTGTAGGTGCTACGCGCGCGGCGGTCATGCCCGTAATTCCTGTCTGAGCGGGCCATCTGGCGGGATAATGACGGTCGCGATCAATACAGGCGTAAAAACGGCGCTGTCGCCACTCATGATATATAGGCGCCATAAGAACAGGCACTTCCGCACGAGCAGGCCGCCGCATTGCGACAAGCGCTCTGCAGGACTGGCAACGCCCGCAAGCGCGTGCTGTTAAACTGGACGCGCCCCCGTTTCTGAAGTTCGTTCCATCCATGCCCGGCTGTGAAATGGCCGGTATTCGCCTGCGCTTTGGGAGCAAGAAGTGCCGCCAGACCAATTGCGTCATATAATACCAACGGTGGCAGTGCCTGAAATATCCCTTTTCCCTTTAAGCAGCGCAGGGAACAAGGATCTATACTTGGCAAAAGGCGACAGAGTCCCACTTTAAATTGCGGGCAGCCTTCGTCCTTTGACCAGACCGTAAATTGCTGGAATGACGATCAGGGTGAGTACAGTTGATGAGACCATTCCCCCTATCATCGGCACGGCAATGCGCTGCATGACTTCCGAGCCGACCCCTGTACTCCAAAGGATCGGCAGCAAGCCCGCCATGATCGCGGCTACCGTCATCATCTTGGGCCGCACGCGCTCGACTGCGCCGTCCATGATGGCGTAGTGCAAATCGGCCTTGGTCAACGCCCGACCTTCGGACGCAACCCGCGCGCTAACATCTCTCAAAGCATGTTCGAGATAGATCAGCATGATGACGCCCGTCTCGGCCGCCACGCCCGCGAGCGCGATAAATCCAACAATCGAGGCGACGCTGTAGTTGAACTCCATAAAATGCATGAACCACAGCCCCCCGACCAGGGAGAACGGTAATGAAAGCATTACGATAAGGGTTTCGCTGATCCGCCTGAAATTTAAATAGAGAAGCAGAAAGATCAGCAGCAGAGTCGCAGGAACAACGATCTGAAGGCGCTTGGTTGCGCGTTCCAGATATTCGAACTGGCCGCTCCAGGTGACATAGAATCCTGCAGGCAATTTCACGGCCTCGGCGACTACTTTGCGAGCCTCTTCGACGTAACCGCCTAAATCGCGATCGCGGATATCAACATAGACATAGACGACGAGTTGCCCGTCTTCGGTCCGGATCGACGTAGGACCCTGCGTGCGCTCGATGGCCGCGACGTCGCCAAGAGGAACGGCGGCGCCGCCTGGAAGGGAGACCTGAACTTGCGACGCTATGGCATCGGGATCGCTGCGCACGTCACGCGGATATCGCAGCACCACGCCGTAGCGCTCGCGTCCTTCAACAGTCGTCGTCAGAACTTCAGCGCCAATCGCCATCGAAATGGTTTTCTGCACATCTTCGATAGAAAGCCCATACCGCGCGATTTTGGCCCGATCGGTCGTAATTTCCAGGAAATACCCGCTGTTAACGCGTTCGGCATAGGCGCTCGACGTTCCCGGGACCTTGCGCAAGGCCGCTTCGACCTCCTTTGCAAGCTTTTCAAGCGTGACAAGGTCTTTCCCGAATATTTTGACGCCGACGGGCGTACGGATTCCGGTCGAGAGCATGTCGATGCGGGCCTTGATCGGCATGGTCCAGGCGTTGCTGACACCGGGAAACTGAAGCGATGCATCCATCTCCGCCACGAGCTTGTCGATCGTCATGCCGGCGCGCCATTCTTCATGCGGGCGGAGATTGATGGTCGTTTCGAACATTTCCATTGGAGCCGGATCGGTCGCGGTCTGGGCCCGGCCGGCCTTGCCCCAGACGCTGGCCACTTCAGGAAAGCTTTTGATGATGCGGTTTTGCGTTTGCAACAGCTCCGCCGCCTTGGTCACAGACAGGCCAGGCAAGGTGGTTGGCATGTAGAGCAGTGTGCCCTCATTCAGATTGGGCATGAATTCGGAGCCGATGCGCGTGGCAGGAATAATCGTAAGACCGAGAATGACGCAGGCCGCCATAATTGTTGGCATCTTGGCTTTGAGGACGCCTTTGATGACCGGACGGTAAAGCCAGATCAGCGCGCGGTTCAGAGGGTTCTTATTCTCCGGGATGATGTGCCCGCGGATAAAGAGCAGCATCAGCGCAGGCACGAGCGTCACGGATAGCAGTGCGGCCGCCGCCATCGAAAAGGTCTTCGTATAGGCGAGCGGCTTGAAGAGCCTGCCCTCTTGCGCTTCGAGCGCAAAGATCGGTATGAAAGACACCGTGATCACGAGCAGGCTGAAAAACAACGCCGGACCGACCTCCTGCGCTGCCGCGATCAACGTTTCCCGGCGGTCGCTACCGGACGGCGCATGTTCTAGCCGCTTATGTGCATTCTCGACCATTACGATGGACGCGTCGACCATCGCGCCAATGGCAATAGCAATTCCGCCAAGGCTCATGATGTTCATGCCTATGCCAAGCGCATGCATGGCGATCATAGCGAGTAGAATGCCGATCGGCAAAGTGATGATGGCGACCAGGGCGCTTCTTGCGTGGAGCAGAAATACGAAGCATATCAAGGCGACGATAACGCTTTCTTCAGTCAGGGTTACGGCAAGCGTGCGGATAGCTCGGTTAATCAGATCGGACCTGTCATAGACCTCCTTGATCTCGACGCCCTCGGGAAGGCTTCCTTTGACATCGGCCAACTTTTGTTTGACGGCCGCGATCACATCGAGCGTATTGGCGCCGTAGCGCTGCAGGGCGATGCCGCTCGCAACCTCACCCTCGCCATTCAGCTCTGCAATGCCGCGCCGCTCGTCCGGTGTCAGCTCGATCCGTGCTACATCGCCGATAGTGACGGGTGTACCTCCTTCCGATTTGAGAACAACTTTCTCCAGATCCGCAGGATCGCGCAGATAGCCGCGGCCACGGATCATGAATTCGGTTTCGGAGAGCTCGATCGTCCGCCCACCTACATCCATGTTGCTGGCCCGGATGGCATTGCGCACGCTCTCAAGCGTGATGCCGAGCGTCTTCATGCGCTGCGGATCGACGACGACGGCATACTGCTTCACGAAGCCGCCGACCCCGGCTATCTCAGCGACGCCTTCGGCCTTGGCGAGGCCAAAGCGCAACTGCCAGTCCTGCATCGAGCGCAGTTCAGCAAGATCGTGTTTCTGCGAAGTCAGCGCGTACTGATAGACCCACCCCACGCCGCTCGCGTCAGGCCCGAGCGTCGGCGTCAGCGCGGCCGGCACGCGACCAGCCGCTGCATTGAGATACTCAAGTACGCGCGAGCGCGCCCAGTAGATATCCGTGCCGTCGTCAAAAATCACATAAACGAACGAGACGCCGAAGAACGAAAAGCCACGCACAACCCGCGAGCGCGGCACGCTCAGCATCGCGCTGACGAGCGGATACGTTACCTGGTCTTCGACAACCTGCGGCGCCTGTCCCTGATATTCGGTGTACACAATGACCTGCGTATCCGAAAGATCCGGAATCGCATCGAGCGGAATGCGACTCATCGAGTAGAGCCCCGCGAGCACTGCGAAGACCGCAGCGATCAGGACGAGGACAAGGTTATTTGCGGACCACCGGATCAGGCCCGCGATCACTTCGCACTCTCCGCCGCCGTAAACCCGGCAAGCGCGGCCTTCAGATTGCTTTCGGCATCAATCAAAAAATTGCCGCGCACCACCACCTCTTCGCCGTCTTCAATGCCTTTGCGTACTTCGACAAGCCCGCGGCCCCGGTTCCCAAGCTCAAGGTCGCGGGGTTCGAACAGGCCTTCGCCCTTCGCTACAAAAGCCACACGGCGCGATCCGCTGTCGATCACGGCCGAATCGGGGATAGTGACGACCGGCGCTGCATCTTCCGCCTCAAATGCGACATCGGCATAGAGCCCTGTCCGCAGCAGGCCGTCAGGATTGGGGAGCGCGATACGGACGGGCACGGTGCGGGTCCCCAGGTTAAGCTCTGGATAGATAAGCGCCACCTTGCCTGTGCGCGGATCATTTGGAAACGCCTTCAAGGTCACGGTTGCGCTCTGGCCCTCTCGGATGAGCGCGATGTCACTTTCAGACACTTGGGCCAAAACCCAGACCGTGCTCAGGTCAGCGGTCCGAAACAGCGTGTCGCCGGACGAGAAGCGCATGCCGACCACGGCCGGCTTTTCGAGGACGGTGCCGTCGCGCGGAACGTCAAAGGTCAGCGAACGCAACGGACGCCCCGCGCGTTTGATTTCGTCAATCGCCTCGGCAGTAAAGCCGAAAAAGCGCAAATTGCGCTCCGCGCCTTCGTAGGTCGCAGACGCTCGGCTACCGCCGGTCAGCGCCGCAGTGAGATCCGCCTGCTTTTGAAGTATCTCAGATGATTCGATCCACACTCGCATCAGCTTCTGGCCCTTCGCGACGCGCTCGCCGACAGCAGGCACATAGAGCTCTTCGACGAAGCCGTTGAACTTGGCGGTTACCACGCCGATGCGCGTCTCATCCGCCACCACGCTTGCAGACGCGCGGACAGTCCGGCTCACGCTTTTCATCCGGGCCGCTTGCGTGCGGACGCCTGCCCGCTGAATTTTTTCAGGTGAAATTCGTACGCTGCCTTTCGGTCCACCCGTTTCGTCCTCGTAGATTGGGATGTAATCCATCCCCATAGAATCCTTTTTGGGCACAGTTGAGATGTCGGGCAATCCCATAGGATTACGGTAGCCGACAATCTTTCTGGCGCCTGGCGCTGTCGGGACCGTCTCCGATTTCCTTTCGACAGCCGTGAAGATGACATTCGACTGAATGGGCTTGTCGTGGCCTTTGACCTTGGCCGCGATCGTGAACGCCCATCGTCCCGCCATCACCAAATCGGTCTGATAGGCCAGCACACCAGGCTTGCCTGAAGCGACCGGTTTGAGCGGCGCGGCCATCGTGGCCATGCCGTCCGGGCCCATATCGATGCGCGATGCTTCAACAATTATATCCGCAGCGGCGGGCACAGGCGTGATGCCGACAAGTTTGAGTTCGACGCGCACGTCTTTGCCGATCGATACTTCGGCGGCAACGGCTTCGAAGCCAGGCGCTGTTTGCGCATAAGCAGGTAGGCCCGCTAATGCGGCGATGAGCGAAGCGGCCATAAGCGTGACACTTCGCAAAGATGCGTAGAATAAATTCATGATAATCCTCGAGTGGCTATTGAACGATCGAACGTCGCGACCGACGGCCTGCGGCTTTGGCCGCAAAACATCGAGCGACGCTCATCCGGCAAAGCCGGACAGGTTTTCGAGGACTAGACGATCGGAGGGCGATAGAGCGGTCCGGCTCGCGCCGCATGCAATGGCGGCGGTTCGGCAATAGCAATGACGACCGCAGGAATTACACAAACGCCGGGATTGTAAAACGCGGGTGCGATAGCCGCGCTGACATGGCAGCGGGCCGCGCAGGCGCCGTCAAACAGGCATCCGGCCTTGTCTGAGGAATTCTGCGTGTTGCAACAATCATCCTCCGCAGCCTTCATGCAATCGCTGTCCGGGACCGCCGCGGCTTTAATGGCAGACGCCTTCTCCAAAATCGGCTGCATCGCGAAGGACGGCGCGTAACCGGCGAGCGCGATGGATAGCGCGATGAATACTGTGAGAAGCCGGCGGGTCATGCATTCCATTGTAAGCGATCAGGGGTGTCCTGTCATCACCGGCGGATTGGCCCGAAACGGGAGTTTATAGCAGGTTCGTGATAAACGGGGGCACCGAGATCAGCCCGGCGTATCCGCGGATCGTTTCGCCGGCCGCTGCGGCTTCAAATTGGCCGGGTCCCGAGCTCGCGTGACAAACAAGAGAACCGCGAATAGGCCGGCGAAACCAGCTTTCCGCCTTTCTCAAAGCCAGAATACTGCGTTAGAACGCGGCCAGCGCAACTTTGCGCTGCATAACGGACATCGGTGCATAGTCCTATAGTTAATGCTAGATTATTTATAGCTCGCAAGTATCTCCGTCGAGCCATCCTTTTTGACGAGGAGCACGTCGTAAGGCTCTTTTTCGCTCCCCGCATCCATGCCGGGCGAGCCGAGCGGCATGTTCGGAACCGTAAGACCGATCGCATTAGGACGCTTTGCGAGAAGATGACGAATCTCGCGGGCCGGTACGTGCCCTTCGACGACGTAGCCCTCGATCCGGCCGGTGTGGCATGAGGTAAGGTCCACCTTCAGCCCCGCTTTCAGCTTGACTTGCATCATTGAGCCCATGTCGAGATCACGGGTCTTGACTTTAAAACCTTGCCCTTCGAGGTATTTTACCCAGCTGACACAGCAGCCGCAGCCAGAGGTCTTGAGGACCTCTATCGCCTCGTCAGCTTGAGCGGCTGACGCTAGCAGGGACATCCCAAGCGCCGCCACAATGCTTAACTTATTTCCCATTTCCGATAGGCCCTCTCACGTACTTTCTGGCCGAGATGCCAGCATCGCAGTTCCGCGCAGGCAACAGCCCCTCCCATACTGCCCATCATATGGGAGTACAACAGCGTTTGATTAAGGGGCCGGTCACAGGTATTTGCACAGGACGATAAATGAAAGTTTCCGCCTCACGGTCAGAGGCCTTGCCGAGAGCAACCTGAAGCCATGTCTTTACGCGAGCGCGTGGAGGACGGCCGCGCAAAGACCCGCTCCGATACAGGAGTCCATTGACACCGCAGCGAGGAACGATGCCGGCGCCCGTGGCGAGGCAGTCCATAACCACCGGAAGATTGAGAAACAGCGCAGGCCACTTCAACGCAAAGAGATTTCTGCGATAGCCGCAGGCGGAAGAAAGGTCGGTTCCGTCCGTGATAGGGCGCGATGAAAGTTCTGCGGCGCAGCGCGTTACCGAGTACGAAGAGGCTGGAGAGCGCCATCGCGGCAACGGTAGTCCTTTTCTCATTCCAACGGGTGGACGATTGCGCCGCGGCGAGTCTGGATAGACAGATCCTCATGCTCCAGGTCAGTCTCGAAGCTTTGCAGAATTGGGCAATGGGGGCGGTGGTCACCGTGGCAGGCGTTGACCAGCATTGTGAGCGTATGGGCCATGTCCTGAAGACCCTTGATCTTTTTTTTCAGTTCGTTGATGTGGCCCTGCGCCAAGCGCTTGACCTCGGCGCTCTTTCGGGTGTCGTTACGCCACAGGCCAAGAAGATCGCTGATCTGGGCAACTGAAAAACCTAGATCGCGCGCGCGGCGGATGAAGCGCAGCATATGGACATCGGTAAGTGAATAATCGCGGTAGCCCGAAGACTTCCGGTCAGCAGCCGGGATGAGGCCGGTCTGCTCGTAGTAACGAATCATCTTGGCCGAAACGCCCGATGATTTTGATGCCTGTCCGATGTTCATCAGTAGTCTCCCTAAATG
>JALHNV010000070.1 GCA_022843325.1 Pseudolabrys sp. | reverse complement strand
CGGCGACGGGCTGCGGCGCGGGCGGCGGCGGCGTGACTGCCGCCTGCGCCTGTGCGGCAGGCGCACTGACCGCCGGCGCGCGCGGGCGTTCGCCGCGGGCATGTTCGGCTTGAATCGCCGCAATCAATTCGGCGATCGGCGAATCCAGTGCCGGTTGCCCGGCCGGGGCGCGGCTTGCGATCGGCGCACCGCGGTCGGCGAGCCGCGTGGTCGCCATCTCGTCGTCGGTCGGCATCACATAGGCGATGACCCGCGAACTCGGATAGACCGCCTCGCCCACCAGCTTGTTGTGGTTGCCGGAAATAATGATCGGATTGCCGTTCTTGGCGATGCCGGAAACAACGCCGACATGACCGCCGTTCTTGCCGCGCGTCAGCACGGCGATAGCGCCAACCTTCGGATGCGGAATGCGACGGCCATAGGAAGCAAACGACTTCGCTGCATCGGAATTAGTGCCATTGTAGCCGACCTTGGCGAGCACCATGTTCATGAAGGTGGCGCACCAAAGCCGCGTGCGCGCGGTTGGATTGGTGCCCATGTATTTTCGCGCTTCAGAAACCAGCTTGGGCCAACCTAACAAGGGACGCGACACGCTCGCCAGTTGTGGACGTGCCGTGACCGGCGGCGGCGCGGCCTGGGTTTGGACGGGCCTGCTGATGGTCGGGCCGGCGTTCCGCGGCTTGCTGGCTGGTTTCATCTGCTTCGAGGGCGCGGCGCGCGATGCCTTGGCGCGTGACTGGTCGCCACCGTTCGGCAAGGGTCTGCTCAAGGCCGGAATACTCATCGCCATGACAGCGGCGCAGCCGATCGCTATCGCCAAACCTTTTTGAAGTCGCATGCGTACCCCCGAAACCCAATGTTCTTTGCGTTCTGGGGATTCGAAATAGCACGACAATTTTCGTCGAATTGAACCGCTTGAATTAAGGATGAAGTGGTTTACGGCTGTGCCGTAACGTTAATCGCCGCGCGCGATCGTCAAAGGAAAACGCCCCGCTTCTTGCGAAGCGAAGCGCTGAGTCAGATGACGTCACGCGCGCGTTCAGCCTTCCGGCACAACGTAAGCGATGATGCGGCTGCGCGGATACACCGCTTCGGCAACCGTGTTGCCGTGATTGCCGGAAATCAGAATCGGATTGCCGTTCGGATCGACACCGGCAACGACTCCGACATGGCCGCCGCGGCCGCGGCGCAGGACGGCGATGGCGCCGACCTTGGGTCCCGACACGCGGGCGCCATAACTGGCATAGGCGCGCGCGACATTGCCGCCGCCGGCATGACCGGTGCGCCTCAGCACCATGTCCATGAAGGCGCCGCACCACAGCCGCGCGCGCCCCGTCGGGTTGGTGCCGAGATGTTTGCGCGCTTCCGACACCAGCGTCGGCGAAGGACGGCCGGAGGCGACCGCTACGGCTCTCGGTTTGGCGGCCGTGCGACGCGCGCGCCGCTGCGCCGGAGCAGCCGCCGCGGCGGCCTGAGGGCTTTCCAGAAACAGATAGCGGTCATCGCGCCCGTTGCTGACGACCGAAGACTGAACCTGCTCGGCCGCGTGCGAGGCGCCGTCCTGCGGGTTGGCGGACGCTGAACCGGCCGCAGCAGCGAGCACAACGGAACACACGAAAACCGCCGCCGGCTGGTAATAGAAACGCATCGATCCAATCCCTTCGATCTTGAACCACCCCATTGCAGGCCGACAGATCAGCCTGAGTCGAAGCGGCTAAACGCCGGTCAAGCGTGGCGATTTCGTGAGGATTGGAAGGTCATTTTATGTAATATGGAACGAGTTTTGCGCGTTAATACATGTGACGAAGTTTTTATAGGGTCGTCTGAATTTTCAAATGAATTCAGTACAGGCCAATACAGTAAAATTGAAAATTAGACTATTGAACTCAGGCATCCAGGCACGTGCTTATAGCTTCCGCGCCACGCGCGCTTTCGCAGGCGCGTTAACGCCTGCGGCTGAGCAGAAACACCGCCTGCTCGCCGAACAGATTCCAGAACCACCACGGCGCACTGAGCCGCAGCGGCGACCCCCAGGCGTTCAGCGCCACGGCCTTCTCCATCTTCACTCCGACCTCGTCGCACAACTGACGAAAATCCTTGATGGTGCAGTGATGGATATTGGGCGTGTCGTACCAGCTGTGCGGCAGGATATCGGTGCGCGGCATATGTCCGGCGAACAGCAATTGCAGGCGCACCTGCCAGTGACCGAAGTTCGGAAACGACACAATGGCGTGGCGGCCGATGCGCAACATGTGCTCGAGCACAACGCGCGGCTGCCGGGTCGCCTGCAGCGTTTGCGACAGGATGACGAAGTCGAAGGCGTCGTCCGGGTAATCGGCCAGGTCAGTGTCGGCGTCGCCCTGGATCACCGCCAGTCCCTTGGCGACGCATTTATTGACGCCCTCGCGCGACAGCTCGATGCCGCGGCCGTCGACGCCGCGGGTCTCACCCAGCAGGTGCAGCAGTTCGCCGTCGCCGCAGCCGACGTCCAGCACCTTGGCGCCGCGCGTCACCATCTCGGCAACGCGCACGAGGTCGACGCGCGCGCCGCCGGGAGTCCGTTCGATATTGGGCAGGTTGAGATTGCTCATCGCAGTCCGCGAGCCTTGCTGGCGCCATCGAGAAAGCCGCGCACAATGCCGAACATTTCCGGCTCGTCGAGCAGAAAGGCGTCGTGGCCCTTGTCGGTGACGATCTCGGCGAACGACACCCGCGCGCTGGAGGCGTTGAGAGCATGGACGATGGCGCGCGATTCCGAGGTGGGGAACAGCCAGTCGCTGGTGAACGAAATCACGCAGAACCGCGTTGGCGCGCCCTTGAAGGCATTGGCCAGAATGCCGCCGGCGTCGGCCGCCAGATCGAAGTAATCCATGGCCCGCGTCAGATACAGATACGAATTGGCGTCGAACCGCTCGACGAACGAACTGCCCTGATAGCGCAGATAGGATTCGACCTCGAAATCGGCGTCGAACGAGAACGTCGGATTTTCACGGTCCTGAAACTTGCGGCCGAATTTGCGGTGCAGCGCGGCGTCCGACAAATACGTGATGTGCGCACCCATGCGCGCGACCGCGAGCCCGCGCCGCGGATTGGTACCGTCCAGATGATAACGCCCGCCGCGCCATTCCGGGTCGGCCATGATGGCCTGGCGGCCGACCTCGTGGAACGCGATGTTCTGCGCCGAATGACGGGTGGCGCAGGCGATCGGCAGCGCCGCGAACACGCGCTTGGGATAGCTCGCCGCCCACTGCAGCACCTGCATGCCGCCCATCGAGCCACCGACCGCGGCAAACAGCGTGTCGATGCCAAGATGATCGAGCAGCATCGCCTGGGCACGCACCATGTCGCGAATGGTGATGACCGGGAAATCAAGACCCCAGGGCTTGCCGGTTTTCGGATTGGTCGAGGCCGGGCCGGTGGTACCCATGCAGCCGCCGACCACGTTGGCGCAGATGACGTAGTAGCGGTCGGTGTCGATCGGCTTGCCGGGGCCGAGCAAGGTATCCCACCAGCCGGATTTGCCGGTGACAGGATGCACGTTGCCGACGTGCTGGTCGCCGGTCAGCGCATGGCACACCAGGACCGCATTGGAGCGCTCGGCGTTCAGCGTGCCGTAGGTCTTGTAGGCGATCTGGAACGGCGACAGTTCGACGCCCGCATCCAGCGTCAGCGGCTTGTCGGCACCGAAGGTGGCGATCAGCGAATCGCGCGGATGGTCCGCATCGCGCGGCGCGTCCGCCGCGTCTCGCAGGCTGGTCACACTGGCTTCAACCATATCGCTCTTCGCGCTCCCGGCACGCCGCGTCAGAACTAAATCCTAACGGGCGCTGGTTAGCAGCCCGTTTACTGTCAATATAGGTACCAACTGTCAACAATCCCGGCCCTTTCAGGGCCGTTCTGCCCATCGCCGATCCGGCCTGCGGGCGATCTCCGCCTGATCCAACAGAGCCCTTGTGCCGGGCATCCACGCCTTTAGAAGAGGCGGCATAGCTAGCGTGGCTGGGCGCGACATGCCGCCATGACGGAAGAGTGATCGATGACAAAGCCCCCTGCCCCGGCGCAGCCCCCCGAACTTGGCGATCTGCGCAAGGAAATCGACCGTATCGACGAGGCCATGCATGGCCTGCTGATGGAGCGGGGCGAGATCATCGACCGGCTGATCGCGGTCAAGAAGAGCACAGAGACCGGCTCGGCCTTCCGTCCGATGCGCGAGGCCGACATGATGCGGCGCCTGGTCAGGCGCCACAAAGGCATTCTGCCGCTCGACACCGTCGAGAGCATCTGGCGGGTCATCATCTCGACCTTCACCTATGTGCAGTCGTCGTTCTCGGTGCATGCAGACCTGTCGGCCGGCGATGCGCTGATGCGCGATTCCGCCCGCTTCCATTTCGGCTTCACGGTGCCCTTCATTCCGCATATGGGCGCGGCCGGCGTGGTCGAGGCCGTCTCCACCTCGAAAGGCGATCTCGGCCTGGTGCCGGCGATTACCGTGGCGGGAACCGGCGCCTGGTGGAACGCGCTGGAATTCGACGCCGCGCCGAAAATCATCGCGCGCCTGCCCTTCGTCGAGCGCGCCGACCACCCGGCCGCGCTGCCGGTGTTCGTCATCTCGCGGGTCGCCGCCGACGCCATGGCGACCGAAGCCGAGGTCTGGAGCATCCGCGTCTCCGGCTGGGGTGCAGGTCCGGCACAGGCCCTGAAGGCCAAGGCCGACTTCATCGCCGTGCCCGACAGCGCCTTCGACGGCGCCGCGCTGCTGGTGACCGTGCCCAAGGACACCAGCATGGAAGCCATTGGCGAGACCCTGGTGAAAGCCGGCGCCACGGTGCGCTCGACGGCCCTCGTCGGCAGCCACGCAACCCGCTATACGGTGGCCGCCAACAAGCCCTGATCATCGACCTTTCGGAAAGCTGCCCATGACTGCGACCCGTCCGCAACCGCGCCCCGGCGTGCTCGATATCGCCCCCTACATTCCGGGCAAGAGCACCGCGCCGGGCGTCGCCAAGGTGTTCAAGCTGTCGTCCAACGAGACGCCGCTCGGGCCGAGCGAACACGCCGTCGCCGCCTATGCGGATATCGGCAAACGTCTCGAGGATTATCCCGATGGCGCGTCGGCCGCTTTGCGCGAAGCCATCGGCAACGCCTATGGGCTCGACCCGGCGCGCATCGTCTGCGGCGCCGGCTCCGACGACCTGCTCAATCTGATCGCGCGCGCCTATCTCGCCGATGGCGACGAGGCCATCCACACAACGCATGGTTTTCTCGTCTACCCGATCGCAACGCTCGGCACCGGCGCCAAACCCGTGGTCGCGGCTGAGACGAATTTCACCGCCGATGTCGACGCCATCCTCAAGCTGGTGACGCCGAAGACCAAGGTCGTGTTTTTGGCCAATCCGAACAACCCGACCGGAACTTATATTCCGTTCGACGAGGTCAAGCGGCTGCACCGCGCCCTGCCCGGCAACGTCCTGTTGGTGCTGGATGCGGCCTATGCCGAATACGTCCAGCGCAATGACTACGAGTCCGGCCTCGAGTTGGTGGCAACCAGCGACAATGTTGTCATGACCCGCACGTTCTCGAAGATCTACGGGCTGGCCGCATTGCGGCTCGGCTGGATGGTCGGGCCGGCGCATGTGGTCGATGCCATCAACCGCATCCGCGGACCGTTCAACGTCAACGCGCCGGCGATCGCCGCCGGCATCGCGGCGATGCGCGATACGGCACACGTCGAACGCTCGCGCACGCATAATTCGAAATGGCTGGAGTGGCTGACCGCCGAGATCGGCAAGCTTGGCCTCACGGTAACGCCGAGCGTCGCCAACTTCGTGCTGATCCATTTTCCGCAGACCAAAGGCCGCACCGCCACCGAGGCCAATGACTTCCTGATGAAGCGCGGACTGGTGCTGCGTCAGGTCACGGCCTACCAGTTGCCCAACGCCTTGCGCATGAGCGTCGGCACCGAGGAAGCCAACCGGCTGGTCGTGCAGGCGCTCAAGGACTTCCTGGGGCAATCGGCGTGAGCACGCCGCCGCCCCTGTTCAACCGCCTTGCCCTGATCGGCGTCGGCCTGATCGGTTCGTCGATCGCGCGCGCGGCACGCGCGCAAGGCGCGGTCGGTTCGATCGTCGCCACCGCGCGATCGCCGGTGACGCGGCGGCGCGTCGCCGAACTCGGGCTCGCCGACCAGGTGGTCGAGAGCAATGCCGCCGCGGTTGAAGGTGCCGACCTCGTCATCGTCTGCATTCCGGTCGGCGCCTGCGGCCCGGTCGCGCAGGAGATCGGCCCGCATCTGATGCCGGGCGCCATCGTCTCCGACGTCGGCTCCGTCAAAGGCTCGGTGGTGCGCGACATGGCTCCGCATCTGCCGAAGGGCGTGCACTTCGTGCCGGCGCATCCGGTCGCCGGCACCGAATATTCCGGGCCCGACGCCGGCTTTGCCGAACTGTTCGTCAACCGCTGGTGCATCCTGACGCCACCGCAGGGCACCGATGCGGCGGCAACCGAAAAGCTGGCGGCGTTCTGGCGGCTGATCGGCGCCAATGTCGAAACCATGGCGCCGGATCACCATGACCTGGTGCTCGCGGTTACCAGCCATCTGCCGCATCTGATCGCTTACACGATCGTCGGCACTGCCGACGAACTGGAGACCGTGACGCGTTCGGAAGTACTGAAGTTTTCGGCCGGCGGCTTTCGGGACTTCACGCGTATTGCGGCGTCTGACCCGACGATGTGGCGCGACGTGTTCCTCGCCAACAAGGACGCCGTGCTGGAAATGCTCGGCCGCTTCAACGAAGATGTCTCGGCGCTCACCAAGGCAATCCGCAAGGGCGACGGCGACGCGTTGTATGAACATTTTGCCCGCACGCGCGCCATCCGCAAAGGCATCGTACAGATCGGCCAGGATTCGCCGGCGCCTGATTTCGGCCGGCCGCATCCCGATTTGCCGCATGCGCCGCTGCCGAAGCCTTACGCCGCCGACGAGACGTAAGCACGCCGTCATTCGACTTAAGTCTGGCGCATCGCTCGCATAGCTTCGGTCATCGTGCGCATAACTGTTTGCCTTGATTTTGGCGTGATCCTGCGTGTATTTAACCACCATCACCCTTCGCTAAATCTTCAGTCGTTTGCCAGCTCGGTACATCGGCACGGCCGCATTATGCGCGCCTGATGAAAGATGGACCGATGCTGTTCGATGATGGCAATGCCGCGCGCGAAACCATTCGACTCCTTGAGCAGAAGGGGGAGGCCGGTCTCTGGACATGGAACCTGAAAACCAGGGAGATGATCTGGTCTCGAGGCGTTTTTGAACTTCTTGGGCTCGAACCCGGCTCCATCACGCCGAGCCACGAGAATCTCGAAGCGCTTGTCCATCCGGAAGACGTCCGGCCTCCCGGCGAGCTTGAATTGGTTCTGTCGAAGGCAGGCGCAATGCGTCGCGACTTCCGGATCATACAGTTGAGCGGACGGGTGCGTTGGTTGTCGAGCCGAGGCGAAGTTTTGCTCGACCGCCAAGGCATCCCGGCCCGGGCCATCGGCGCTCTTTTCGATGTCAGCAAGCAGCAGGAGGCTTTGGCGCATGCCGAAGCGCTGCAGACCCGCCTCAGTGTTGTGGTCACCGCGCTTGATGCCGTGACGTGGTCGGCGACACCCCGTGGACACATTGGCGACACGCAGGGCTGGTGCAAGATGACCGGCCAGACACTGCAGGAAGCCGCCGGCGCGGGATGGCTGAACGCCTTACACCCGGACGACCGGTCGGGCGTGGAGGCATCCTGGCAAAAGGCTATTGCGTCGAAAGAACCCTACAAAAAGGAATATCGCCTGCGCAACGGCGAGGGCCACTATCGCTGGGTGCGCTCGCGCGCCATACCGTTATGCAATCAGAACAACGCGGTGCGCGAATGGGTCGGTCTCACCCAGGACATCCACGTCGACCGCGTCTGGTCGGCGCCTGCCGATAAGACCGATTATGTGACCGGCGCCCAGTTGCGCGCGGCCCGCGCCATCCTGCACTGGTCGGTCCGCGACCTCGCCCAATACGCGGTGGTATCGACCTCCACGATCCGGCGCATCGAGGAGTTCGACGGCGCGCCGCGGTCGGCCGAATCGGCGCTGCGGCCGATCAGGGCCATGCTCGAGAGGCATGGTGTGGAATTTCTGTTTCCGCCGGTCGGCCATCCCTGCGTCCGCCAGGTCAGCAGACAATTTCCCGAACAGCGAAGACGCGCCTGACAATCAGTCGCAAAATTCGCGGATACATCCATCCATGGCATCGGATTGCGCGCAAAATTTGCGCGCCCACCGGCGTCGCTGTCTTGCGGTTGCGCAATTTCACTTAACGCGCCCCTAATTGACGACTGACACCTTGCTCTCGCGGAGAGCGTGCATTCTCCGGGAGCAAATTATGTCCGACACAGTGATCAACGATCCTCCCGGCCCTGACGCCAAAGGTCCGCCGTTTACGCGCACCGATCCGCTGATCGCGTTCCTGGCCGGGCCCGGCGAACACCCCCCTGCGCCGGATAGCCAGGCCGAAGCGGTGGTGACCCCCGACGTACCCGTCCCGCCGGTTCATTCTCGCGAGCACGAGGCGCTTGAGAGATCGGTCATCCTGATCGGACTCACCTGTGCCGTGACGGCGATCATCTTGAGCGCAGCGATTGCCTTGCCGCTCGATCTCAGTTCGATCGCCAGGTTCGATGCGCTGCGCAATGCTGTTCAAATCAAATGAAAGTCGTACTGACCATCGATACGGACGACGAGGCGTGGGCCAAACCGGACCGCAGTTTGCCGGTTCCCGCGACCGCGGCGCCGCCGAAGATCGCCAGCATTCGCCCCTGCGCGACGTTCGTCGCCCACCTTTACGCAGTCGCCACCCGGCAGCCACAAATGCGCGAGAAAGGCCGTGCCCCACCGGACCACGCCTCCGAACTTTATCGATCCGGCGCCGAAAAGTGCCCGACGGCCCATTTCTCACGCCGCGTCTGAGGCTAGAACAGGGGCGGCACTTCGCCGATGCGGATCGGGCCCAACATAGCCACGCCATCCTCGAAGCGCAGCGGCAGGGCCACGGCGCGGTTGCCTTCCAGCGTCGTCTGTTCGCCGAGCATGTTGATGCCGGTCGAGATATTGGCGCCGACCTGCTGGCGCGCCATTTTGCCGAGACCGGGGGCGAAGCGGTCGAGCGCGCCGGCCAGCTTGTCCATGTGCGGCGAGGCCTGCACCATCTGCTCCGCACCGATGGTCTTTAGCAGCGGCTCGAGCCCCGCAATGGTGACTCGCAACTGACCCTGCAACCGGCCGCTCGCATCCAGCGACAGGCTGCCGCCGCCGACCGCCAGGGATTCGCCCTGCCGCAACCGCGCCTGGCTGATGTCGATGCGCCCGCCGGCGGCCTGGATCTCGCGGAAACGCTCGGCCCAAGGCTTGGGCGAAAAGTCGGTCAGGCCGCGCAGCACCGCGGTGATGTCGGCGTCGATCGGCGTCGCGGCGCCGGGATGGATGGCCTCTGCGGAAGCGGCGGCCAATTGCAGCGCCAATTCGACCACCGGATTGCTGGCCACCGAGCCCTCCGCAATGCGGCCGTGAATTTCGGCGTGCTCGGCGCGCAACCATATCTGCTGATTGCCGCCAACCACGCGCTCAATGACCGGTTTGCTAAGCACCAAAGACACCCGCTCCGGCGCCGACGGCGTGCCGCGGACGCTCGACTGGAACAGCTTCCAGTTGACGATGACCGGCGGCGTGCGATCGGTGGCCGCGACCGTCAGCGGCCCGCGGAACTCACCAATCAACAAACTCGGATCGTAGATCTGCGCGGCGACCAAGAGCCCGCCTGCTTTGAGGTCGATCGGGAGTTGGTCGTTGCGAAACTGCGCCGACGCCTGGTCGCAGGTGACCTCAATACGGAACGGATAGCCGCCGATCGATTCGGAGCCGCAGGCATAGACGCGGCCGGAGGCCGCCTCGCGCACGCGCCATTCCTCCAGCGTAGCCTCTGCCCGGCCGGCGGCATAGAACCAGAGAACGGTCCATCCGCCACACAGGGCCGCCACCAGAACCAGCAAAGCAATGTAGCGCCCGGTTCGCCGGCGCGGTGATTCCGTCATGGCCATGATGATGACACACACCTTCCGAATGCGGCGTTTCTAGGCCGATTCGATGCCGCTTGCACCGGAACCTCGGCTGGGCCATCTCCTATCACGATGAATGCAGCAAGTGACCAGAGCGGCGACGACCTTTGGGTGTTCGGTTACGGTTCGCTGATCTGGCGCCCGGGATTCGAATACCTCGAGCGGCGCAACGCGCGGCTGATTGGCGCCCACCGCGCGCTCTGCGTCTATTCCTTCGTGCACCGCGGTACGCCGGAAAAGCCGGGCCTCGTCCTGGGCCTCGACCGCGGCGGCGCCTGCCGCGGGGTCGCCTTCCGTGTCGCCGCCGCCAAGCGCCGCGAAACCATCGATTATCTGCGGGCGCGCGAGCAGGCCACCATGGTCTATCGCGAAGCGCAGCGCCGCGTGTGGCTGGACGGCGAACCACAGCAGGATGTGCAGGCACTGGTCTACATGGTCGATCGCGGCCACGCCCAATATGCCGGGCGCCTCAGCCTGGCCGAACAGGTGCATTACGTACGTCAGGGCCATGGCCGCTCCGGCCCGAACCGCGATTACGTATTGTCGACGGTCGAAGCCCTCGAAGCCCTTGGCTATCGCGACGCCGAACTGCACCGGCTGGCCGAGCAGCTCAAAGGCGCCCACGAGGCGCAAGGTTCAGCCTGAACGGGCGATTTCCTGGCGGCCTTCGTCGATCAGCCGCGCCGTCGCCGTCTCGATCGCATCCTTCAGACGCTCGAAGAACGCATCCTTGTCGAGGCCGGGCGGGATCGGATCGCAGATTTCCACCAGCACAGTCCCAGGCACGCGGCGCATCGAGCGCCGCGGCCAGAACAGGCCGGAGTTGAGCGCCAGCGGCACGCAGGGCACGCCCTCCGCCGCATAGAGATAGGACACGCCGTATTTATACCGCGGCTCGGCACCCGGTGCGCGACGCGTGCCCTCCGGAAAGATGATGAGTTGCCGGTTGTCCGCGAGCTCGATACGCGCACGCTCGGCCATGTCGTGAAGAGCCTGCGCGCCCTTGCCGCGATTGACCGGTACCATCCGGGCCTTGATGGTGAGCCAGCCAAACACCGGGATCCACTGCAACTCGCGCTTGAGGATGAAGGTCGGGTTGTCGAACAGCGTCACCAGCGCGAAGGTTTCCCACGCGGACTGGTGTTTTGACGCGACAATGATCGGCCCCTTCGGCACTTTCTCGCGTCCGCGGATCTCGTATTTGATGCCGGCCACGACGCGCAGCAACATCAGATTGGTACGCGCCCATGAGCGCGCCACCGCGATAATGGCGCGGTACGGCAGAAAAAATGTCGGCAGGGCGATGACGAGATAGACCAGCGTGTTCAGATAGAACAACGCATTGAAGGCGATCGAGCGAACGAAATTCAGCACGGGCCTCTTTCCTTCACGACGCGCCATCGGGGTCGAGGTGCTGACGGAGCATCGCGAACAGGTACTTGAGATATTCCGCCGCCAGAAGACGCGTCGTATCCAGATGCGACCACCACGGCTCGGTCTTGACCCGTTCCGACATCACAGGATAGGCGATGAGTTCGACATCGGGAAGCTGATGCGCGATCTCGACCATGGCGCGAGGCATGTGCCAGTTCGAGGTGACCACGATCAGCGAATTGAAATTGTGCTGGCGTGCCCAGCGCCGCGACTCCAGCGCATTGCCAAACGTGTTGAGAGCGGAGCGGTCGAGATCGATACAGCACGAAAAATACTTGGCGTATAGCGGCGTAATCCTGGCAATCTCGGTGGCGCTGGTCGCGCGATGCACGCCGGTAATCAGCAGCCGCTTGCCGCGCTCGGCCGCCAGCAACTCGATGGCGTCGGGGATTCGCGAGGCCGCGCCGGTCAGCACGACGATGCCATCGGCCTTGCGGCCCAGCAGCGCTTCCTGTTCCGGAATGGTCCAGGCGAACCAGATAAAGCCGCCGGAGAGCAGCAGAACGCCGACCACCCCGGCGGTCATTGTCAGAAAGCCAATCCAGCGAGCGAGACCTGCCATCATGCTAATCGAACGCCTCGAGGGTGCGGTTGACAGTCTGGCGTGACGTCAAAGCCGTCACCACGGCGATCAGCACCACCTGCGCCAGCACCGCGGCATAGCCGGCCATACCAATCGAGAACGAACCGAACATGGCCGAGGTTTGGTCGCCGCCGGCGGTGCCGCCGAACCAGCGGCTGATCAGTGCGGCCAGCGCGAACAGCACGATAGCCGCGCCGCCGCCGATGGCGCCACCCTGCAATCCCAGCATCAAAAAATGGCGCTGGAAATGCCCCGCGATGAAGCCGTTTTTGGCGCCGACGAAATGCAGCACCTCGATCACGGTCTTGTTGGTGGCCATGGCGCCTCTTGTCGCAAACGTCACCGACAAAACTGTGGCGACGATCATCAGGAGTAAAATAGCAACGCCGCCGGCCACCGCGGTGCCCGCCATGGCCCGCATCCTATCGATCCAGCCGCGGTGATCGTCGAGCATCGCGCCCGGCACCTGCTCGGCCAGCAGACGCTGCAGTTGGGGGATGTCCGGTGTGGCACCGGGCGCGATCTTGACCACGATCATCCGGGGTACCGGCAATTCGTCGAGCGTCAGACCGGTTCCGAGCCACGGCTCCAGGAGTTTTGAGGACGCCTCCTTGCTGTAAGGCTGGACCTCGCCGACCCCATTGAAGGCGCGCGCGACCGAAACGGCCTTGTCCACCGTGGCGTCGAGATCGCGGCCGGGTGCCGGCATCACCTGGATGGTGACCTCGCGCGCCACCTCGGCCTGCCATTCGCTCGCCGCCTGGCTAACCAGAATCACAGCGCCGGAGGTCAGCGAGGCCAGGAAGGTCATGATGGCGACGACGGCGACCAAGGCACGGCCGGAAATCGAGTTCCGCGGTACCAGCGCCGTGTCGAACCGCGGCAGCAGGCTGGCAACGCCGCGCGGCGGCGGCGGCATATCGCCGCGAACCGTCTCGGTCGTCCTGGACGATTTGATGTCAATCATAGATGTGCAGGCGTCCGTCGTGGAGAACCAGACGGCGCGCATCGTACTGGTCCATCAAGGCAATGTCGTGGGTGGCAATGACCACGGAAGTTCCCGACTTGTTGAGCTCGATGAACAGCCGCAGCAGGCGCTGCGCCAGCGGCGGGTCGACGTTGCCGGTCGGCTCGTCGGCCAGCAGCAATTGCGGCCGGGCGATGACCGCGCGCGCGATGGCGGCGCGCTGCTTTTCGCCGCCCGACAGCACCGGCGGCAGCGCCCACATGCGCTCGCCGAGATCGACCCATTTCAGAAGTTCGATCACCTCGTCGCGGTAGCTCTCTTCCGGCCGGCCCATTACGCGCAGCGGCAGCGCCACGTTCTCATATAACGACATGTGATCGAGCAGACGAAAATCCTGAAACACGATGCCGATGCGGCGGCGCAGCGTCGCCACGGCGTCCTTCGACAGCGTCGCAACGTCGTGGCCGAACTGCGTGATCAGGCCGCGCGTCGGCTTGAGCGACAAGAAAAGCAGCCGCAGCAGCGAGGTCTTGCCGGCACCCGAGGGCCCGGTGAGAAACTGGAAGGAATGCGGCTCAATGCGGAACGTGAGGTCGCGCAAGACCTCCGGCCCGAGGCCGTAGCGCAAACCCACATTTTCGAATCGAACCACAATACCTCCCGGATACGTTCATAAGGCAGGCGTCGCCGCCGCCCCGCTCCGGCCGCCAAAAGCCGGCGAATCGCCCGTCATCCTCGCTCCCCGGCCTGCCTGAGGGCCCCGCAATGCCCGCGCCATAGCCAGAATTGCGCTTTTACAGGAGAATCGGGGCATCGCCATACCCGGACGTCCGCTGCCGTTATCCCCCAAAAGACGCCTCCATGGTTTCCGGTCCATTAACGGTCGGGTGGTAGATTTTTGGCCGACACACATGCCGAAGACCCCATGCTGATCGTCTGTCCGAGCTGCGCCACGTCCTACATGATCGATCCGGCCTCGGTGGGCCAGACCGGGCGTTCTGTGCGTTGCGCGCGGTGCAAGACCACCTGGTTTGCCGGCGGACCAAAGTCGGCGCCTGCGGTGACTGCTTTTGTCGACGGCGTGATCGCCGAGGCGGAGGCGCAAAACGGCGGCGCGTCCTCGCCACCCGCGAAATTGCCGCCGGCGCGCAGCCTCGAGCGCCCGAATCCCTATGCCAGCGCCGCGCAGGAGCCGGAGCCCGACCCCGGCATTGCCGACGATTTCGGCGTCGAGCCGCCCGAGCCGCAGGCCCAGTCTTTGCCGACCGGATCCGGCGCCGACGACATCTGGCCCGCCATTACCACGCCGACGGATCTCGACGCCGGCCGCGAGCCGCACGGACACGACACGCTGGCGCATCTCTCCGCCCACGACTCGCCGTCGCTGGTGCCGCCGATCGAACACGAGCCGCTGCCCCATCTGGCCGCTGCCGAGGTCGAGGCCGAGGACCGCGAATCCTACGCCGCCCGCCGCCAGCGGCTGAAAAAGCGGCGGGACAAATCGCGCAAGTCATCGCACTGGACCGCCATCGTGCTGGTGTTGTTTGCCTTCAACGTCGCGCTGGTCGGAGCGCGGCACGAGGTGGTGCGCTATCTGCCGCAGACGGCGTCGCTGTTCGCGGCGATCGGCCTGCCGGTCAATCTGCGCAATCTGAGCTTCGAGAACGTTCGCATCACCAAGCAAACGCAGGACGGCGTCGACATTCTCGTGGTCGAAGGCCACATCGTCGCCACCTCGAACAAGGCGGTCGAAGTGCCGCGCCTGCGCTTCGCCGCACGCAATGCCGCCGGGCAGGAAGTCTATACGTGGACGATGCTACCGAGCCGCAGCGTTCTCGGCCCCGACGAACGGCTCGATTTCCGCAGCACCCTCGCCGCGCCGCCGGCCGACGCCAACGACGTGATGGTGCGGTTCTTCAATGATTCCGACGCCGCAGCGACCGCAGGGAAGTAGGCGCGGTCCTTGCCCATTTCGCGGCGTGCGTC
The DNA here is from genome assembly GCA_022843325.1 of Pseudolabrys sp. Taxonomy (GTDB): domain Bacteria; phylum Pseudomonadota; class Alphaproteobacteria; order Rhizobiales; family Xanthobacteraceae; genus Pseudolabrys. Next base: position 8,331 of record JALHNV010000070.1, on the reverse strand, counting down.
GCCGCACAGTCCTCCGCTCATGCCCGCGGACGCGGGCATCCCGTCTTTCCGCGAGGCCCGAACCGCTGGGTCCCCGCCTCCGCGGGGACGAGCGGGCGAATGAACCGATCCAAATCTCAAGCAGCCAGGAAGGTTGGAACGCCGATTGGCCCCTATAAACCTAGGTATAATATCAAGACGACTTTTGGCTCCACCCGAGGCCGACCAATGGTTCGAGACGCATCGCTGTCGCGACGCTCAGGGCACCATGAGGCGGAATACCAGCGTGTTCCGCTGTCCCGCCATAACGAAGCACCACCACCCTTGAACACACTGGCGGCGATCTGCCATGGTGATCGGGCCGGCGTTCACTGAAGGTTGCTCGTCTTGGATGTTGTTCTGACTGAATGGCTGAGCGCCATTATCCGCTGGTTGCACGTCATCGCCGGCATGGCCTGGATCGGCAGCTCGTTCTACTTCATGCACCTCGACCATAGCCTGAAACATCACGCCGGCCTGCCCGCCGGTGTGAAGGGTGAAGCCTGGCAGGTGCACGGCGGCGGCTTCTACCAGATGATCAAGTTCATGGTGGCGCCGTCGCAGATGCCCGACCAGCTGACCTGGTTCAAATGGGAGGCCTACACCACCTGGCTGTCCGGCTTCGCGCTGCTGGTGGTCGTCTACTACCTGAGCGCCGAACTGTTCCTGATCGACAAGGCGGTGCTCGACATGAGCGCGCCGGCGGCGGCGGCCATCGCGTTCTTCAGCCTGGCGGCGGCCTGGATCGCCTACGAGGTGATGTGCCGGTCACCGCTCGGCAAGCATGAACTGGCGCTGTCGCTGGTCGGCTACGTGTTCCTGGTCGGGCTCACTTATGCCTTCACACACGTGTTCAGCGGCCGTGGCGCCTTCACCCAGATCGGCGCGCTGATCGGCACCATCATGGTGGCGAACGTGTTCGTCGTCATCATCCCGTATCAGAAGAAGATCGTCGCCGCGATGATCGCCGGCAAGGAGCCCGATCCGTTCTGGGGCGCCATCGGCAAACAGCGCTCGGTGCACAACAACTACCTGACCTTGCCGGTCGTCTTCCTGATGCTGAGCAACCATTATCCGTTGTTCTTCGCCACGCAGTACAACTGGGTGATCGTCGCCATCGTGCTGCTGATCGGTCCGGTGATCCGGCACTTCTACAATTCGCGCCACGCCGGCAAAGGCAGCCCGTGGTGGACCTGGGGCGTGGCGGCCGCCGGCATGATCGCCATTGGCCTGCTGTCGGCGGCGGGCCCGCGCACCGCCACCACCGGCGCCAAGACGGGAAGCTTGCCGGCAACGCCGACCTTTGCCTCGGTGCAGGAAATCGTCATCTCGCGCTGTAGCATGTGCCACACCGCCGAGCCGGTCTGGGCCGGCATCACCGCCGCGCCGAAAGGCGTGCGGCTGGACGATGCGGAGAGCATCAAGGTGCATGCCAGCCTGATCGACATCAACGCGGTGCGCTCCAACGCCATGCCGCCGGGCAATGTCACCGAACTGTCGGACGACGATCGCCGCATCCTCGCCGCCTGGCTCGCCGCCGGCGCGCCGGTGCAATGAGCACGGCGCGCAGCATCATTCTCCGTCATGCCCGGCCTTGGGCCGGGCATCCACGTCTGTCTATTATGACAGCAAGACGTGGATGGCCGGGACAAGCCCGGCCATGACGACAACCCTCGCCGCTCTCAATGCCCTCAGCGACGCCGACTTCACCGCGGCGCTGGCCGACATCTACGAGCACTCGCCCTGGGTGGCGCAGGCGGTCAGCGCACGGAGGCCGTTCACGACGCTAGCCGACTTGCACGCGGCCATGACCGAAGCGGTGCGCGCCGCGCCGTACGACAAGCAGCAGGCGCTGGTGAAGGCGCACCCCGATCTCGCCGGCAAGGCGGCCCGGGCCGGCGCGTTGACCGCCGATTCCACCGACGAGCAGGCCAGCGTCGGCCTCGACCGCCTGACCGACGCGGAATACGCCCGCTTCCACGAACTCAACGACGCCTATCAAGCCAAGTTCGGCATTCCCTTCATCGTCTGCGTGCGCCGCCACACCAAGGATTCGATCCTCCGCCAGTTCGAGCGGCGCATCGCCCATGGTGCGGCCGACGAGTTCGACACCGCGCTGGCCGAGATCTTCCGCATCGCCGCGCTGCGGCTGGACGGCCGCGTCACCGCGCCCGACAAGCTCCCCGTCACCGGACGGTTGTCGACCCATGTGCTCGACAACCACGCCGGCACGCCGGCCGAAGGCATCGCGCTCGAACTCCGCGAACTGTCGGCCGCCGCCGCCGACCGCGTGCTGCTGCGCGCCGTCACCAACAAGGACGGCCGCACCGATATACCTTTGATCGGCGGCCGGCCGCTGCCGATCGGCACTTACGAGCTGCGCTTTGCGGTGGCCGCTTATTACAGCGCCCGCGGCGTGCCCCAGGCCGACCCGCCGTTCCTCGACACGGTGCCGATCCGCTTTGCCATTGCCGAGCCGGAAGGCCACTACCACGTGCCGCTGGCCATGACGCCGTGGAGTTATTCCACCTACCGCGGCAGCTAAACCAGCCGGCCGCCCTGACACCGTTCGCCTGTCGGGAGAGCACGGCCCTGGCCACAAAATAAGCAGGGGATGCCGCCGCGGACGGCTTTCCGCCGCCTACGAAACTGGCACACTTCTGGCTTGTTCGGCTCTCGTGCCGGCGCTCGCCGGCGGGGGTCAGGGCGGCGAACCAGAATGCTGGATCCAGTGTCCGCGAAGGAAGCGTCCGCGCGCGCGCCGCTGCTGCAAGCTATCGGCATTACCAAACTGTACGGCAACTTCCCCGCCAACGACGCGGTCAGCCTCGATCTCTACGCCGGCGAGATTCACGCGCTGCTGGGCGAAAACGGCGCCGGCAAGTCGACGCTGGTCAAGATCATCTATGGCCTGATCCAGCCGACCGAAGGCGAATTGCGCTGGAAGGGCGAGCGCATCGTGCTGGCCGGCCCATCCGATGCGCGCGCCCACGGCATCGGCATGGTGTTTCAGCATTTCTCCCTGTTCGACAACCTGACGGTCGCCGAAAACGTCGCGCTCGGCCTCGACGGCAAGGAAGGCTTCGCCGCGATGTCGGCGCGGCTGGCGCAGGTGTCGCGCGATTACGGCCTGCCGCTCGATCCCAAGCGCGAGGTCTGGCGGCTATCGGTCGGCGAACGCCAGCGCATCGAAATCGTGCGCATGCTGATGCAGAACCCGCAATTGCTGATTCTCGACGAGCCGACCGCGGTGCTGACGCCGCAGGAGGCCGACCAGTTGTTCGTGGTGCTCGAACGGCTGAAGATCGAAGGCCGCGCCATCCTCTACATCTCGCACAAGCTCGATGAGGTAAAGCGGCTGTGCGACACCGCCACCATCCTGCGTGGCGGCAAGAAGGTCGCAACCTGCAACCCGCGCGCCGAGACCGCGTCATCGCTGGCGCGCATGATGGTCGGCGCCGACATCGGCATCGTCAAAGCGGCGACGACGCGCGCCACCACGGTGCCGCGGCTGGCGGTGCAGAACCTGTCGCTGTCGCCGGACGATCCGCACGGCGTCTATCTCAAGGACATCACATTCGAGGTCAAAGGCGGCGAAATTCTCGGCATCGCCGGTGTTGCCGGCAACGGCCAGGACGAATTGTTCGCGGCGCTGTCGGGCGAGCAACTGACCTCGGACGGCGCGGTGGTGATCGAGGGCGCTGCCGCCGGCCATCTCTCGGTGACGGCACGGCGGCGGCTGGGTGCGGCCTTCGTCCCGGAGGAACGGCTCGGCCACGGCACCGCGCCGCGCATGAAGCTGTCGGAGAACGCGCTGCTGACCGGGCACGCCGCCAGCCACATGGTCCACTACGGCTTCGTCGACAGGCCGGCGACGCTGGCCACCGTCGACAGGACCACCACCGCCTTCGACGTGCGCAAGGCCAAGCGCGACCCCGAAGCGGTCAGCCTGTCCGGCGGCAATTTGCAGAAGTTCATTGTCGGCCGCGAAATCCTGCGCGAGCCGGGCGTGCTGGTGGTGAGCCAGCCAACCTGGGGCGTCGACGCCGGCGCCGCCGCCGTCATCCGCCAGGCGCTGCTTGATCTGTCGGGCCGCGGCACCGCGGTGCTGGTGATCAGCCAGGACCTCGATGAACTCGCCGAGATCGCCGACCGCATCGCCGTGATGTTCCACGGCCGGCTATCGGAGACGATGAGCGCCCGCGAAGCGACGCGCGAGAAACTCGGCCTGCTGATGGGCGGCGCCAGCGCTGCGGCAACCGAACCGGAGGCCGCGCATGCAATTGGTGCTTGAGAAGCGCGCCGAACGCTCGGCCTACATCGCGGTCGCCTCGCCGCTGATCGCCATCGCGCTGACGCTGATAACGATGTCGATCCTGTTCGCCATCCTCGGCAAGAATCCGGTGATGGCGCTCTACGTCTATTTCGTCGAGCCGCTGACCGACCTGTTCACGCTGCAGGAGATCGTGGTCAAGGCGACGCCGCTGGTGATGATCGCGATCGGCCTGTCGCTTTGCTACATCGCCAATGTCTGGAACATCGGCGCCGAGGGGCAGTTCCTGTTCGGTGCGGTGTGCGGCAGCTGGCTCGCCGTCGTCACCAACGGCACCGACGCCGGGCCCTGGGTGCTGCCGGCGATGCTGGTCATGGGCGCGATCGGCGGCGCCGCCTACGCCATGATCCCGGCACTGTGCAAGGTGCGGTTCGGCGCCAGCGAGATCCTGGTCAGCCTGATGCTGGTCTATGTCGCCGACCTGATCATGGACTATCTGGTCCGCGGGCCGTGGCGCGATCCGCAGGGCATGAACTTCCCCACCACCGCGGCGTTCGATCCGGTCGCCACGGTGCCGACGCTGGTCGAGGGCAGCCGGCTGCACGCCGGCGCCATCGTCGCGCTCATCGTGGTGATGCTGGCGGCGGTGATGCTCGGCCGCACCATCAAGGGATTCGAGATCCGCGTCGTCGGCGCCGCACCGCGGGCGGCGCGCTTCGCCGGCTTCAACTCCAAACAACTGGTGCTGTTCACCTTCGCGGTGTCGGGCGCGCTGGCCGGTCTTGCCGGCATCATCGAGGTGGCCGGGCCGGTGGGCCTGCTGCAGCCGGGCATATCACCGGGCTATGGCTTCACCGCGATCATCGTCGCGTTTCTGGGCCGGCTCAATCCGGTCGGAATTCTGGTCGCGGGACTGTTCCTCGCCCTCACCTTCATCGGCGGCGAAGGCGCGCAGATCTCGATGAAGATACCGCTCGATCTCACCAAGGTGTTCCAGGGCATTTTGCTGTTCTACGTGCTGGCCTGCGATTCCCTCATTCTCTACCGCATCCGTTTCATCCGCACCTTCCGTGCCCCCGTGCAGGGAGCCGCCTGATGGGATTGGTAGAGGCCATCATCCTGTCGGTGATCGCGGCGTCGACGCCGCTGCTGCTGGCCGCGGCCGGCGAACTGATCGTCGAGCGCGCCGGCGTGCTCAATCTCGGCGTCGAGGGCATGATGATCATGGGCGCGGCCTGCGGCTTCGCCGGCTGCTGGCTGACCGGCTCGGCCTTTCTCGGCGCCTTGTTCGGCATCGCCGCCGGCATGGCGCTGGCCGCCATCTTCGGGCTGATGACGCTGACGCTGGCGGTCAATCAGGTTGCGACCGGGCTGGCGCTGACCATTCTCGGCGTCGGCTTGTCCGGATTGATCGGCGCCGGTTTTGTCGGCGAGCGCATCACGCCGGCGGCGGCGCTGTACATTCCGTATCTCACCGGCATTCCCTTCATCGGCCGCATCCTGTTCGGTCAGGACGGCTTTGTGTATGTCTCGATCGCGCTGGTGATCGGCATCTGGTTCTTTCTGTACCGCACGCGCGGCGGCCTGATCCTGCGCGCCATCGGCGACAGCCATACCTCGGCGCATGCGCTCGGCTATCCGGTGCTCACGGTGCGCTGGATGGCGGTGCTGTTCGGCGGCGGCTGCGCCGGACTGGCCGGCGCGTTCCTGCCGCTCGCCTATACGCCGTTCTTCATCCCCGGCATGACCGCCGGCCGCGGCTGGATCGCGCTGGCGCTGGTGGTGTTCGCCTCATGGCGGCCGGGCCGGCTGGTGGCCGGCGCCTATCTGTTCGGCGCGGTGACCATCCTGCAGCTGCATGCGCAGGCCTTCGGCCTCGGCATTCCCTCGCAGCTGATGACGGCGCTGCCCTATCTCGCGACCATCGTCGTGCTGGTTCTCATTTCGCGCACCCGCAACGCCGCCGGCTCGGCGGCGCCGGCGTCGCTGGGCATGGTGTTCGTGCCCGACCGTTGAAAGTTCTCGCTACCCGTCCACGTTCGACTTTTAAAAACCGGAGCAGTCCCATGAAGAAATATCTGATCCCCCTGGCGGCAGCGCTGGCGCTGGCCGTGACCGGCGCCGGCGCCTCGGCGCAAAGCAAGATGAAAGTCGGCTTCATCTATCTCGGTCCGGTCGGCGATCTCGGCTGGACCTACATGCATGAGCTCGGCCGGCAGATGATGGTCAAGGAGCTCGGCGACAAGGTCGAGACCACCTATCTCGAGAATGTCAGCGAAGGCCCGGATAGCGAGCGCTCGATCGAACAGCTCGCGCGCACCGGCCATCAACTGATCTTCACCACCTCGTTCGGCTACATGGACCCGACGCTGCGGGTCGCCAAGAAATACCCGAAGATCAAGTTCGAGCACGCCACCGGCTACAAGCGCGCGCCGAACGTCGGCACCTATTCCGGCCGCTTCCACGAAGGCCGGTATATCCAGGGCGTGATCGCCGGCAAGATGTCGAAGTCCGGCACGCTCGGCTACATCGCCTCGTTCCCGATCCCTGAAGTGATCGCCGGCATCAACGCCACCATCCTCGGCGCGCAGACCGTCAACCCGAACATCAAGGTCAAGATCATCTGGGTGAACACCTGGTTCGATCCCGGCAAGGAGGCCGAAGCGGCCAAGGCTTTGGCCGACCAGGGGGCCGACATCCTGATGCAGCACACGGACTCGCCGGCGGCCATGCAGGTCGCGGCGCAGCGCGGCATCCTCGCCTTCGGCCAGGACTCCGACATGATCAAGTTCGGTCCGAAGACCCAGTTGACCTCGATCGTCAACAACTGGGGCCCGTATTACCTGCGCGCCACCAAGGCGGCACTCGACGGCAGCTGGAAGCCCGAGGACACCTGGGACGGCCTGAAGGAAAAGATGGTGCTGATGGCCGAGTACACCAACATGCCGGACGACGTGAAGAAGCTGGCGCAGGACACCGAGGCCGCGATCATTGCCGGCACGCTCAACCCGTTCAAATGCCCGATCGTCGGACAGGACGGCAAGGAGGTCGAGTGCAAGGGCGGCACGGCCCTCGACAACGGCCAGATCCTCGGCATGAACTTCTACGTGAAAGGCATCGACGACAAGATTCCGGGGAAGTGAGTCTGACAGCCCGCGAACACAACACCTGTCATGGCCGGGCTTGACCCGGCCATCCCGCTTAGGTTGGCACAGCGCCCGCCTAAACGGGATCACCGGGACAAGCCCGGTGATGACACCGAATTTGGGGCAACGCTACGCGTGCCTAACTCATCCCTTCACCATCTTCCTCGCGGCATCCTGGTGACGCCGCATCAGAGCGCCGAGATCGAGCCCGGAAATGACGCCGTTCTCGACCGTCCAGCGGCCGTTGATCATCACCCGGTCGGCACGGTGCGCCCCGCACAGCACCAGCGCCGCCAGCGGGTCGCCGTAGCCGGAGAAGCGCAACTCATCGAGCTTGAACAGCGCCAGATCCGCGCGCTTGCCGACCGCGATCTCGCCCAGTTCAGGACGCCCAACGCAAGAGGCCGAGCCCTTGGTGGCCCAGCGCAGCGCATCCTTGTGGCTGACCGCCTTGACGCCATAGCGCGCCCGCTGCACCAGAAATGCGGCTCGCACCTCCTGCATCAGATTGGATTCGTCGTTGGAGGCCGAGCCATCGACGCCGAGCCCGATACTCACGCCGGCGGCCTCGAGATCGCAGACCGGACAGCAGCCCGAGGCCAGCGTCTGGTTGCTGCAGGCGCAATGGCAGATGCTGACACCGGCCTTGGCCATGCGCGGCATTTCTTCGGCGCTGAAGTGCACGCCATGCGCCAGCCAGACGCGGCTGTTCAGCCAGCCGCAGTCCTCCAGATAGTCAAGCGGCCGGCAGCCATAGAGCGATTCGCAGAATGCATTCTCGTCCTGCGTCTCGGCCAGATGGGTGTGCAGGCGCACGTCGAGTTTGGCGGCGAGATCGGCGGTCGCTTTCATCAGCGACGTGGTGACCGAAAACGGCGAACACGGCGCCAGCGC
>JALHNV010000069.1 GCA_022843325.1 Pseudolabrys sp. | reverse complement strand
CACTCGAATGCGGCCGGGCCTGCGGTGCAACGACACGATGGGATGGCATGGGCTAAGCTAACATCAGCGCGCCCGGTTCACCAGCACCAGACCGCCCGCAACCAGCACCACGGCGGCGGCAAAAGCCGGCGTCAGCGGATCCCCCAGCACCAGATGGCCGGCGGCGACGCCGAAAAGCGGCGTCAGGAAGGTGAAGGCGGACAGCCGGCTGGCCGAATAACGCATGATCAGCGCGAACCACACGCCGAACGTCACCGGCACCACCCAGATGGTCTGGTAGGCCAGCGCAGCGACGGCCTGCATATCCGGCATATGGTCGATGCGATTGCCGGCGACCCAGGCTGCCGCGCCCAGAAGCGGCGCCGAGACGACCAACTGATACAGCAGCACTTTTTCGGCGGAGATGCGGTTCAGTACGCTGGCCTTGATCATCAACGTTGTCGCTGCCCAGAACAGTGCGCCGCCGATCATCAAAAGATCGCCGATCGCCTGCCGCGGATCGACTGCCGGAGTCGGCAGCCCGAACGCCACCAGCATTCCGACAAATGACAGGCCGAGACCGATCCACTGCGCCAGACCGAACCGGTCGGCCGGCAAAAAGATGCGCGCACCGAGCACCACGAAGAATGGCGCCAGATACACGAACAGCACCGCGCGGGTCGCCGTCGTATAGACGAGCCCCTGATAGATCAGGATGAACTCGATGCCGAACAGGATGCCGACGCCCAGGCCGGCCAGGCCGCTGCCATCGCGCGCGAACAGCCGCACGCCGCGCAGCCAGCACCACAGGCCGACCACCAATGCGGCACCGACCGAACGGATGGTTCCTTGCAGCAGCGGCGGGATGTCGTGAATAGCCAGCTTCACGGCCACCTGATTGAAGCCCCAGGACAGGCACAGCACCACCACGATGGCTGCAGCGGCAGGGTCGAGCCGGCGCGTGATGTGATGTTGGGATGGGGTGGACATGGAGGCAAAGTCCGGCGGAAGCGAAATGAGTTCTACCTGTCATGGCCGGGCTTGTCTCGGCCATCCCGCTTAGTCATGCTCAGTGACTTATAAGCGGGATCACCGGGTCTCGGCGCTATGCGCCGGCCCTGTGATGACAAAATCATTTGCAATGCGCGCAGGTGCCGGAAATCTCGATCACCGGCGTTTTCGGCGTGAAGCCGGCAGCGCGCGAGGCGGTACGGATGGTGTCGGCGACTGCGGCCGCGGCGGCCTCACCGACCGCGCCGCAGGTCTCACAGATCAGGAACACGACCGGATCGCCGCTGTCGTGATTGTGCACGCAGGCGATAAAGGCGTTGCGGCTTTCAATGCGGTGCACCAGCCCCTGCTCGCGCAAAAAGTCGAGCGCGCGATAGATGGTGATCGGCGCCGGCCGCGCGCCATCCCGCGCCAGCCGGTCGATCAACTCATAGGCGCCGAGCGGCGCGTGGCTGGCGAGCAGCGCCTCCAGCACCTTGCGGCGGATCGGCGTTAGCCGTTCCTTGCGCGCATCGCACAGCGTCTCGGCGTGGGCGATGGCGTCGCTGGCGCAGCGGTCATGGTCGTGACCGGGCGCCGGGAACGTTGCATGGGAATGGGCTTTTCTGACCACGATTTGCTCCGGCTGTCGGCCCAATGTAGCGCGACAGCCCCTGAATTGCGAAAATCCCGTCCCCGGCCGCTTCTACATATATATTGCACCGCAATAAAAATAGAGGCACGTTTCGACGCTCTGCCGCCTGCTATCTCACAAGGGACCGCCATGCTTAAAGGCAAAACCGCACTGGTCACCGGCTCCACCTCGGGCATCGGCCTCGCCACCGCGCGCGCGCTGGCGGCCGACGGCGCCAACATCATGCTCAACGGTTTCGGCGACAAGGATGTGATCGAAAAAGAGCGTAGCGGGCTGGAGAAGGAGTTCGGCATCAAGGCGCTCTACTCGCCCGCCGACATGACCAAACCGGCCGAGATCGCGGCGATGATCGCCGCAACCGAGAAAGCGTTCGGGGCACTCGACGTGCTGGTGAACAATGCCGGCATCCAGCACGTCGCCAATATCGAGGATTTTCCGGCCGAGAAATGGGACGCCATCATCGCCATCAATCTGTCATCGGCGTTCCATACCATTCATGCGGCCATCCCCGGCATGAAGCAGCGCAAATGGGGCCGCATCATCAACATCGCCTCGGCCCACGGACTGGTGGCCAGCGCTCAGAAGGTGGCTTACGTCGCCGCCAAGCACGGCATCGTCGGCCTGACCAAGGTCGTGGCGATCGAAGCGGCCAATGGCGGCGTCACCTGCAATGCCATCTGTCCGGGCTGGGTTCTCACACCGCTGGTGCAGAAGCAGATCGACGACCGCGCCAAGGCGTCCGGCAAGCCGGTGCGCGACGAAGAGATCAAGCTGCTGTCGGAAAAGCAGCCGATGCATTCCTTTACCAAGCCGGAAGGAATTGGCGCGCTCGCGGTATTCCTGTGCAGCGAGGGAGCGGCAACGATAACCGGTTCGGCCTATTCAATCGATGGCGGCTGGGTGGCGCAGTAACGATCGCCTCTGGTTCCGCGGCCGGTGCAACGCGCCGGTACGGAATGACAAAGGATTGCAATGATCGACTTCATCGCCCGCGCCCTTGGCGGCGCCAAGCCCGACCCAAAACCCAACGGCACCAAGCGCATCAATCTGGCCTTGCAGGGTGGCGGCGCGCACGGCGCCTTCACCTGGGGCGTCCTCGATCATCTGCTCGAAAACGGCCGGCTGACGGTCGAAGGCATCTCCGGTACATCGGCCGGCGCGGTGAACGCGGTGATGCTGGCCGACGGACTGACCCGTGGCGGACCGGACGAGGCGCGCAAGCGGCTTACAGACTTCTGGCGCGCCGCCAGCTTCGGCGGCGATCTGCCGCCGCTGCAGCGCGCCGTAGCCGGCAAGCTGTTCTCGCTATTGCCCGAGCGCGGCTCACCTACCTACAACTGGCTGTCGGCCTGGTCGCAGTATCTGTCGCCCTACGACCTCAACCCGCTCAACATCAATCCGCTCAAGGACCTGATCGAGCGCTTCGTCGACTTCGAGGCGCTGCGCGCCGACCCGCGCTGTCTCTTCATTGCTGCCACCAATGTGCAGACCGGGCGCCTGCACATTTTCTCGCAGGACAAGATATCCGCCGAAGCGGTGATGGCCTCGGCCTGCCTGCCGGCGGTGTTCCGCGCCGTCGAGATCGACGGCGTGCCTTACTGGGACGGCGGCTATCTCGGCAATCCGGTGCTGTATCCGTTCTTCCGCGCGACCGCGACCGAGGACGTGCTGATCGTCCAGATCAACCCGCTGGAGCGCAAGAAGCTGCCGCAGTCGACCCGCGAGATCATGGGCCGGGTCAGCGAGATCACGTTCAACTCGGCGCTGATGGCGGAGCTGCGCGCCATCGAGTTCGTCAACCGGCTGATCGACCAGGGCCGCCTGCCGCACGGCACCGGCAAGAACGAATATCGTCAGATCAAGGTGCACCGCATCGTCCTCGAAGGCCTCGGCGAGCGGTTCTCGTCGTCGAGCCGGTTGCGCAACGACATGGAGTCGCTCGAACTGCTGCGCAAGCTCGGCCAGCGCGCGGCGCGGCGCTTTCTCGATGCGCATTTCGACGACATCGGCGTGCGCTCCAGCGTCGACTTCGAGGCCGAGGTATACGCGGAGCGCGGCTGAATCGTCGGCGGCCCGCTCCGTGGTCATTTGGCGGCGCTTTGCTATAAGCGGCCTATGACCATCCTCACCGCGGAAATCGGGCCGGCCCGGCTGGATATCGTCGTCGCCGACATCACCACACTCGACGTCGACGCCATCGTCAACGCCGCCAATACGTCACTGCTTGGCGGCGGCGGGGTCGACGGCGCGATCCATCGGGCCGCGGGGCCCGAGTTGCTGGCGGAATGCCGCGTGCTCGGCGGCTGCGACACCGGCGCGGCCAAGATCACCCATGGCTACAACCTCAAGGCCCGCGCCGTGATCCATGCCGTCGGCCCGGTCTGGCAAGGCGGCGATGCGGACGAGGCCGACCTGTTGGGCAGCTGCTACCGCAGCGCGCTCGACCTGGCGGCCGCGCATGGCCTCACCTCGATCGCGTTCCCCGCCATCTCGACCGGCGTCTACGGCTTTCCCGCCGACCTCGCCGCGCGCATTGCGGTCGGCACCGTGGCGTCCGAGCTGGCGGCCCAACCGCGCCGCATGGCGCGGGTCATCTTCTGCTGCTTCTCCCGCGAAAGCGCCGAGCACCACGTCAACGCGTTCGCGGAGCTGGGGCTGGCTTGAGCGCCGATGCCGCGCGGCGGTCGCGCTTCCTTCCCTCTCCCCTTGAGGGAGAGGGTGGCGAGCACCGAAGGTGCGAGCCGGGTGAGGGGACGGCACCTATTTGATTCAACACCCCTCACCCGCCCTCGCTTCGCTCGGGCACCCTCTCCCTCAAGGGGAGAGGGAAGAAGCGCTAAACCTTCGGCGCCACGTCCAGCCTGGCGATCCAGTCCTCCAGCCCCGGCTGCACCGCCGGGTAGAGCTTCATCACTTCCGGATCGTGGCCCGGGATCATGTGGTGGCGCGACGAGGACAGCTTCAGCAGCGTGCGATAACCCTCCAGCGTGTCGCCGACGCTGTAGGTGATCGGAAACACGCGGCCTTCGTCCATGTGCGAATAGAGGTGGCAGCAGTCCGACGCCACCACGACATAGCCGCGCTGCGTCTTGACCCGCACGCATTGCAGGCCCTTGGAGTGGCCGCCGATCTTGTGCACGCTGATGCCCGGCGCCAGTTCCTCGCTGCCGTCGTGGAATTCGCAGCGGCCGGCGAACACCTTGCTCACCATCGCGTGCACGTCGGTCTCGCTGAACGGGATGCGCAGCATCTTGTGGCACATGCAGCGGCCGGTGGCGTAGGCCATCTCGGTGTCCTGGATGTGATAGCGCGCGTTCGGGAACATGTCGTGGTTGCCGGCGTGGTCCCAGTGCATGTGGGTGGCGATGACATGGTCGACCTTGTCGGGCGCGACGCCGATCGCCTTCAGGCCCTCGTCGACCGGATGGATGATGCGGCGACCGCGTTCCTTGCCGGCCTTCTCGTCGAAGCCGGTGTCGCAGACGAAGGTGCCGTGCGGCCCCTTGATGACCCAGACGTAATAGGCGATCGCGGTCATGGCATCGTGCGGGTCGCCGAAGATGTAGTTCTCGGAGCGAAGCCGCGCGTGCTCGGCATAGCGGATGGCATAGACCTCGTGAATGTCGTCGCTCATGACTTCTTCCCTGTGGCGGCGAAGGTGACGCCGGCGCGGCGCTCCAGCGGCTGAATGACGGTGCTGAAATCGGAGTCGCCGCCATTCTCGGCGTTGACGGCCTCCCAGTTGGCGGCGACCGCGCTCATCACCTCGTTCGGCACGCCGAGCGCTTTCGCCTCCTGCAGGCACAGCCGCACGTCCTTGAGCATCAGCGCGGTGGCGAAGCCGAGATCGAAACTGCGCGGCAGGATCGCCTTGGGGAATTTGTCGGTTGAGGCGGTGTTGCGGCCGGAGCCGGCATTGATGACGTCGATCATCACTGCCGGATCGAGGCCGGCCTTGACGCCCATCACTACCGCCTCGGATGTTGCCGACAGTGCCGTGGCGGACAGGAAATTGTTGGCGAGCTTCATGGTCTGCGCCATGCCGGCCTGGTTGCCGATCACGAAGACCTTGCCGAAGACGCCGAGCGCGTCCTTGACGATATCGATGTCTGCCTGCGGGCCGGACACCATCACCGCCAGCGTGCCCTTCACCGCGCCGGAGACGCCGCCGCTGACCGGCGAGTCGATCTGCACGATGTTCTTCTTCGCCAGCGCGGCGGCGATTTCGGCCGCCACCTGCGAACCGGTGGTGGAGAGATCGATGAAGCGCTTGATGCGCTTGCCCTCGATGACGCCGCCAGCGCCGGTCGCCACCTTGGTGACGATGGAAGGCTCCGGCAGGCTGGCCATCACAGTCTCGACCCGGTCGGCGACGTCGGCGGGCGACGAGGCGATCTGGGCGCCGAGCGCCAGCAACGGCGCCACGGCGTCATTGCGGGTGTCATAGATGACAAGTTTGTGCCCGGCCTCGATCAGCCGCCGCGCCATCGGCTGGCCCATGTTGCCCAGCCCGATAAATCCGATGTCCATTTTTCCGTTCCCTGACTGCTTCTTGTTTTACCCGGTGCGCTTTGAAAACTCCGCTCTGATCGCGTCGCTGTGCTGCCCCAGCGCCGGCACGTCGCCGTAACGGCGCGTCTCGCCGGCCCGCAGCACCGCCGGCGCCGGCAGGCTGACCGCGCCGCCGGGCGTTCCCACCGTGATGCGGCGCAGATGCGGATGGACCGACAGTTCGGCCGGCCCGTTGACACGGGCGAAGGCGATGTCGGCGGCGGTCAGCCGCGCAATCAGATCGCCGGCATCGAGCGCACCGAACGCCTTGGCGACGCGGCCGTCGGTGTCGTCGCGGCGTTTGACGCGTTCGACATTGGTGGCGAAGTCCGGGTCGGCGGCGAGGCTGGCGTCTTTCATCACGTCTGACGCGAGCACGCGCCATTCGCGGTCGTTCTGGATCGAGATCAGCACGTCGACATCGTCGCGCGTCTTGAACACGCCGTAGGGCGAGATCGAGGTATGGGCCAGCCCCATACGCTTCGGCGGCTTGCCGCCTTCGTGCTGCAGCAGCGGCACCGTCATCCAGTCGGCCATGCCGTCGAACATCGACACGGAAATCTCGGCGCCCTCGCCGGTTCGGCCGCGCGCGATCAGGGCTTCGAGGATCGCCTCATAGGCGTTCAGGCCGGCGGCGACGTCAACGATGGAGACGCCGACCCGCGCCGGGCCTTCCGGACCGCCGGTCACCGAGGCGACGCCGGATTCGGCCTGGATCAGCAGGTCATAAGCCTTGCGCTGTGCGAACGGGCCGCTCTCGCCATAGCCCGAGATCGAGGCACAGATCAGCCGCGGATAGTCGCGGCGCAAACGGTCGATGCCGAAGCCAAGCTTCGCCAGCGCGCCGGGCTTCAGGTTCTGCACGAACACATCGGCCCTGGCGATCATCGCCTCCAGCAGCGTCTTGTCCTCGGCCTTGCCGATGTCGAGCGCGACCGACTCCTTGCCGCGGTTGAGCCAGACGAAATAGGACGCCTCGCCCTGCGCCACGTCGTCATAGCCGCGGGCAAAATCGCCCTCGGGGCGCTCAACCTTGATCACCCGCGCGCCGGCATCGGCCAGCTTGCAGGTGCAGTGCGGCGCCGCGACCGCCTGTTCGACCGAGACGACGAGAAGACCTGTAAGGGGGAGGGTCATGAGAAACTCGGCCCGTCAATTATTTGCGATGTCATCGCCGGGCTTGTCCCGGCGATCCCGATGAGGGGATGACAAACTCTCGCCATAACGGCTGCGCCGTTCACATCGTGGTTTGCCAAGGCCTTGCGTCCCTAAACGGGATGGCCGGGACAAGCCCGGCCATGACAACTGAACATGACAACTGAAGTTGACGCCCCCTCACCCGACTTCCTCGCTGTCGCTCGGAAGTCGACCTCTCCCCGCAAGCGGGGAGAGGTAAGAAAGCGCGTCTGACTTGGAAATTCAATACGACCGCGGCAGGCCGAGCACATGCTCGGCCAGATACGACAGGATCATGTTGGTCGAAATCGGCGCCACCTGGTAGAGCCGCGCCTCGCGGAACTTGCGCTCGACGTCGTATTCCTCGGCGAAGCCGAAGCCGCCGTGGGTCTGCACGCACATATCGGCGGCAAACCACGACGCGTCGGCGGCCAGCATCTTGGCCATATTGGCCTCCGGTCCGATGTCGGCCCCGGCCTCATATTTGCGGGCGGCCTCATGCACCATCAGTTCGGCGGCGCGCATCTGCGCATAGGCCCGCGCGATCGGAAACTGCACACCCTGATTCTGGCCGATCGGCCGGCCGAACAGCACGCGCTCCTTGGCATAGGCGCTGGCGCGCTCGATGAACCATTTGCTGTCGCCGATGCATTCGGCGCCGATCAGGATGCGCTCGGCGTTCATGCCCGAGAGAATGTAGCGGAAGCCCTTGCCCTCCTCGCCGATCAGGTTCTCGGCCGGCACCCGCAGATTGTCGAAGAACACCTCGGTGGTGGCGTGGTTCATCATGGTGCGGATCGGCTTGATTGCCAAGCTGCTGGCCTCGGCCGTCCGCATATCGACCAGGAACACCGACAGGCCGTCGGTGCGCTTCTTGACCTCTTCCTTCGGCGTGGTGCGCGCCAGGAGCAGCATCAGGTCGGAATGCTCGGCGCGCGAAGTCCAGATCTTCTGGCCGTTGATGACGTAGTGGTCGTTGCCGTCGCGCTTGGCGGTGGTCCGCAGCGACAGCGTGTCGGTGCCCGAGGTGGGCTCGGTGACGCCGAAGGCCTGCAGGCGCAATTCGCCGCTGGCGATCTTCGGCAGGTAGGCCTGCTTCTGCGCGTCATTGCCGTGCCGCAGGATCGTGCCCATGGTGTACATCTGGGCGTGGCAGGCGGCGCCATTGCAGCCCGACGCGTGCACCTCTTCGAGAATCGCCGCGGCGGCGCTGATGGTCAGCCCGCTGCCGCCGAACTCTTCGGGGATCAGCGCGGCGAGGTAGCCGGCTTCCGTCAGCGCGGCGACGAAATCCGTCGGATAGGCGCGGTCACGATCGACCTTCCGCCAGTATTCGCCGGGGAACCGGGCGCACAGCGCGCGCACGGATTCGCGGATATCGGCGTAGTCTTCCTTCGTCGGCTCATTCATGGGTAGGAACTCTCGGCCTCATGCCTGGCTTTATGCCGGGCATCCACGTCTTCCGGCATCGGTTGTAAAGACGTGGATGGCTGGGACAAGTACCCTGACCGGCCGGCCGGAGGCCGGACCGGGTGCCCGGCCATGACAGAAAATCAAATCGGGTCCGAGCTGAACACGTCCTCGGAGCGCTCCGGCGGCGTGAAAGCGCCGGCGAATGCGTCCTTGAGCTGCGCCGCCAGGCGTTCCGGCGTCCAGCCATCGGCGCGGTGAATGGTGCGGACCGGCCGCGGCTGGTTGAACAGGAATATCTCGTTGTTGCGCACCGACAGGATCTGGCCGGAGATGCCGGCCGACGCGTCGGAAGCCAGATACACGGCCAGCGGCGCGATCTTGTCCGGCGTCATGGCGCGGAACAGGTCCACCTTGCGCTGGTCTTCCGCGGTCGGCGCCGGAATCGATTCGATCATGCGGGTGAAGGCGAACGGCGCGATGCAGTTCGAGCGCACGTTAAAGCGCGCCATGTCGAGCGCAATGCCGCGCGACAGGCCCATGATACCAAGCTTGGCCGCCATGTAATTGGCCTGCCCGACGCTGCCGACCAGGCCGGAGG
Source organism: Pseudolabrys sp. (assembly GCA_022843325.1). Classification (GTDB taxonomy): domain Bacteria; phylum Pseudomonadota; class Alphaproteobacteria; order Rhizobiales; family Xanthobacteraceae; genus Pseudolabrys. The sequence goes on along the minus strand of JALHNV010000069.1, from coordinate 14,082 downwards.
TCGACGTCATGTGCACATAGGCGCCGCCGTTTTGTTCGCGGAACAGGCCGGCGACGGCCCGGCTCATATTGAAGGCACCGTGGAGATGCACGTCGATGACGTCCTTCCAGTCCGCCCAGCTCATCTTGTGGAAGATGACGTCGCGCAGGATGCCGGCATTGTTGACGAGAATGTCGACGCGGCCGAAGGCGTCCAGCGCGCTCTGCACGATCGCCTCGGCATTCTTCGGCTCGGTGATCGACAGCGTCGAGGCAATCGCCGCGCTGCCGGCCGCCTCGATCGCCGCCACGGTGTCCTGCGCAGGGCCGGCGTCGGTGCCGGCGCCATCAAGTCCGGCGCCGATATCGCAGACCACGACGCGCGCGCCTTCGGCGGCGAGCAGCAAAGCGATGCTTCGCCCGATACCGCGTCCGCCGCCGGTGACGATGGCGGTTTTACCGGCGACGATGGAGGGCATTGATCAGACTCCCGCTTCCTTCTTATCCCTCCCCTACAAGCGGGGGAGGGGTAAGAATCAGCCCCACACGTCCTCGGCCACCTCGACGATGGTCCGCAGCTTGGCCCACTGCTCTTCTTCCGCCAGCACATTGCCTTCTTCGGTCGAGGCAAAGCCGCACTGCGGCGACAGGCAGAGCTGGTCCAGCGGCACGAACTTGGCCGCCTCGTCGATGCGGCGCTTCAGCTCGTCCCTGGACTCCAGCCGGCCCGACTTCGACGTCACCAGGCCGAGCACCACGGTCTTGCCCTTGGGCACGAAGCGCAGCGGCTCGAAGCCGCCGGCGCGGTCACTGTCGTATTCCATGAAGTAGCCGTGCACGTTGATGCTGTTGAACAGCGTCTCCGCCACCGGCTCGTAACCGCCGGAGGCGACGAAGGTGGACTGGAAGTTGCCGCGGCACAAATGCATGGCGATGGTCATGTCGGACGGAATGTCGGCAATCGCCTTGTTGATCAGCGCGGCATAGATCCGCGGCAACTGCTCGGGGTCCTCGCCGCGTTCGCTGACCTGCTGGCGCAGCTTCGGGTCGCAAAGATAGGCAAGGTTGACCTCGTCGAGCTGCAGATAGCGGCAGCCGGCATCGGCAAAGGCGCGGATTGCCTTGCTGTACGTCGTTCCGAGGTCGGCATAGAAGGCGTCCATCTCCGGATAGATGGTGCCGGGAATGGCGTCGCGGCGGTAGCGGAAATGCAGCGACGACGGCGACGGGATCGTCATCTTCGGCGTCACGCGGGCGTGCTGCCTGACGAACTTGAAGTGCTCCAGCATCGGGTGGCCGGAGAAGGTACCGAGCTTGCCGGTGACGCGCAGCATCATCGGCTTCGGGTTCTTGCCTTCGAACTTGATCTTGCGCTCGCCGAGATAGGCCTCGACGCCGTCCAGCTCGCCGAGAAAGTCGTAGTTCCAGAAGGCGCGGCGGAATTCGCCATCGGTGACGGCCTTCAGGCCGATGTCTTCCTGGCGCTTGATGACCCCGGCAATTTCGCGGTCCTCGATTTCCTTGAGCGCTTCGGCGGTGATCTCCCCCGCCTCGCGCTTCGCACGCGCCTCCTTCAGGGGCGCGGTGCGCAGCAAGCTGCCGACATGATCGGCACGGAAGGGCGGTGAAGTGCGTTGGGTCATTGCGGTCTTTTCTGTGAGTGAACGACGTGGCCCGCTCGTCCCCACGGAAGCAGGGACCCAGCCCTTGGCCTTGGATTCCCGCTTTCGCGGGAATGAGCGGAAAGTTACTTCCAAACCTCTTCCGCCAACTCAACAATCATCTGCAGCTTCGCCCACTGCTCCTCCTCGGCCAGCACGTTGCCCTCCTCGGTCGAGGCAAAGCCGCATTGCGGCGACAGGCACAGTTGCTCCAGCGCCACGTATTTGGTCGCCTCGTCGATGCGCCGCTTGATGTCGTCGCGCTGCTCGAGCCGGCCGCTCTTGGACGTGACCAGGCCGAGCACCAGTTGCTTGTTGCCCTTGGGGAAGAAGCGCAGCGGCTCAAAACCGCCGGCGCGCACGCTGTCATATTCAAGAAAGTACCCATCGAGGTTGGTGTTGCCGAGCAATTGTTCGGCAACAAACTCGTAGCCGCCCTGCGCGATCCAGGTGGAGCGGAAATTGCCGCGGCAGGAATGCATGGTAATCGCCATGTCGGCGGGCTTGCCCTCCAGCGCCGCATTGGTGACGCGAGCATAGATCGAAGGAAGCTTGTCGGGATCGTCGCCGCGCTTGCGCGATTCGTCGCGCTCGTGCGGATCGCACATCATCGCCCAGGCGGTGTCGTCGAGTTGCAGATACCGGCAGCCGGCGTCGTAGAAGGTGCGGATGGCAGCGCGCCAGGCCAAGCCGATGTCGTGGTAGAATTCCTCCATGTCGGGATAGGCCTGCTGGCTGACCATGACCCTGCCCTGCCGGAAGTGGAACGTGCTCGGGGCCGGAATGGTCATCTTCGGCGTGACGCGGCAGTTCGCCTTCAGGAACTTGAAGTGATCAACCTGCGGATGGCCCTTGAATGCCACTTTGCCGGTTATCTTGATCGCCTCTCGCTTGGTCTCGACGCCCTGAAACTTGATGCCGGTGTCACTGGTGACCAGTTCGACACCCTCCAGCCCGCGGAAGAAATCGAAGTGCCACCAGGAGCGCCGGAACTCGCCGTCGGTGGCAAGTTTCAGGCCGACCTCTTCCTGCTTGCGAATGACCGCCTCAATCTCGCGATCCTCGACCGCTTTGAGCGCGGCGGCGTCGATCTCGCCTTTGCCGAACCGGGCGCGGGCTTCCTTGAGCGGCAACGGCCGCAGCAGGCTGCCGACGTGATCGGCGCGGAAGGGGGGCGAGGTACGTGGGGACATGGACGGGCTCCATCGCTCAGGCTGTCATGCCCCGCGAAGGCGGGGCATCCAGTAAACACCGGCTTCGCGGTTGAATCGAGACACTGGGGCTACTGGGTCCCCGCCTTCGCGGGGACGACAGCATCGCTCGCTACTTCCCCCAAACCTCCTGCGACAGCTCGACGATCATCTTCAGCTTCGCCCACTGCTCGTCCTCGGCCAGCACGTTGCCTTCCTCGGTCGAGGCAAAGCCGCACTGCGGCGACAGCGCCAGTTGCTCGAACGCGACGAACTTGGTGGCCTCCTCGATGCGCTTCTTGACGTCGGCGCGCGGCTCCAGCCGGCCCGACTTCGACGTGACGAGGCCGAGCACGACGATCTTGTTGCCCTTCGGCAGGAAGCGCAGCGGCTCGAAACCGCCGGCCCGGTCGGTGTCGTATTCGAGGAAGTAGCCGTCGTAATTGCACTTCGCCAGCAGGCTCTCCGCCACCGGCTCGTAGCCGCCGGAGGAAATGAAGGTGGAGCGGAAATTGCCGCGGCAGACATGCGTGGTGATGGTCATGTCGGCGGGCTTGGCTTCCAGCGCCTTGTTGATGCAGGCGACGTAGGTTTCCTGCAGGTGATCGACGTCGAGCCCGCGGTCGCGGCCTTTTTTCAGTTCCTCCTGCGAGCACAGATAAGCCCAGGCGGTGTCGTCGAACTGCAGATAGCGGCAGCCGGCGTCGTAGAAGGCCTTGATCGCCTTCTGATAGGCGACGGCAAGATCGTCGAAGATGGCGTCGCGGTTCGGATAGGCGGAGGCGGCGACCGATCCCGGCTCGAGACGGAAGTGCATCACCGTCGGCGACGGGATGCACATCTTCGGCATCTTGGTGGTGTGTGCTTTAAGGAACTTGAAGTGCTCCAGCATCGGATGGCTCGGTGCGAAGTCGATCTTGCCGGTGACTTTCAGCACCTTCATCTTGGTCTGCATGCCCTGGAACTGGATGCCGTGGTCGGACATTTCGACCGAAACACCGTCCAGCATGCCGTAGAAATCGTAATGCCAGAACGACCGGCGGTACTCGCCGTCGGTGATGGCCTCGAGGCCGACGTCTTCCTGCTTCTTGATGACCTTGATGATTTCGGCGTCTTCAACCGCCTTCAGTTGAGCGTCGGTAATCTCGCCCTTCTCGTGCTTGGCGCGCGCGTCGTGGATCGCCTTCGTGCGCAGGATGGAGCCGACCTGGTCGGCGCGGAACGGCGGCTTGGTACGTTGCGTCATGATTTCCTCCGGAGGCGGCCCGTTGGAGGACGGGCCCTTAATTGGACCGAGCCATAGCATGACCGCCGGTCATTCGTCCCGCGGCGGCTTCGCATGCGTAGCGGGCGGTCGGCAAGACCCCGCCGAACGAGAAGTAATGCGGCGCCACGTCGCCAAGTCCGGGTGCGGCGGACAAGGCCGCGAGCAGGCGATCCGGCCCGACCCGTCCCGTGGCCTGGCCCAGCAGCGAGGCGGCGACGCCCGACGTCAGCCCGCGCAGCGAGGCGTTGACGCCGCAGCGCGCGGCGTAGCGCATCAGCCCTGTCAGGCTGGCCGGGCCGGCCATGCCAACTTTCACCGGCACGGCGATGCCGCACTGGCGCAACCGCGTCAGCCACGCCACCACGACATCGGGCGCAAATGAGAACTGGCTCACGATGTGGACCCGCAAGCCGGCGGCGCGGGCGGCGGCGATTTTCTCATCGATGGAGGCGGCCAGCCGGCCGGCCGGAATGCGGGGATGGCCTTCCGGATAGGCGCCAATGCCGATCTCCTCAATGCCGGCCTCGCGCAGGCGGCCCTTCTGGATCAAAGCCAGCGCATCGGAAAACGGCCCGGTCGCGTCAACGTCGCCGCCGATCGCCAAAAGCCGGCGCATGTCAGCCTCATCGCGCAAGGCGCGTATCGTGTCCTGCCAGTGCGGGGCGCTGGCGATCCGCCGTGCCGCGACATGGGCGACCGGCTCAAGCCCGGCCGTGCGCAGCCGCGCCGCGGCGGCAACCAGTTCGGCATCGTCCACGGTCGGCACCGCGGTCAGATAGACCGGCGTCCCCGCCGGCAATAAACCCGCCAGCGCCTCGACCTCAGCGGCGCTGGGCCGCGTCGCCTCGATCGAAAAGCGCTGCGCCGACACCGCGGGCTCGGGCGCTGGAACCAGCGTGATCATGCGCTAGTCGCGCCGGTGCGAGATGACGAAGGACTCGTCGTAGAACCACAGCCCGCCCTGGCTCTGCAGCACATCGCGGGTCGCCTCGACATAGCGGCGGTCGCTGTGCACGTCGGACAGCCGGTCGTCCTCGATCTGCGCCACATAGACGGCGGCATTCCAGGCGGCGAGCAGCGTCGAGGTGCCGATCGACGACGAGATTTCCGACGGCAGCGTGTGCATCTCGTAGCGGAACAGCGAGCGCTGGTCGGAATAGGCGTTGAAGTTGAGATCGCGCCCGGCCGTCCCCAGTTCGTGCTTCACCGCCTTGAGCAGATCGTGACGGCTGTGCACGAACGGATTGTCGTCGGGCCAGACCTTGTGAATGATCTCCATGCCGGGATCGTGCCCGTAGGAATGGATCGCGATCATGCGCCCGCCCGGCCCCAGCGCGCGCGCCAGCGGCGCCAGCACGCGCTTGGCCTTGAAGTCGAGCGAGGCGCGGGCGCGGAACGGCTGCGAGGCGATCACCAGATCGTATTCGGCGACCGTGCCGCCGGGCTTGGGGATCACCTGGTCGAGCAGAAAACGATGGTCGTTGCGGTACAGCACCAGCACCACCGGCCGCTCATAGACCGGATTGCCGCTCTTGGGCGACACCCGCGCCTTCCAGTTCTCGCCGAGGAAAGGCTCCAGCGCGGTGATCTGCTCCTCGAACGAGTGCGCGGTGTTGCCGTCGAGCGCGACTTCCTTCCAGACCATGCTGGAGGCCGCCGTCACGGATTTGACCGACAGCCACGGCGCTTCGGCATAGGCGAGGTTGGTGAGGACGATGACGCTGGCGGGATGCTCGACAAAACGGTCGGCCATCTTCTGCAACGTCAGCCGCACGTCCTCGAGGCTGATTTCCTTGGCGACGATATAGAACGGCATGGTCGGGAAGCGGTCGTGCATCGAGCGCATGACACGCGCCAGCACGGTGCCGTCGCCGACACCGGCGTCGAACACGCGCACCGCGGGGGGCCGCGGATGGATATTCGCCAGCTCCAGACTGACGCGGCTGGCGACCTCCCACTTCTCGCTGCAGGTGTTCACGAACAGCAGATACTTCTGCCGGTTATCGAAGAAGCGGAAATTGCGCTGCGGATCGTCGGCGGCCTGGCCGGAGGCAACCGACGGCGCCGGCGGCGTCACCGCCGGCAGCACGCTGCGCGGCGGTGCGTCGAACAGCATCTTGCGGCGCGACGGCCCTTCGTCGGTGCTGCTGGTCATGAAGCTGCGGATACGTTCCAGCGTATCGGTGGTGATGCGTCCGCCGTTGCGCAGGCGGCTGGCGAGCTTGCCGTCGTTGACCGCGCGGCGGCCGAAGGTCGATTCGGCGAGGCCGCGCTGGCGGCAGAACTCGCCGATCTCCTGGAGGATCTGTTCGTTCACGGGGCCCTCGACGCGTTTCCTGCGCGGCTCTTTTGACCGCTGCACCGGATAGCGAACCAAAGCCACGCCTCAGGCGTCAACCACAAAATGGAATTGGAAAAGATGGGCAGTCGTGGTGGGCAGAAAAACTGCACAGAACCAAGATAAACGCTGAAGCCTTCGGACGGTCGTTGCGTTTAGTGGGCAGCCGCCCTTCGTATAATGGGCAAAAGCCCAATGCAGTCAGCGATGGGAGTGCAGCGAAATCCGGGGGCGATTGCCGGTAATGAATTGGCTCATCCACCCGCTCGTCCCCGCGGAAGCGGGGACCCAGCACGTCAGGCAACGCGGCAAAGACGGGATGCCCGCGTCCGCAGGCATGAGCGGAGTACGCTGTTTTCAGCGCCGTCGCCCGCGACGTCGTCAAATATCGAAGAACACCGTCTCGTTGTCGCCCTGCACGCGGACGTCGAAGCGGTAAAGCGGAATGCCGTCGCCGGCGACCTTGTGCGCCATCAGCGTGGCACGCCGGTCGGCCGGCACCAGCGCCAGAATCGGATCGGCAGCGTTGCCCGCCTCGTCGGCGAAATACAGCCGGGTATAAACCTGCCGCAGCATGCCGCGCGAGAAGATGCAGACCACGATGTGGGGCGCCTGCGTCTTGCCATCGGGACCGGGCACCGCACCCGGCTTTATCGTATCGAAGGCATAGACGCCGGCCTTGTCCGTTGCGGAGCGGCCGAAGCCCTTGAACTGCGTGTTCGGCAGCGCGCGGTTGTCGCGCGCATGGGCGTAACGGCCCTGCGCGTCGGCCTGCCAGATCTCGATCATGGCGTCATTGATCGCCTTGCCGTCGCCGTCGAAAATCTGACCTTCGATGCGGATTTTCTGGCCGGTGGCGTCGGGCGTCACCAGATCGGAGCCGACGGTTTCCTTCCAGCTATAGCTGCCATTGGGGTCCCAGTCGCAGCGCCCCTTGGGCGTCAGGCCGTAGGCGAAGAACGGGCCGACCGTTTGTGAGGGTGTAATCTCGGACATTGGATTTTTCCACTCGGCTATTTGCTTCATTCGTCATGGCCGGGCTTGTCCCGGCCATCCACGTCTTCCTTCGCAAGCAAGACGTGGATGCCCGGCACAAAGCCGGGCATGACGGCGGAGAGGTTAATGCTCATCCGTATCGAGAGGCGTCTGTTCACGGCCGCGCAGCACGATGTCGAAGCGGAAGCACAGCGCCCAGTCCGGCACGGTGTTCTCCAGATCGAACGACGACACCATGCGCAGGCGGGCCTTCTCGTCGGTCACCGAATTGAAGATCGGATCAAACGGAAACAGCGGGTCGCCCGGGAAATACATTTGCGTGACCAGACGCGTCAGGAACGAATGGCCGAATACCGAGAAGTGGATGTGGTTCGGCCGCCAGGCGTTGTGGTGATTGCCCCACGGATAGGCGCCGGGCTTCACGGTGATGAACTTGTAGTGCCCGTCGCTGTCGGTGACGGTACGGCCGGCGCCGGTGAAATTCGGATCGAGCGGCGCCGGATGCTGATCGACATTGTGCACATAACGGCCGCAGGCATTGGCCTGCCACAGTTCGACCAGCGCGTTCGGCACCGGCCGCTTGTCTTCGTCGAGCACCCGGCCGTGCACGACAATGCGCTCGCCCAGCGGCTCGCCCTTGTGCTGGCGGGTCAGGTCGTTGTCGCCGTCCTGGATGGCGTCGTGGCCGAACACCGGGCCGGTCAATTCCGACAACGTGTGCGGCACCACGATGAGTGCTTTCGACGGCGATCGCTTGACCGTGCTTTTGTAGCCCGGGCTCAGATGCGCCGGATAGGCGCTCAGACTGTCCTTGGGATAGATCAGCGACATTGTTGCCGTCCTTGTTTCGTCACACGCGCTCCAGCGCCACCGACACGCCTTGTCCGACGCCGACGCACAGCGTCGCCAGCGCCAGTTTGCCATCGCGGACCTCGAGACCATGCGCTGCCGTCAGCGCCAGGCGAGCGCCCGACATGCCGAGCGGATGGCCGAGAGCGATCGCGCCGCCATGCGGATTGACGTGCTCGGCATCGTCGGCCAGCCCAAGCTGCCGCAGGCAGGCCAGCGACTGCGACGCGAAGGCTTCGTTGATCTCGATCAGATCATAGTCGGTGATCTTGTGGCCGAGCCGCGCCATCAGCTTCTGCGTCGCCGGCACGGGGCCGATGCCCATGATGCGCGGCGGCACCGCCGCCGAGGCCATGCCGAGAATGCGGGCGCGCGGCGTCAGACCGTGCGCTTTTGCTGCGGCCTCTGACGCCAGGATCAGCGCTGCGGCGCCGTCATTGACGCCCGACGCATTGCCGGCCGTGACCGTGCCCGGCGTGCGGAACGGTGTCTTCAATTTGGCAAGCTGCTCCAGCGTGGTGTCGGGACGCGGATGCTCGTCGGTATCAATCTTCACGACGTCGCCTTTGCGCCCCGCCATCTCGACCGGCACGATCTCGTCGGCAAAGTAGCCCGCGGCAAGCGCCTTGCCGGCACGCTGCTGCGAGCGCAGCGCAAACGCGTCCTGATCGGCGCGGCTGACCTGGAAGTCCTCGGCGACGTTCTCGCCGGTCTCCGGCATGGCATCGACGCCGTACTGCTTCTTCATCAGCGGATTGATGAAGCGCCAGCCGATGGTGGTGTCATAGATTTCGGCGGAGCGCGAGAACGCTTCCTGCGCCTTGCCCTGCACGAACGGCGCCCGCGTCATCGACTCGACGCCGCCGGCGATGGCGAATTCCATCTCGCCGGCGCGGATGGCGCGGGCCGCGGTGCCGACCGCTTCAAGGCCCGAGGCGCACAGACGATTCAGCGTCACGCCCGGCACGCTCTGCGGCAGGCCCGACAGCAGCAGCGCCATGCGCGCGACGTTGCGGTTATCCTCGCCGGCCTGGTTGGCGCAGCCGAAGAACACCTCTTCAAGTTTGTCCCAGTCGGCCTTGGGATTGCGCGCCATCAGCGCCTTCAGGGGCAGCGCCGCCAGATCGTCGGTGCGCACCTTGGCCAGCGCACCGGCATAGCGGCCGATCGGGGTACGGACGGCGTCGCAGAGGAAAACGTCACGGTTTGCCATTCAATCGGCCTCGAATGTTCGGAACTGCTGCCCGGTCGCGGCCCGTATTTACGGCCCGCCACAGACAGGGTCAAATGGCGAAATCGGGCGCTGTTGGAGCCCCAACGAAACGGCGACCATGCTGGGCAAGGAACCGATCTTCACCATCCATGCCGAACTCGAGGCGATCATGAACCTCGGCCAAACGCCTTATGGCGAACGGCGCATCATCGGCATCAGCGGCGGCACCGTACGCGGCCCCCGGCTCAGCGGGCGAGTCCTGCCCGGCGGCGCCGACTGGCAGATCATCCGCGCCGACGGCGCTGCCGATATCCAGGCGCGCTACACCATCGAAAGCGATGCCGGCGCGCGCATCCTGGTGTCGAGCGACGGCCTGCGCCATGGCCCGCCGGATGTGATGGAACGGCTAGCGCGGGGCGACAGCATCGATCCGGGCCAGTACTATTTCCGCACCGCCATGCGGTTCGAGACGGCCAACGCTTCGCTTGACTGGCTCAACCGCATTCTGGCGGTGGCGCGCGGCGCCCGCGAGGCGCGCGCCGTCCGGCTCGATGTCTACGAGGTGGAGTGATGCAGGGACTTGCCATGACACTGCCCGCCTCGCTGGCTGCCGAGCGCGATGGCGCCGTCGCCATCCTGAAGCTGGCGCGGCCGCTGAAACGCAACGCGCTCGACGACGAAACCATTCTCGGCATCGAAACCTTCTTCACCGCGCTGCCGGACGGCATCGGCGCCGTCGTGCTGCATGGCGAAGGCGAGCATTTCTCAGCGGGCCTCGACCTCGGCGAACTGAAAGAGCGCGACGTCACCCAGGGCATTGCCCATTCCGGGCTGTGGCACCGCGTTTTCGACAAGATCCAGTTCGGCAAAGTGCCGGTTGTCGCGGTGCTGCATGGCGCCGTGGTCGGCGGCGGTCTGGAGCTGGCCGCCTGCGCGCATGTGCGGGTCGCCGAGCACTCGACCTATTACGCGCTGCCGGAAGGCAGCCGCGGCATCTTTGTCGGCGGCGGCGGTTCGGTGCGCCTGCCGCGGCTGATCGGCGTCGCCCGCATGGCGGACATGATGCTGACCGGGCGCACTTATTCGGCCGAGGAAGGCCAGGCCATGGGGCTCACCACCTATCTGGTCGACGTCGGCAAAGGTCTGCGCAAAGGCCTCGAACTGGCGGCCCGCATTGCTGAAAACGCGCCGCTGACCAATTTCGCCGTCATGCACGCCTTGCCGCGCATCGCCGAGATGGACCCGGCCGGCGGCCTGGCGATGGAGGCGCTGATGTCGTCGATCGCCCAGGCCGACGGCGAAGCCAAGGCCCGGCTCAAGGCGTTTCTGGAGAAACGGGGGCCCAAGGCGACGCGCTCTTGAGGCCCGGCACGATCGCGCGGTATTGTTGACCCGGACAACAAATCGACAACAAGAATAAACGCGATAGGGACGACATGCCTGCTCCGACCCCAACGGCCGGCCCGGTTCCTGATGCGCCGTTGCGCGCGGTCCACCTCCGCACCCTCGACCCGGTGCTGGAGCATCGCGCCGATGGCGCCATCCTGGTGCGCTCGGCGCGAACGCTGCCGCGCTATCACGACCGGCTCACCGAAGCGCTCGAACACTGGGCCAAAGTCGCGCCGGACCGTGTCTTCCTCGGCCAGCGCGACGCCGGCGACGACTGGCGCACGCTCAGCTATGCCGAGGTGCTGGCGCAGGTGAGACGCATCGGCGCGGCGCTGCTGCGGCGCGGCCTGTCGGCCGAACGTCCGATCGTCATCATCTCCGGCAACGACATCGAGCACGCGCTGCTCGCGCTCGCCGCAATGTACGTCGGCATCCCCTATGCGCCGGTGTCGCCGGCCTATTCGCTGATGTCGACCGACTTCGGCAAACTGCGGATGATCATCGACCTGCTGACGCCGGGGCTGGTGTTTGCCGCGGACGGGCTGCCGTTCGGCAAGGCGCTGTATGAAACGGTGCCGGACAGCATCGAACTGGTGGTGACGCGCAATCCGCTCGGCGACCGGCCGACCACACTGTTCGCCGATCTGGTGGCCGACCCGGACGATGCCGGCGTCGATGCGGCACATGCACAAGTCTCGCCCGACAGCATTGCCAAATTTCTGTTCACCTCCGGCTCCACCGGCACGCCGAAAGCCGTCGTGAACACGCATCGCATGCTGTGCGCCAACCAGGCGATGATCGCCGCCGGTTTCGCCTTCGTCGAGGACGAGCCGCTGGTGGTGATCGACTGGCTGCCGTGGAGCCACACGTTCGGCAGCAACCACAACTTCAACATGGTATTGGTCAACGGCGGTTCGCTCTACATCGACGACGGCAACCCAACACCGCCGGGCGTGCCGAAGACGGTGCGCAATCTGCGTGACATCGCGCCCACCATCTATTTCAACGTGCCCAAGGGTTACGAGGCGCTGCTGCCGCATTTGCGCGCCGACGAGGCGCTGCGCCGCAACTTCTTCAGCCGGCTGAAAGTCATGTTCTACGCCGGTGCGGGCCTGAATCAGGCGACATGGGACGAACTCACGCGGCTGGCGATCGAGACCACCGGCGAGCGGATTATCTTTCTGTCCTCGCTGGGTTCGACCGAAACCGCGCCGCTGGCGCTGGTGCTGTCGTGGGATTTCGACCGGCCCGGCAATATCGGCCTGCCCGCCCCCGGCGTCGAACTCAAGCTGGTGCCGAACGAGGGCAAGCTGGAAGCGCGCCTGCGCGGACCGCACATCACGCCGGGATACTGGCGCCAGGATCATCTGACCACCGACGCCTTCGACGACGAAGGCTTCTACAAACTGGGAGACGCGCTGAAATTCGTCGATCCCGACAATCCCGGCATGGGCCTGTTGTTCGACGGCCGTATTGCCGAAGACTACAAGCTCTCGACCGGCACCTGGGTCAGCGTCGGCCCGCTGCGCAGCCGCTTCATCGATCATTTCGCGCCTTATGCCCGCGACGTGGTGCTGGCCGGTGCCGATCGCGACGACATCTCGGCGCTGGTGTTTCCCGATATCGAGTCGTGCCGCGCTCTTGCCGGGCTGGGTCCTGAGGCTACTCCATCCGCGATCATCGATTCCGCACCGGTGCGGGCCACGTTCGCCGCTCTGCTGACGTCATTCAGCGCCGGCAGTGCCGGCTCATCGATGCGCGTGGCGCGCCTGCTCCTGATGGCCGAGCCGCCATCCCTGGACAAAGGCGAGATGACCGACAAGGGTTCGATCAGCCAGCGCGCGGTGCTGAAGAACCGCGCCGCGCTGGTAGACGAGCTCTACGCTTCGCCGCTATCGTCGCGGATCATTCGCTGAAGGACGGACAATGGACATCAAGGGACAGGCTGCCCTTGTCACCGGCGGCGCCTCGGGACTCGGCGCGGCGACGGCGCGAGCGCTGGCGGCCGCCGGTGCCAAGGTGGCGGTGCTCGACGTCAACGAGAAGGCTGCGGCCGACGTCGCCGCCGACATCAAGGGCGTCGCCGTTGCCTGTGACGTCGCCGATGCCGCCTCCGGCGAAGCCGCGGTTCAGAAAGCCGCCGCCGCGCATGGCCCGGCGCGCATCCTGATCAATTGCGCCGGTGTCGGCCCGGCCAAACGCATCCTCGGCCGCGACGGCGTCATGCCGCTGGACGAATACGAGCGCGTCATCCGCATCAATTTGATTGGCACCTTCAACATGCTGCGGCTGGCCGCCGCCGGAATGCAGGCACTGGAGCCCTTCGCCGACGGCGAACGCGGCGTGATCATCTCGACAGCCTCGGTCGCGGCCTTCGAGGGCCAGATCGGCCAGGCCGCCTATTCGTCGTCCAAGGGCGGCGTCGCCGCGTTGACGCTGCCGGCGGCGCGCGAGTTCGCGCAATTCGGCATCCGCGTGCTGGCCATCGCGCCGGGCATATTCGGCACGCCGATGCTCAAGGCGCTGCCGCAGGAAGCGCAGGATTCGCTTGGTGCCGCGGTGCCGTTCCCCAAGCGCCTCGGCCATCCGGACGAATTCGCGGCGCTGGCGCTGCACATGATCGGCAATAGCTATCTCAACGGCGAGGTCGTCCGGCTCGACGGCGCGCTGCGCATGGCGCCGAAATAGTGGCGGCCTTCAGCAACACCCGCACGGTGCGCATCGAGTGGGGCGATTGCGATCCCGCCGGTATCATTTTCTATCCGCGCTATTTCGTGATCTTCGACGCATCGACCGCGATGCTGTTCGAGGCGGCGCTGGGCCGCACCAAATTCCAGATGTTCAAGACGCTCGACTTCGCCGGCTTCCCGCTGGTGAAAACCCACGCCCGTTTTCTCAAGCCGACCCGGTTCGGTGACGACGTGACGGTGCAGTCGAGCATCGTGTTCGGCCGTTCCAGCTTCGAGATCGAACACACGCTCAGCCTCGACGGCACCCTGTGCGCCGAATGCTCGGAGAAGCGGGTGTGGACCATCCGCGACGCCGAGGGGCGGCTGAAGTCGCATCCGGTGCCGGCGGCAGTGCTGGCGAAGTTTGGTTAAGGAAAAACGCGCCACGAACTCTCTTCGCCTCTCCCCGCATTGCGGGGAGAGGTCGGCTTCCAAGCGAAGCGAGGAAGCCGGGTGAGGGGCCCTGGAGTTG